>NZ_JBIAYZ010000004.1:0-446321 GCF_042898635.1 Micromonospora sp. NPDC000442 | reverse complement strand
CACCGCCGCCGACCCCCTACCCGACGACCTCCGCGACGCCCTCGAAGCCATCACCCGAGCCAGCCGACGTGCGCACTAACTTGAGCCAAGTCGGGTCGACCCCCAGATCTTTGCATCCTCACCTTTTACCGCACCCGTGGCGATGCTTGACTTGCATCCTCATGTCTTGTATTCGCGCTGCCCATGACCGGACGGCTGACGGAGCGGCTTAACTTCTTGAGGTAGGGGTATCGGAGCAGCCATGGCGGAACAAACAGGAGGTCGGTCCGTCGACGAGGCACACTCGCGGCCGGCAGGCATTGACTCCACGACCGTGGAAGCTCTCGGCGAACTGAGCAAAGCGCTGGAGACGATCCACCGCGTACGCGGTCATCTGTACTCCGCTCACCAGCTGGTAGGCGGCGCGGACCTGACCCTTGACCGGGTAGTCGAGCTGCTGCGGCACGCGGGGCACGACGAGGTGGCCGACCGGGTAGAGCGGGAGCTGCTGGGCCGCAACGTGCTACCAGGCCGGTGGACCTTCCAGATCATGGAGGAGTTCGACGATGGCTACTACGCGGCGTTCCAGGAGGTCGAGCGGTACGCCCGGGAGACTCTGGCCGGCGGTCGGCGGCACATCTATGAGGCAGAGATGAAGGAGCGTCGGCGCACCCATGGGATGCCGGGGCATGAGGCTACGCCGCAGGAGTGACCGGCAGTCCGTTCGGGAGCATCGAGGCCAGGGCTACGGCTCTGGCCTCGATGATCTTCATCCGTCCCTCGTACTCGACGGGTTCACGGTGGGCGGCTTGACTGGTGACCTGGCCGGGCCACTTGCGGTAGAGCAGGCCGTGTTCGCGGGTGAAGTAACCCTCGCTAACCGCGCTCGCGGCCAAAAGAAGGCCGGTGTCCTCGGAGGCCGGGAGCGCCATCCAGCCGCCGAGCGCCAAGAGCAGGTCCCGGCGAATGCAGAGGGTGGCGGGGTGGACCTGGGCGCGGTAGCCGTTGGCTTGCCAGAAGGCGAGGACGGCACCGCGGCCGATGGGTCCGCCGGCCGGGTCCTTGTCCCATCCGACTGTTGACCCGTCGGGCATCAGATCCAGGACGCGCGAAGTCGTCCATCCGATTTGCGGATGTGTCTCGAAGGCGGCGATGTCCCGGGCGAGCGCGCCAGCCATGAGCTGGTCGTCCGCATCCAGCACCTTGACGTATTGCCCAGTGACACGGGAAAGAGCGAGGGTACGGGCAACACCCGGGCCGCCAGGACGACCGCCGCCGATGCTGATGCGAGGGTCGTCCGGCAGCACCTGGGCCAGTGTTCCGGTCTGCCCGTCCTCCTGGACGAGCCACTGCCAGTCCCACCCGTCGGGCATGTCCTGCTTGACCAACGAGTCGTACGCGCCGGCCAGGTACTCGATACTCGGGGCGTGGACCGGGGTGATGACCGAGACGAGCTGCGTCACGTTTTCCACCGTTGCAGTTTGTGGGAGTAGACCAGTTCCGTTCGGTCCCCTGGCATCACTACATCGGCCACCTCGACGACGCGGCCGGTGGTGTCGATGGAGGTCTTGCGCACGGTCAGCACCGAGACGCCGGGGTCGATGTCGAGCAGTTCGGCCTCATCCGGCGACGGCGGACGCGCCCGGACCTCTTCGTCGATGCGGTCCAGCTCGACGCCGATCGTGTAGAGCTGGTGCTGTGAGCCGCCGGGCCAGGGCTCGTTGCTGGCGTCGAGCAGGCCCGGGTTCGCAGCCACCAGGTCATAGGGCAGGTACGAGTACGACATCGTCAACGGCGCGTTCTCATGCCGCGACGACGTCCAGTAGACCCGGCGCAGCAGCGGCGTTCCCGGCTCGACGTGCAAGGCCGCCGCCATGTCCGCGTCCGCCTCAACACGGGTGTACTCGGCGTGGAACTTGAGATCATCGACGGTCAGGCCGGTGTCATGCTCGGTCGCGCCGGTCTTGAGCCGCTCGTCCTGGTCGAGCAGGACCCGGTCCTTCTCCCACTGGTACCGCTCCGCATTGCGACGCCGTACCCGCTGGCGCGGTGCCCGCACGTAGGTGCCTCGCCCCTGCTCCGCGCGAACCAAGCCCCACTCCCGGAGCTGGCGGATAGCGTTGCGGACGCTGGTCCGCGACAGGCCCGACGTGTCGGCCAACTCCGTCTCAGACGGCATCAACGTGCCGGGGGCCAGTTCTCCGCTCGTGATCTTGACCCGCAACTCTTCGGCGAGTTGCAGGTAACGAGGGCGCCAGTCCCGGCCATGCACACCGGTCACCGTACCCCCTAGACGTTCCAACGACTGCCAGGTGGTCCCACCCGCCGGCCGCTCCGGCACCAGATCCACCGCCACCACCGGCCGACGCGGTCGATACGCGGGCACCGGAGTACGGCGGGAGCTGCGGTCAGTGACGGTCATAGTGTCCCTCCAACGGTTGTCCCTTGGTCATCACCCGCCACCGGGCGAAGGTCAGCTCGTAGATCAGCCGATCGAGCTGCACCCGCGACAACAGCACCGACTCCGTCGCACCGGAGCGGGTCGCGTCGACCTTGACAACCGGGTCGCGGCGTCGGAAGCGGTCCAGGAGCAGTTGCACGCTCACCCAGCCGCCGCCCTCGCTGCCGATCGTGGCGAGCAGCCGGCGATGCATCGGATCGTTCGGCCCGCAGCCCCGGCACCAGTCGGGACACGATGCCTCGTCTGCGGTGTTGGGCGTCTGGGTGTTGGTCGGGTCGTCACTGGCGCCCATGCCCGCCCTCCCCTGGGCTGGCGACTTGCGCTAGGAGCGAGCCGAGTTGGTCGACCAGTTGCCCTGCTTGCGGGAGGGTGAGTTCGGCCCAGCCAGAGCCG
Organism: Micromonospora sp. NPDC000442; assembly: GCF_042898635.1. Taxonomy (NCBI): domain Bacteria; kingdom Bacillati; phylum Actinomycetota; class Actinomycetes; order Micromonosporales; family Micromonosporaceae; genus Micromonospora; species Micromonospora sp. NPDC000442. Next base: position 443,488 of record NZ_JBIAYZ010000004.1, on the reverse strand, counting down.
GCCCGGCACGAGGCATGCACCACGACCGTAGGCGGTGCGTCGTCGGAGCCGATCAGGTACGACACGACCAGCCCGGACGACCGGACCTCACCCACCCGCAGCAGCACACCCCGATGGCGTCGCGCCATGTGCGCCAGTACAGGCGGCACCAGATGCCCGCACCGATCCGGAGCACACCACGCAGGATGACTCGCCGCGACAGGCCGCCTGCTCGCCTGACTCATCGCGGCCACCGCCCACCGTCGCCCCGGAAGATCTGGCCCCGGCTGAGCAGCGGCGCATGATGCAACGCCGGCAGCTCACGGGTCCGCTCCATCGCCCAGCGCAGCGGAACGGTGTTACGAGCAGGAGCGGAACCGCCGGAGCGGCCCTCGGCCACGGATGCGGATCGGTCTCGCTGTTGGCGGGACCGCCAGAACGGGAACCAGGGACGTCGACGATGAGAGCCAGGCATCGCACCTCCAGATATAGGAGAGCCGGCGGCCGACCAGGGGGAATCAGCCGGCCACCGGCCCGACGCAGGGCACGGCGCACCGTCCGACACCGGACGGGTCGGGTATCACCGAGCCACCTTGTACGCGCGACTACCGCAACCGGCCCACCAGGACGCCGCGCCTCCCGCACGACCAGGCCGACGCAGCACCACCCCTGATACACACCGTCAACCCAGCCGTACAACCGGAAACGTACCTACAAGTGGACGACTTGTCTACACGTCAAAACGGCGCTCCGGCTGGCACTTGGTAAGACAAGTGCCAGGTACGGTGAACGAGTGCCCACCCCGCACTACGGACAGCCCCGCTACCGCGCCATCGCCGACGAACTGCGGAAACGCATCGAGAGCGGCACCATACCCCCGGGAGCCCTCCTCCCAACCGAGAAGGCGCTAACGGCTGAGTTCCGCGCAAGTCGGGGCACAATCCGGCAGGCCATAGCCGTCTTGCGCGAGGCTCGATTGGTCGCCACCGAGCACGGCCGTGGAACTTATGCGAATCCCAGCCGACCCGAAGGCGGTTCAGAGGAGTGTTTCGAAACAGAGACGCGCCAGCGCCAGGTGGACGCTGATCCGGAGCTTGCGGCTCTGTTCGCTGTTGAGGTGGGTGCGAGCCTGGTCGAACAACAAAGCGTCGTCCGGACAAGGGGATTCGTCGGAAAGGTCGTCAGAACCTATCAGCTACCGCGCGCTAAAAGATAAGGATTCGCTCGCCGCCTCGATTCGTCTAAGAGGCCAGGCGACATGGCTACATGACATGCGGGCGAGCTGCGCATGCCGCCGCTAGGGCACGCGGCCCGATCCCTCCGCAGCCGCGACGAAGGATACGCTGCTGCAGACAGCGAAAATCTCTTGTCTACGGCCTCAGACCGACAGCTGTGCGAACATGGGCTAGGTCAGTGTCCCGCACTGCGCTACGAACCGCACGCCCACCACACCGCCAGACGGGTGGGGTAAATTGCCGCGAAGTGCAACTTTGAACCCGCCAGCCACAACTCAGACCTGCGTTCATACCAATGGATCATCGCCATAAGGGCCGGAGCGACGAGCGTACGGCAAGAATCGCGGATCGTAGAAAACACGCGGCATCCGCAGGAAGGCTTCGCTCTTAATAACTGCGGTTTTCCCAGAGTCGCCTGCAGTATTGCTAATAGCGAAGTCCGACGCCATCAAGACACCTGCTCTAACCTCCCACACCCATACAGTGTCCCCACGACTTTCACGACCACGGGAAAAGCTTCCGTCTCTGCGACCCAAGACGTAGCGAAAGGTCAGATAGGTGCCCGGCTTTGGCAGGTGCCCCTTAGGGGGGTTGGACTCCAGCGCAGTCTTAACCTCAAGTTCCGGAAGCCCAGACCACTGAGGCATGAGGTCAGGAAAAGCGTGAGGTCGATTTCTCGAGTATGCGCCAGCAGACGCAGCCGCCAACCCAGCACCTACCAGGTTCCCAATCATCGACGACAGGTTGGCCAACTCTACTAAGCCAGAGACTGGCGGGGAGCCTCTACTGGTAAGTTCGTCGTCGATCAGATCAAGCGTCTCGTATGTGGATTCAATGGCCGACAAAATGGCGTCAGCGCCTAGGCCGGAGATACGACGCAACTCCGCCTCACGGGTGACCAACCTCGGATCAACGATCCGTTTCGATCCTCGCTCGACGATGGTGGCACCTGGGCGTGCGCTTAGAAGTCCTTCTTCTTCCTGGGCTGCCAAGGAGCGCTCAGCATGGGCCACTAGGTCGCTAAGCCGCATCCCTAGGGCAGCAGCGAGTCTAGCCGCGGAGTCAACCGACAGAGACCTCTCGCCGCGCTCAACCAGGCCGACACTCGTACGGTGCAGGCCCGCTCGGTCCGCCAGATCCTCCATGGTCAGGCCCGCTGCGCGCCTCAGCTCAGCTACCGCCCGCGCCGTCGCCGCCGCTAGATTGGGCCGAGGTTCATGATCAGCCGACACACGCACGAACCTAAGTGATTGAGGATCGCTTGACTACGAGACTATAGTCTCCACCGGACTGACTGGGCATCGAGAGGACCTCATATGCGCTTAAAGGTGATGGACCTATTTTGCGGTACCGGCGGTTTCTCGAAGGGTTTCGAAAACTCGGGGCATTACGAGGTGGTATACGGCATAGACGTTCTAGCGCCTTCGGTAGAAACCTTCCTGCTAAATCACCCTACGGCGCTTGGCATTCCCGGCGACATCCGCAAAACGTCGAGAGCGGAGGTGGCAGACCGCTTGGGACAGGGGCGAGGCGACATCGGGGTGATTATCGGCGGCCCGCCCTGTCAAGGTTTTTCATCGATCCGCCCTAACCGCTCGACAAACTACGATGATCCCCGCAACAACCTTTTCGAGGAGTTCGCGGCTTACGTCGGCTATTGGCAGCCGCTGGCCTTCGTGTTCGAGAACGTTGTCGGATTGGCGACCCACAACAAGGGTCTCGACATGGAGGCAGTCGAAGACACGTTCGGCAGGCTCGGCTATCAAACCGACTGGAAGATCTTGAATGCAGCCCACTTCGGAGTGCCACAGAAGCGTGAGCGGCTGATCTTAGTTGGCACTCAACCTGGGATTTCCTTTCACTGGCCGAAGCCGACTCACGCAGGTCGTTTCCGTACCATCGGATTCAAGGATTCCTCTCGGATGTTGACACCCTCCGAACCTAGCCTCTTGAACCAAGAGGCCGAGCCCCTGCCACCGGCAGTCACGGTCGCGGAGGCCATCGACGACCTCCCCCCAGTCGAGAGCGGCGAAACTGCTACCCGATACGATGCTCCGCCAAGGACCAGCTTCCAGAAGGAACGCCGAGCGGATGCCCTGGAGCTGACATGGCACGGATCCACCCGCCATACTGCAAAGATGCTTGAGATAATTAGGCACGCAGGCCCTAACATCTCCTCGATTCCGCCTCACCTCATTACGAGTGGTTTTTCGAGCTGCTATTCGAGGCTTGAGGCAGATGAACCATCCCCAACCATCACAGTAAATTTCGTTCACCCAGCGTCCAACAAGTGCATCCATCCGATACAACATCGCGCACTCACACCCAGGGAGGGGGCGCGACTTCAGTCGTTTGATGACACCTTTCTCTTTGCTCCGACGAACCGGAATCTCGTTGCTAAGCAGATAGGAAATGCGGTCCCACCGCTCCTTGGAAGGGTGATTGGCGAGGCACTCGCGGGCGCGCTTGGCTGTTGACATGACCCGCCTCGCGCCAAGGTCAGCAATGACTGGTAGCTGCGAGGATCAGGCGATAAAAAGGGTGACCGAGGAAGCGAGGGCGCGCGGGACGACGACGCAGGTCCAGTCGGGCCTGCTCGTCTATCTGTCTGGGGTGCGCTTCGTTTCGGATCTAGGACACCGAACTCCTGCTCGCTGAATGCGCAGGCCACGTCTCGGACGTAATCCTCGCTAGTTATAAATGGATGAGCCATGGCCGAACCCGGCTGCCCCTAGATGACATCAGCACCACGATCGCGTGTGCTGCTTTACGGGGTCCTTCAACTTCTGAGTAACTCACAGCCGCTGCACGTCGGCTGTCACACCTGCCAGACGAACACCCTTCGGGATCTGCCCACCAGTCACAATCTCCCAGCGTGAACGATGAGGACAACTGCCCGGCTGTCCTGAGCACCGACGGGCTACACGATCGACGTCAGCGGTCCGTGGTTACCGAGCGCCTTTGGAACTGCGGCTTGAACGGTACTCTCGCTCTGCTTTCATGCAGGGCTCGCACCGACATCCATTCGCATAGGTTGAGTAGCTGCCGTGGACGCCCGGGTAGTTGCCTGTCGCGGCCCACTCCGCACGCTTCGCTCTCGCGTAAGCCGCCCTTGCAGCACGGCACTCCGAACAGCGGCAACCCGCTACGTACCGCGTGGTCGTACCGTGGGCCGCCCTCGGCTTTGACATCAACGCTGGCCCTCATCAGGCCGGCTGCCACAGCACCTGGCAGCTTGAACACTCCCAAGCGCAACGCGACGCAGGACGTCCATCTCCCGTTCCCCTCAGCCGCATGGGTGGAAGCCACGCTTTGAGCACCCACATCTACCAGGCTAGCTAGCGAAACCTCTCCGCAGCAGTTCCCCATACTCCCACGCAGCGGGTAGAAGGCCAGCGAACGGTGGTCGACGTCAGTGAGACGCGTGACACTAACCACCCTAGATTCGTCTTGCGCGGCCGTGTCCGGCTTCCGGCCGTGCGCGGACGCGCTACGCGGTAGATGCAGGTAAACACTTTGCAAGCACGGTACTGCCGATTTCCCCTGTTCTGAATCAAGGCACCGCGCTTCGCGCGGTGCGGGGCGGTGAGCCCGGCCGGTGGCAAGCCGCCCCGGCCGCCTACGGCACCGGGGCGGTCAGCCACCGGCTGCCGCCGGGCAGCCGCCCTCACAACAGGGATCCCGACAGCGCCGCATCAGCTCCAGCCGGTACGGAAGCCGACCAACTCGGCTCAGGAAGCCGCTCAGGGCTTCCGTCTGCCGCGCCAGTCCAAACCCCGGACTGGCTTGCCCCCGACCCGTCTTCCGCAGCCATAGACCGCCTCAGCCGCCGAGATGTCACCATCCGCAACCTCAGCGCCGAACAACGAACGAGCCTTGATCAACCTGCCCACGATATGCCCACAACGAGTCGCAACGGGCTGGACTCAGCCGGACCGAGCTAGCTCAACGAGAACGGCCCCCGATCAGCATTTCTGCTGGTCAGGGGCCGTTGTCGCACCTGGTGGCGGGTAGAGGATTCGAACCTCTGTAGCTTTCGCGACGGATTTACAGTCCGCTCCCATTGGCCGCTCGGGCAACCCGCCAGGGCGTACCACCGCGCCGTGGCGCGGCAGCGGAAGCAAGGATAGCGGCTCCACCCGTTGCCGCCGCAACCGGGTACCGTCAGGGTTCGTACCCCTGGGCAACCAGGGCTAAAGGATCACAAACCAGCCGGACAGCAGGAGCATGAGTATGGCAGCGAACCCGTCGTTCGACATCGTGAGCAAGGTCGACCGTCAGGAGGTCGACAACGCCCTCCGGCAGACGGAGAAGGAGCTCGGGACGCGGTTCGACTTTCGGGGAACGGGCGCCGGGATCTCCTGGTCGGGCGAGGAGGCGATCAGCCTCCAGGCGGAGACCGAGGAGCGGGTCCGGGCCGCGTTGGACGTGTTCAAGGAGAAGTTGGTCAAGCGGAACATCTCGTTGAAGTCGCTGGACGCGGGCGACCCGCGCCCGTCGGGCAAGGTTTTCAAGCTCGACGCCAAGGTGATCCAGGGCATCGATCAGGACAAGGCGAAGACGATCAGCAAGAAGATCCGCGATGAGGGCCCCAAGGGCGTCCAGGCTCAGATCCAGGGCGACCAGCTGCGGGTCACCGGCAAGAAGAGGGACGACCTTCAGGCGGTCATCGCGCTGCTCAAGGCCGAGGACTTCGGCGTGGCCCTCCAGTTCACCAACTACCGCTGAGTCGTCTCGACCGGCCGCGCCGTCAGTCGTTACCAGCGACTGTTGCGCTCCGCGGCTTGAGGCGCGGAGGAAACCGCCAGCCGTGACCGCCGAGGTCGCGTTGCCGCGGATCTGGTGTGATCTCCAGAGCGTCCGGGGGTTCAGTCGTCGCGCCGGTGCCGCAGCCAGAGGTACGGGACGGGTTGGCCCTCGTTCCACTCGTCCGCTTGGTCCGGCGGCACCAGTTCGAAGCCGGCGGCGGTGTAGCACCGCAGCGCCGGAGCGTTGTCGGGGTGCGATCGCATCAGCACCGCCGGGTGGTGGTCCCGGGCCAGGTTGGTGAGCACAGTGACCATCCGCCGGCCCAGGCCCCGACCGCGCAGCGCCGGGGCCACGATGAGGCGGGCCAACTCCACCTCGGCCTCGGCGTCGTCGAGCCACAGCTCGCCGTAGCCGGCCGGCTCTCCGTCGACGAGCGCGAGGTACGCGAGCACGTCGGGCTCGTCGCCCCAGCGCCTGACGTCCTCCGATGTCACCCGGTCGCGTGAGCACCAGCGGCGGCTCTCCTCCGGTGAGGTCGCCCAGCTCGCCACGACGGCCGGGTGGGTCGGGCCCAGCGCGGTCAGCTCCATGACTCGCCTCCTCGGCGCGGGAGGCTACCGCCCAGCGTGCGGCCGGGGAAACCGGGTTTCGTCGGCGGCCGGCCCTGGCCGGAAGCCCGGGCCACCCGCAAGCCCTCCCCTCGCACGCAGGCGGCCTACCGGCCGGCGCGGTTCAGCACTAGAGCACGACCACGAGGAACCGCGCCGGCACCGAGGCGGTCCCGGCGGAGCTGCGCCACGTCCGCCGTGATCGTCAACTTCGCCTCGTGCGGATCTGCGGGAGCACCGATACGCGGAGCACGCGTCGGGTCCGGATCAACGGGTGAAGATCAGCAGCAGGACGACCGTCAGGATCGCGCTGACCAGGATCGAGCCAAGACAGCCGATCCGGTTGGAGAAGAAGAGGAACATCCGGTCGTCGTACCCATGATGGCGCGGGTCAGGCCGCGGCGGGCTGCTCGGCCCGGACGGCGGTGGCCTCCGCGCGGGCGATGGGGCCGGCCGGCAGCGCGGCGACCGCCGCCCCGACGGCGACTGCGGCCCCGGCGAACAGGAAGGCCCACGGCACCCCGCCGGCATGGTCGACGATCAGGCCGGAAACGGCGCCGCCGACCGCGCTCGCACCGACCGACATGGTCACCACCCAGGTGTACGCCTCGTTCAGCATGCTGCTCGGCGAGATCCGCCCGACCAGGGTGTTCTCCAGGGTCAGCGCGGGAGCGATGGCGGCCCCGCCGAACAGCAGGGCGGTGCCCAGCGCGCCCGGCGTGGGCATCACGGCGAAGACGGCGAAGCTGCCGGCGAGCACGGCGAGCAGCCAGGCGAACAGGCGGGTCATGTTGCGGGCCGGCCGGCGGACGCCGAACCAGAACCCGCCTATCGCGCTGCCGACGCCCCAGACAGCCAGCAGCACGCCGGCGAGGCCGTTCGGGTCGTCGGGGTTGTAGCGGGTGGCGAATGCCGGGACGGTCACGCCGGCCGCCCCGAAGGCGATGCCGATGCTGGCCACGCAGAGCAGCAGCGCCGGAAAGCCGGCGACCCGAAGCGGACCGAGGCCACGGGCATGATGTTCCCGGGAGTGCGGACGCCAGCCGCGCATGGCCTGGCCGAGTGCGACCGACAGGGTGCCGACCAGGGTCACCACCGCGGCGCCGACCAGCGCCGCCCCGGCGTCGGCGACCAGTACGAACCCGGCCACCAGCAGTGGACCGAGCACGAAAACGATCTCGAAGAGGGTGGTTTCGGCGGCGAGGGCGGTATTGCGCAGGTGATACCGACCGGAGTCGACGTTTGTCAGCCCGTTCCAGGCGCCACGGATCGCGGCGGTCATCGGCGGGTACGTCCCACCGGCCGCCGCCGAAGCGAGCAGGACCAGCACAAAGGGTGCGGCATCGGCGCGGGCCGCCCAGAGCAGCCCCATCAGGGCCAGCGGATGGGCGATCGCGGTGCCGAGGAGCACCGGGGTGGGACCGATCCGGTCGGCGACCCGGCCGGCCACCGGGCTCAGCGCGGCACCGGAGAGGGCGTAACAGCCGCCGGCCACGGCCGCCAACGAGTAGCGTCCGGTCACCCCTTCGACGACGAGCAGCAGCGCGAGCGGCGTCATGCCGATCCCGAGTCGTCCGATGATGCCGGTGATCAGCAGGGTCGGTGCGCCCGGAATCTGCCAGACAGCCAGATACCGGCGCAGCCCAGCCACAGCGGACCTCCACGAAATGTAATGAGCGAGACTCGGTTAGACCCTAACGCCCCACGCTCGACCGACCACCCCGTCCAGGTCTGTGGTGGCGCTCACCCACCCCCGGTGGCGGATGTGCCGAGGTTGCCGACGGTCTTCCTGGCGTCGTCGCCCGGCACGGCACGCCGCAAGCCCGTCTGCGAGCAGGACGTCGAGGTCCGGTGGCATGTCCGCACGGCTGCTCCCGGTTCCCGGGATGCCGCAATCTGCTCTCTCGAACCGCGTCCGAGCGGCCGACATACCGCAACTCGCGCCGCCCTTCCACCCCCGGCGAGACGGTGCCGCCCGCGCCGGGCGGACCGGGCGCGGGCGGCGACGGTGATGATCGGGCAGCGGCGGAGGCGCGCCGGCCCCGGCTGGCCGGGGCAGGTCAGCGCTGGTAGCGCACCGGGCCCAGCTGACTCGCCAACTGCTCCAGCCGGGCGACCCGCTGCTCCATCGGCGGGTGGGTGGCGAAGAGCGCAACCACCCCGCCGCCCCGGAACGGGTTGGCGATCATGAGGTGCGCGGTGCTGGTGAGCTGCCCCTCGGCCGGCAACGGCCGACGCTGGGCACCCATGTGGATCTTGCGGAGAGCGCTGGCCAGCGCCAGCGGATCCCCGGTCAGTTCGGCACCCGAGGCGTCCGCCTGGAACTCGCGACTACGACTGATCGCCAGTTGGATGACGGTGGCCGCGATCGGCCCCAGAATGATGGTGAGCAGCAGGACCAGCGGATTCGGGCCGTCCTCGTCGCTGTTGCCGCCCAGCGGGATGAACAGGGCGAGGTTCGCCAGCATGGTGATGATGCCGGCCAGGCCGGCGGCCACGCTGGAGATCAGGATGTCCCGGTTGTAGACGTGCGACAGCTCGTGACCGATGACGCCCCGCAGCTCGCGGTAGTCGAGCAGCTCGACGATCCCCTGGGTGACGCAGACGGCCGCGTTCTGCGGGTTGCGCCCGGTGGCGAACGCGTTGGGCTGGGCGGTCGGGCTCACGTAGAGCCGGGGCATGGGCTGCCGGGCCTCGGCGGCCAACTCCCGAACCATGTGGTACAGCTCGGGGAACTGTGCCTCGCTGACCGGTTGCGCCCGCATCGAGCGAAGTGCCAGCTTGTCGGAGTAGAAGTACGTGACGCCGTTCATCACCAGCGACACGAGAACGGCGATGACCAGTCCGCCACTGCCGCCGAACCAGTAGCCCACCGCCAGGATCAGCGAGGTGAGCAGGCCGAGCAGCGCGGCGGTCTTCAGACGGTTGTGGTGCACGATCACTCCTTCGGTGCACGGATGCCGGGATCCGCTGACCGGTACAACACACCGGTACCCGTCAACCATCCATCTCATGACTGAGAGTTACCTGAGGGGCGGATGGCGCGCTGGCCGGCCCGGGTTCAGCTCCCGGCGAGATCGAGCACGACCTGCGGTGCGAAGCCGACGACCAGGGCCACCACGGTCGCCACCGCCAGCGCCGCGGCCACCGCGCGGGCGGGTCGGGCGACAGGGGCTGTGAGGTCCCCGGCCGGGGCGTAGAGCAACGCGGCGGCCCGCAGGTAGTACGCCAGGCCGATGACCGCGTTGACCGCCACCACCAGGGCCAGCCAGCCGGCACCGCCGCCGAGCAGCGACCGGACCACCGTCACCTTGGCGAACAGTCCGGCCAGGCCGGGTGGCAGGCCCGCGAGGCCGATCAGCGCGAACGCCAGCCCGGCACCGACCCACGGGTGCCGCCGTGCCGCACCGCGCAGGTCTTCCAGGCTGCCGCCGTCCGCGCCGGCCGGGCGCAGGGCCACCACGCCGGCGAAGGCGGCCAGTTCCAGCAGCACGAAGAAAACGGCGTACGCCAGGGCGGCGGCGTACACGGCGGTGCGGGCGTCCGCGTCGGTGGTCAGGGCCAGCGCGCCGAGCGGGGCGAGAATGTAGCCGGCCTGGGCCACCGAGGACCAGGCGAGCAGCCGGACGGTACGCCGCTGGCGCATTGCCACCAGGTTGCCGACGGTCATGGTCAGCGCGGCGACCAGGGCCAGCACCGGCCCGGTCACCTCCGGCGGCAGCGCGTACCGCACCACCGCCAGCAGGGCGATCACCCCGCCGAGCTTCGACGCGGTCGACAGGTACGCGGCCACCGGCAGTGGTGCCCCGTCGTAGGTGGCCGGCGCCCAGGCGTGGAACGGCACCGCCGCCACCTTGAACGCCAGTCCCGCCACCACCAGCGTCACCGCGACCGTGGTCAACGGCAGGTCGAGCAAGGCCTCGTCGGCGAGGAGGGTGCCCAGCCGTTCCAGGTGCAGCCCGCCGGTCACCGCGTAGAGCAGCGCGGCGCCGAGCAGGGTCAGTGTGGTGGCGACCACGCTGACCACGAAGAAGGTCACCGCCGCCTCGGCGCTGGCCAGGCTGCCCCGGCGCAGCCCGACCAGGACGTACAGCGGCAGGGTGAGCACCTCCACCGCCACGATCAGGGTGATCAGGTCGCCGGCCGCGCCGAGCACCACGCCGCCGGTCATCGAGCAGGCGAGCAGGAAGCAGTACTCCCCCACCGGGGTGTTCCCGGCCCGCAGCAGCGGCCCGGACAACGCCAGCACGCCGAGCACGAGCAGCGCCACAAGGGCGGCGACCAGGGCGGCCCGGCCGCCGAAGACGTACGAACAGTCGGTGCCGACGCAGAACGTGCGTCGTTCGGCTCCCGAACCGACCACCCCTGCGCCGACCGCGGTGGCGACCGCCCCGGTGACCGCCGTGCCGACGGTGGCCGGCGGCCGGGCCGCCAGCAGGTCCACCAGCAGCACCAGCACCGCCGTCCCGGCGGCCAGGTACGCCGGCAGCAGCGCCACGTGGTCGACGGCCTGCACCAGACTCGACTCGCTCATCGCGCCACCTCGCTCCGCTCGGCGTCACGACGAGCCACCACCGCACTGAGCCGAATAACTCGCTCGCTACGCTCGCTCATCGCGCCACCTCGCTCCGCTCGGCGTCACGACGAGCCACCACCGCACTGAGCCGAAAGACTCGCTCGCTACGCTCGCTCATCGCAGCACTCCCACCAGGGCCTCGACCGGGGCTTCGGCGACGCCCAGCACCAACGTCGGAGCCAGCCCGACGGCCAGCGCGAGCAGCACCAATGGCGCCCAGGCGGCCAGTTCGACCCCGGCCAGCCCGGGCCCGAGCGCGGCGACCGCCGGGGTGGGCTCGCCATGGGTCACCCGCCGCAACAGTCGCAGCAGGTACGCCGCCGTCAGTGCCCCGCCGATCGCGGCCAGCACCGCCAGCGTGGTCCACAGCGCCCCACCGGACTCGACGGCGGCGACCACGGCGAACGCCTCACCCCAGAAGCCGGCCAGCCCGGGCAGCCCCAGCGAGGCGACCGCCGCGAACGCGAGCAGCCCGGACAGCCGCGGGGCGGTCTCCCGCAGCCCGGACAACTCGCTCAGCTCGCCGGTGTGGGTACGGTCCTTGATCGCCCCGGCCAGGAAGAACAGCAGACCCGTGATGATGCCGTGGGCGACGTTGCCGATCAGCGCCGCCTGGATGCCGGTGGCGGTCAGCGTGGCGACTCCCAGCAGGACGAAGCCCATGTGCCCAACGCTGGAGTACGCGATCAGCCGCTTCAGCTCCGTCTGGGCCAGGCAGACCAGCGAGCCGATCAGGATGGCGGCGACGGCGAGCACACCGAGCACGGGTGCCGCCCACCGGGCACCCTCGGGGGCCACCCCGACGGCGACCCGGATCAGACCGTACGTGCCCATCTTGAGCAGCACCCCGGCGAGCAGCACGCTGCCGACCGTCGGTGCCTGGGTGTGCGCGTCGGGCAGCCACGAGTGCAGCGGCCACAGCGGACTCTTCACCGCGAAGGCCAGCGCGAGCAGGGTGAAGGCGGCGAGTTGGGTGGTACGGGACAACTCCGTGCCGCCGGTCAGCGCCACGACGTCGGCGGTGCCGGCGGCGGCCACCACGACGTACACGCCGACCAGCAGCAGCACCGAACCGAACAGGGTGTAGAGGGCGAACTTCCGCCCCGCCCGCCGCCGCGCGTCAAGCGCCGCCGGGTCGGTGCCGTCGCCTCCCCAGCCGACGATGATCGCGTACATCGGCAGCAGGACGACCTCGAAGAAGAGGAAGAACAGCACCAGGTCGAGGGCGAGGAAGGTGCCGAGGATGCCGACCTCGACGACCAGCAGCAACGCCACCAGGGCCCGGCCGTCGCCGCCGCCCGGCACCCGCCAGAGGCTGTAGCCGCAGCACAGCAGGGTGAGCAGAGCGGTGAGCACCACCAGCGGCCAGGAGATGCCGTCCACGCCCAGGTGAAAGCGTAGGTCCAGCCCGGGCACCCAGGGTAGGTCGATCGAATGCCAGGGACGCACCGCTCCGGCGGTGCCCTGCGGCGCGTACGTCGACCAGGCGGTGTCCCGGCCAGCGAGCAGCCACACCGTCGCGACGAGGGTCAGCGCGGCGGCCACGGTGCCCACGATCCGGGCCGCCCGGCCGCGGGGCGTGGCCGCCACCGCCAGCGCGCCGAGCGCCGGCACCGCGAGCACCGAGACCAGCAGGAATTCCCCGGTGTTCATGCCCGCCCTCCGCTGACCTGCGGGCCGACGCGCGGCACCGAGACGCCGAGTTGATGGTTCGCTCGCTGGCGCTCGCTGAGTTGATGATCCCCTCGCTGGCGCTCGCTCATGCCGTCGCTCCGATCAGGGCCGCGGCCAGGCCGATCAGCAGCGCGCCGGCCAGCACCGCGGCCGCGGCCCGGGGCAACGCCGCCCGGTGCAGGACGCCCAGCCCGCCGCCGAGGGCACGGGCGGCGCGTCCGGTGCCGGTGACCGCACCGTCCACCACCCGCTCGTCGGCGGTACGCGCTGTTCGCGCCATCGCGGTGGTGGGCCGTACGACCAGGGTGTGCTGGACGTCGTCGAGCCGGAACGCGCGGGCGAAGACCGGCCGCAGCGGACCGAGCGTCGCCACCGGGTCGGCACCGCCGCCCCGCCGCCAACCGACCCACGCCAGTCCGGCGCCGATCACGAGCAACGCCAGCGGCAGCAGCACGGTCGGGGTGAGATGGATCAGCCCGTCCGACGGCATCAGGTCCGACATGGCGTCGGAATCAGCCGGCGGGGTGGGTTGCAGTTGGCGGGAGAACCAGCCCGGAAAGCCGGCCAGACCGAGCAGCGCCGCCGGCACGGCCAACGCCAGCACCGGCCAGCGCAGCACGGCCGGCGGGTCGTGCGGCGCGCCGGCCGCCCGGTGCCCGGGATCGGCCAGCGGGGCGCGGGGCGTACCGAGGAAGGTGCCCAGCAGCAGCCGGGTGGCGTACCAGGCGGTGACGGCGACACCGACCAGCCCGGCGAGCCACACCAGCCAGCCCACCCAGGCCGGTGCCGGGCCGTCGCCGTGCAGGGCGGCCTGCTCGGCGGCGGCGAGCACCCCTTCCTTGCTCCAGAAACCGGAGAGTGGCGGTACGCCGGCCAGCGCACCGAGCCCGATCAGGGTGCACCAGAAGGTCACCGGCATGCCGCGCCGCAGCCCGCCCATCCGGGACATCAGCGTGGTGCCGACGGCGTGGATCACCGCACCGGCGGCGAGGAACAGCAGCGCCTTGAACGCCGCGTGGGTGAGCAGATGGAACAGCGCGGCCGGCGGAGATCCGACGGCGAGTGCCCCGGTCATGTAGCCGATCTGCGAGACCGTCGACCAGGCGAGTACCCGCTTGATGTCATCCTGCGCGGTGGCGGCCAGCGCGCCGAGCAGCAGGGTCACCGAGGCCATCACGCCGAGTACGACCAGCGCGGTCGGGGTGGCCTCGAAAAGCAGCCACAGCCGGGTGACCGCGTACACGCCAGCGGCCACCATCGTGGCGGCGTGGATCAGGGCGGAGATCGGGGTCGGTCCGGCCATCGCATCGGGCAGCCAGGTGTGCAGCGGGAACTGGGCGCTCTTGCCGGCCACCCCGGCGAGCAGCAGCAGGCAGGCCGCGGTGAGCGTGGCGTTGCCGTGGTCGTGGGCGAGCACGTCGGCGATCCGGAAACTGCCCGCCGAGACGCCGAGCAACGCGATGCCGAGCAGGAAGCCGACGTCGCCGACCCGGGTGACCAGGAACGCCTTCATCGCGGCTGCCGGTGCCTCCGGCAGCCGCCGGTCGTGGGCGATGAGCAGGTATGAGCAGAGCCCCATCACCTCCCAGCCGACCAGCAGCAGGATCAGGTCCCCGGAGACCACCACCAGCAGCATCGCGGCGGTGAAGAGGCTGACCTGCGCCGCGTACGGCGGGTAGCGATGGTCGGGCTCGTCGGGCGGCCCCTGCCGGAGGTAGCCCGTCGAGTAGACCTGCACCGCCAGGGCGACCGCGGTTACCGCGACGGCGACCAGGGCTGCCGCACCGTCGAGACGTACCCCGAGGGTGACAGTGAGCCCGCCCAGCTCGATCCAGGTGGTCGAGGACTCGGCCGGGCCGTCCAGGGCGACCAGCAGGGCCACCGCCAGGGCGAGGGCACCGGTCGCGCCGGCCACACCGAGGGTGGCGGCCACCCGGCGGGTGGTCGCCGCACCGATGGCCGCGCCCCGCGGCGACGGAGGCAGCAGCAGGCCGGTCAGGCCGGCGAGCAGCGGTACGGCCGGCAGCAACGCACCAAACGTCGTGGCGCTCACCGCGGTCCCTCCGGTTCGCTTCCGGCGGCCGGTGACGCCCGTCCGCTCGTCGTGGCGGAGACCGGTTCTGCGGTGTGTGGTTCGGTCAGGGGAATCTCGTCGACGGCGACGCTGGCCCGCATCCGGTAGAGCTGGAGCACGATCGCCAGGCCCACCCCGACCTCGGCGGCGGCCAGCACGATCACGAAGAGCGCGAAGACCTGCCCGCCGTGCGGCAGCACCGCCTTCGCCGTGGTGTCGGCGGTGACCAGGATCAGGTTCACCGCGTTGAGCATCAGCTCGACGGCCATCAGCACCAGCACCGCGTTACGTCGCCGCAGTACGCCGTAGACGCCGAGGCCGAACAGGAGCGCGGCGGTGACGTACGGGATGACCGGTCTCACCGCGACCGCCCCCGATCGCCCGCCGCGTCGTCCCCGGCGGGCCCGTCGGCGGCCTCCGGGCGGGCGGCGCCGGTGGTCTCCGGGCGGGCGGCGCCGGTGGTCTCCGGGCGGGGAGCGCCGATGTCGGGGCGGGACAACACGATGGCACCCACCAGCGCCGAGAGCAGCAGCACCGACAGCACCTCGAAGGGCAGCACCCAGCTGCTGAAGACCTGCTCACCGAGGCGCTCGGCGGTGCCCGCCTCGGGCAGCTCCACCGTCGTCCAGCGGTACGCGTCGACAAGCAACGCCGCCAGCCCGAGCCCCGCCCCACCGCCGATCAGCGCGGCCGGCCAACCGGGACGGTCCAGATCGTCGGAGGCGCCGATCGGCGCGCGGGTCAGCATCACGGCGAACAGCAGCAGCACCACCACCGCGCCGACGTAGATCAGCACCTGCACCCAGGCGACCAGTTCGGCGGCGAGTACGAGGTACATGCCGGCCACCGCGCCGAGGCAGACCACCAGGTAGAGCCCGGCGCGGACCAGGTGCCGGGTGGCCACCACAAGCACCGCCGAGCCGACCGCCACCGCGCCGAGGGCGAGCAGCAGCGCGTCCACCCCGGTCATGCGGGCGTACCTTCGTCGTCGGCGCGGGGTGGTGCGGGTCGGCGCTCGGGGCGTACCGCCGGGGTGGTCGGACGGGCGGCGGGCGCGCTCGGGACGGCGGCCTTGCGCGCGGCGGCGGTCTCCTCCTTGGCCGGCTCGCCGTTGGGGTCGTGGGCCGGGGGCGGCGGCACCGTGGCCATCCACTCGCCCAGGTGATCCTTGTCGTGCAGCAGATCCTTGATGTCGTACTCGGCGTACTCGAACTCGGGCGACCAGTAGAGCGCGTCGAAGGGACAGACCTCGATGCAGATGCCGCAGTACATGCAGAGCGAGAAGTCGATGTCGAACCGGTCGAGCACGTTGCGCTGCCGGGCCCGGGCGGCCCCCGGCACCGCCACCTCCTCCTTGTGCGAGTCGATGTAGATGCACCAGTCCGGACACTCGCGGGCGCAGAGCATGCAGACCGTGCAGTTCTCCTCCAACAGCGCGATCACCCCCCGCGAGCGGGGCGGCAGCTCAGGGGCGACGTCCGGGTACTGCGCCGTGGTGGAGCGTTTCGTCATCGTCTTCAACGTGACGGCGAGCCCCTTGACCAGGCCGCTGCCGGGCAGACCGGTCGCCTCGCTTCGCTCGCGCTCGCTCATGCCGAACATCCTGCCCTGTGGGCACGGCGCGCGCGACCACCACCCGGGGGTAGCCGGTAGTACGGTGGCTGCGGGGAGAACGACGCACCGGAAAGGACCCGTCAATGACCGCCGCGCTGCACGACGACAACCCGGCGCCGGGCGAGTGGACGACGGACGCCCTCGACCGCCTGCCTGACGACGGCCGCCGCCGTGAGCTCCTGGACGGACAACTGATCGTGTCGCCCTCCCCCACGCGACTGCACCAATCCATCGCCGGCCGGCTCATGGCCGCACTGGAAGAGACCTGCCCCGCCGAATTCGACGTCACCCAGGGGGTGGCGGTGCGGATGTCCCGCACTCGGGCCTTCATCCCCGACCTGCTGGTCACCGAGCTGGACGCCGCCGCCCGCAATCCCTCCTCCTACCTGCCGAACGAGGTCCTGCTGGTGGTGGAGATCGTCTCGGAGGGTTCGCGCAGCATCGACCGGGTGCTCAAGCCAGCGCTCTACGCCGAGGCGGACATTCCCTTCTTCTGGCGGATCGAGACCGAGGCGGGGATCGTGGTGCACGCCCACCGGCTCGACCCGGTGAAGCGCGTCTACGTCGAACACGCCCGGATGAGCGACGGCATCCTGCTAGCCGATCCGTGGGAGATGGACATCCCGCTCGACCGGATCACCCCTAGGTCCCGCTGACCCGTCACGACGATCTCGGCCGGCTCTCCAGCCCGGCCGGCTCCCGATGCGCCGCCGGAACGCCGCACGCGCTCGCCCAGCCGGCGGACGGGGCATCAGCCATGATGGGACCGGACGGGAGCTGGCACGGCAGAGAGCGGGACGATGACGGAGAACAACGGCGCAGACCGGACGCAGACCGCCGGGAAGTACGTCGAGCCGGGTGAGTTCAAGCGGGACCAGAACTACATCACCACCCGGATCACCGCCGACGCACAGGACGGCTATCCGGTCGAGCCGGGTCGCTACCGCCTGGTGGTCAGCCGCGCCTGCCCGTGGGCGAACCGTCTGATCATCGTGCGGCGCCTGCTCGGCCTGGAGGACGCCATCTCGATGGGCGTCGCCGGTCCGACGCACGACGCACGGAGCTGGACGTTCGATCTCGACCCGGACGGACGGGACCCGGTGCTCGGCATCGAACGCATCCAGGAGGCCTACTTCGCGCGCTACCCGGACTATCCCCGGGGCATCACCGTGCCGGCCATCGTGGACGTGCCCACCGGGCAGGTGGTGACAAACGACTACGCCCGGATGAGCCTGGATCTGTCCACCGAGTGGACCGCGTACCACCGACCCGGTGCCCCGCAGTTGTACCCGGAACACCTGCGCGCCGAGATCGACGAGGTCAACGCCCTGGTCTTCGCCGACGTCAACAACGGCGTCTACCGGTGTGGCTTCGCCGGCAACCAGAAGGCGTACGAGCAGGCGTACCGGCGGCTGTTCGACCGGCTCGACTGGCTCAGTGAGCGACTGGCCGGGCAGCGCTACCTGGTCGGTGACACGATCACCGAGGCCGACGTACGGCTGTTCACCACGCTGGTCCGCTTCGACCCGGTTTACCACGGCCATTTCAAGTGCAACCGGCAGAAGCTGAGCGAGATGCCGGTGCTGTGGGCGTACGCCCGGGATCTGTTCACCACACCCGGCTTCGGTGACACGATCGACTTCGACCACATCAAGCGGCACTACTACGAGGTGCACCGGGACATCAACCCGACCGGCGTGGTGCCGCTCGGCCCCGACCTGTCGAACTGGCTCACCCCGCACGACCGCGAGTCCCTCGGTGGCCGCCCCTTCGGCACCGGCACCCCACCCGCACCCC
Organism: Micromonospora sp. NPDC000442; assembly: GCF_042898635.1. Lineage (NCBI taxonomy): Bacteria > Bacillati > Actinomycetota > Actinomycetes > Micromonosporales > Micromonosporaceae > Micromonospora > Micromonospora sp. NPDC000442. The sequence goes on along the minus strand of NZ_JBIAYZ010000004.1, from coordinate 425,182 downwards.
CCACCCCCACCGAACGCGTAAACCCCACCCACACCCCCCTGCCCTAACCCACCCACCACCGGGTTGATCAAGAAGTTTGCATCTCTTTCGGCTCGAATCCAGACGCAAACTTCTTGATCAACGGGGCTGTCTCGGGCCCGGGGTGGGGTTAGAGGGTGAGGCGGATGGCGGCGGTGAGGACTAGCTGGGCCAGGGCGGCGGGGACCAGGACGAGCCAGCAGAGGCGTTGGAGTTGGTCCTCGCGGAGGCGGGGGTAGGAGACCCGGAGCCAGATGATCACGAAGCTGACCGCGGCGACCTTCAGCAGGGTCCAGAGCCAACCGAGCTGCGCGTCGGCGAACGGGCCCTGCCAGCCGCCGAGGAACAGCACGGTGGTGAGCGCGGCGATCACCACGATGCCGACGTACTCGGCCAGTAGCAGGAACGCGAAGCGCAGGCCGGTGTACTCGGTCAGATAGCCGAAGACCAGCTCCGAGTCGGCAACCGGCATGTCGAAGGGCGGCCGGCGGATCTCGGCCAGGCCGGCCACGAAGAAGATGACCATCGCCGGTGCCTGCCAGAGCAGCCACCAGGGCTGCCACGCCTCGACGATGCCGGAGAGGCTGAGCGTCCCCGCGGCCATCGCCACCGACGCGGCGGCCAGCACCAGCGGCAGCTCGTAGCCGAGTAGCTGCGCCGCACCGCGCAGCCCGCCGAGCAGGCTGTACTTGTTGGCCGACGCCCAGGCCGACATGAGCACGGCCAGCACGCCCACGCCGACCACCGCCAGTACGAAGAACAACCCGACATCGAGCGGCTGCCCGACCAGGTCGTTCGGGCCGAGCGGGATAACCAGCAGGGCCAACAGGTACGGCATCAGCGCCACCGCCGGAGCCAACCGGAACACCGGCCGGTCGGCGGCACGCGGAGTGACGTCCTCCTTCTGGACGAACTTCACCCCGTCGGCGATCAACTGCGCCCAGCCGTGGAACCCGCCCGCGTACATCGGGCCGAGCCGGCCCTGCATGTGCGCCATCACCTTGTGTTCCGCCTGCCCCACCAGCAGCGGCAGAACGAGGAAGGCGGCCAGCACGCCACCGATCCGGACAACCAGTTCCAGCCAGAGCGGCATCAGGCCCCACCTCCGTCATCCGGCGCCGGACCGTCCGTGGCCGCCGGGCCGCCGTGGGCTTCGGGCAGCGGACCGTTCTGGCCGGGCCGGGGCCCCGCCGGGTCACCGGGAGTGCCGGCAGCCCGGGGAGTACGCGGGCCACGGGTGCCCGGTGCCGGACGGGCCGGGCGCTCCCGGGCGGGGCGGGCCGGGGTGCCGCCGCGCGGGCCCTCCCCCATGCCACCGGCACCGGCGGGGGTCGGCACGACTCCCCACTCTCCGGGCGCAGGCACACCCGGCGGCCGGATCGGGCGGCGTCCGCCGCCGGCCTCCGACTCACCCGGCTCCTTCGCACCCGGCCAGGGCTTCGCCACCCGCGAGGCGAGTACGAACTCCTTGCGCAGCGGATGCCCCTCGAACTCCGGGGGCAGCAGCAGCGGACGCAGATCGGCGTGCCCGGCGAAATCGATGCCGAACATCTCGTGGGTTTCGCGCTCGTGCCAGGCGGCCCCCGGGTAGACCGCCACCACGGAGTCGACCGTCGGTGTCTGGCGGGACACCCGGGCGCGCAGCAGCACCCCGTGCCGGTGCGAGGTGGACCAGAGGTGGGCCACCACGTCGAAACCGTCGGCCAACTCGTCGACAGCCGACAGCCAGTCGAAGTAGTCGAAGTCCAGCTCGGTGTCGTCGCGGGCGGCCAGCAGCACGGCCCGCCAGGCATGCGGGGGTACGTCGACGGTGGCCCGGGAATGGACCTCACCGCCGGAGACCGTCGCGGTGGCCTCGACGGGCGCAAGCAGCGCGACGAGCCGCTGGCCGACCTCTTCCGGTGTCATGCCGCTGATCCTAGGCCCTGTGGCCGGAGTCCTCGGCCGAGCCGATGCGGAGCCAGGCGGCGGCCGGCAGGGGTGGGAACTGGTCCGGCCGGCGAGGTTCTGCCCGGAGCGGCACCCAACACCGCCGGGCATGTGCCAGGCCCGCTGCGGCGGCCAGGGGGTTCGACACCGGCCATTGCCGACCAACCGGTTCGGTGCACGCGAGCGGGTGACTCTCCCGCGCTTCGCCGGTGCCGATCGTCGGTGGCCACCAGGATGGACCCGTGCGCGCTGTGACCGTCATCCCCGGAGTACCCGGCTCGCTGCGGCTACTCGACGACTACCCGGAACCGGCCCCCGAGGAGGGGCCGATCCTGGTGGAGGCCCTCTCGGTGGGCGTCTGCGGGACGGACATCGAAATCATCGAGGGGCAGTACGGCGAGGCGCCACCCGACATCGACCAGTTGGTGCTCGGTCACGAGTCGCTGGGCCGGGTGCTGGAGGATCCGACCGGTACCCGGCAACCCGGCGACCTGGTGGCCGGAATCGTCCGGCACCCCGATCCGATGCCCTGCCCGAACTGCGCAGTGGGCGAGTGGGACATGTGCCGCAACGGCCTGTTCACCGAGCACGGCATCAAGGCGCTGCCGGGCTTCGCCCGCGAGCGGTGGCGGTTACAGCCCCGCTTCGCCGTGGGACTCGACCCCTCGCTGATCGAGGTGGGCATGCTGCTCGAACCGACGAGCGTGATGGTCAAGGCGTGGGACCACGTCGACCGGATCGGCCAGCGGGCGGAGTGGCAGCCTCGCACGGCACTGATCACCGGTGCCGGGCCGATCGGTCTGCTCGCCGCGCTGCTGGCCAGCCAGCGGGGTCTCGCCGTGCACGTGCTCGACCTGGCCACCGAGGGTCCCAAGCCGGCGCTCGCCGCCGCGCTCGGTGCGACGTACCACTCCGGGCCACTCGATCGTCTCGACCTCGAACCCGACGTCATCATCGAGTGCACCGGCGCGCCCGTGGTCGTCCTGGAGGCGATGTGCCGGGTCGGTCCCAACGGGATCGTCTGTCTGGCCGGGGTGTCCAGCGGCGGCCGGACGATCGACTTCGACGCGGGTGCGCTGAACCGGACCCTCGTCCTGGAGAACAACGTCGTCTTCGGCTCGGTGAACGCCAACCGACGCCACTGGGAGGGCGCTGCCGAGGCACTGTCCAAGGCCGACCCGGCCTGGCTCGCTTCGCTGATCACCCGTCGGGTACCGCTGGCTGAGTACGCCACCGCCTACTCGCCCGGACCGCAGGACATCAAGGTGGTCCTCGACTTCGCCGCCTGAACGGCCCGGGCGGGTCGGTCAGATGCCGGGAAGCCGGCCGTTGCGGAACAGGTCGACGAAGAGCTGGTGATCGTGGCGGGCACGTACCCCGTACGTGTGGGCGAAGTCGACCAGGTGCCCGACGAAGCCGGCGGTGTCCGCGTCGACGGCGGCGACGATGGCCTCCTCGGTCGAGTAGTCGACCAGGTCGTGGCTGGACTCGTCGTCGGCCACCGAGTGCATCCGGGCGACCGCCCGCCCGAGGTCGGCCAGCACCCCGGCCAGTTCCTCCGGTTCGTTGACGTCCGCCCAGTCGAGGTCGGCCGCGTACGGGGACACCTCGGCGACGAGTTGACCGACGCCGTCGAGTTCGGTGAAGCCCACCCACGGGTCGGCATGTGCCTGGAGGGCCCGCTGCGACTCGGCGGTGCGGTGTCCCTGGTGCCGGAAGTAGCCGCGGACCCGCTCGTCGTCGATGTACCGCGCCACCGCCGGCACCTGGGCCTGCTTCATGTAGATGACGACGTCGTTCTCCAGCGCCTGAGTGTGCCCCTCGAGCAGGAGGTTGTACGACGGCAGTCCGGCCGAGCCGATGCCCACCCCCTTGCGCAGCACCACGTCCTTGATCTGTGCGGCGAGCGGCCGGGCCTGGGCAGTGGTGGGCGGCAGCGTCTCCAGGTACGCCTCGAACGCCGCGCACACCCGCGCTCGCACGGCACCGTCGATCTCGTACACCCCGTCGCCGACGGAGAACCGCCGCTCGTAGTTGTCGATGGTGGTCTGTCCCCGCAGCAGGTCGACCCGGGTGTTCAGCCGCGCCTGCTGGAGCACCCGGCGCAGCACACCGTCGGCGTTGTCCAGGGTGATCGACCCGATGGCGTCGTCCCCGCCGGCGGCGATGGCCCGCAGTTCGACCAGGTACGCGTTCGCGAAGCAGGTCACCAGGTCGCTGATGACCCGGTCGGAGAGCGCCTTGGTGTAGCCGATCAGCGCCACGCTGGCGACGAACCGCCGCAGGTCCCAGGTGAACGGACCGACGTACGCCTCGTCGAAGTCGTTGACGTTGAAGACGAGCTGGCCGGAGCCGTTCATGTAGGTGCCGAAGTTCTCCGCGTGCAGGTCGCCGTGGATCCACACCCGGCTGGTCTGCGGGTCCAGGAAACGGTCGTCGGCGAAGTCGCCACGCTGGTCGGCGTAGAACAGGCTGGCACTGCCCCGGTAGAAGGCGAACGGTGAAGCGGCCATCTTGCGGAACTTGCGCCGGAAGGCGGCCGGGTCGAGCGCCATCAGGGTGCCGAACTCCTCGGTCAGCACCTCGATGATGAAGGCGGAACGCTGCTCCGCGACGTCGGTCATGATCCGTACGCTAGCGAAGCCGCACCACCCGGACGGCCAGCCGAGCGACCGGTCTCGCCGGACCGACCGGACCGCCACCCGCACCCGGCCGGGCACCGGCCGCGGCCCGACCCAGCAGCGCCGGCCCCGGTCAGGCGGTCGGCGGGCGTACCGGGGGCGAGGTCAGGGAGGCGACGGAGCGGACCGCGGTGCCGTCGCTGGGCGGCGCGTCGACCGGCGCGGCGAGCGGGTCGGTGCGGGGCACCCCACCGATGCCGGACTGCTCGGCGGCGATCTTCTCCTGAAGGCGGAGGATGCCGTGCAGCAGCGCCTCCGGTCGGGGCGGGCAGCCGGGCACGTAGACGTCGACCGGGATGAGCTGGTCGACCCCCTTGGTCACCGAGTACGAGTCCCAGTAGGGGCCGCCGCAGTTCGAGCAGGCACCGAACGAGATCACGTACTTCGGCTCGGGCATCTGGTCGTAGAGCCGCTTGATCGCCGGGGCCATCTTGTCGGTGACGGTGCCGGAGACCACCATCAGATCGGCCTGCCGGGGGCCGTGCGCGAACGGGATCACGCCGAGTCGCATGAAATCGTGGCGGGACATGCTTGTCGCGATGAACTCGATGGCGCAGCAGGCCAGGCCGAAGTTGAACACCCAGAGCGAGTAGCGGCGGCCCCAGTTCAGCACGAACCGGATCGGCTCACCGAGCACCGCAGGCAACTGCACCTCGGGCCTCCCTCCGCTGTCCCCGAGCCGACAGTCAACCACAGCAGCACGGGTGCCAACCGCCGCAACCCTCGTCCGTGTTCAGGCGTGTGACCGACGTCGATCGCATGACGGCGCGGTGAACGGGGAGGGCAGATGATGGTGACCAGGAAACCACGACTCGGGGAACCGCCCCCGGACGAGGCGACAGAGCCCGTGGAGCCGGCCGAGGGTATCGACTTCGACGGGCTCTACCACACCCATTTCCGGTCGCTGACGCTTCAACTGGCCGCGTACTGCGGCGACCTGGCGCAGGCGCAGGACCTGGTCCAGGAGGCGTTCTGCCGGGCGTACGCCCGCTGGTCCCGGGTGTCCCGGTACGACGATCCGGTGGGCTGGGTACGCCGAGTGGCCTGGAACCTCGCCACCAGCCGTTGGCGGCGGATGCGAACCGCCCAGTCGTGGCTGCGCCGGCAACGGCAGGAGCACGTGGCCGGGCCCGGACCGGATCGGGTGGCGTTGACCGCCGCCCTGGCCCAGCTGCCGCCCGCCCAGCGCAGGGCGCTGGTGCTGCACTACCTGGCGGATCTCAGTGTCACGCAGATCGCGGAGCAGGAAAAGGTGCCGACCGGCACCGTCAAGTCCTGGCTGCACCGGGGCCGAGTGACGTTGGCCGCGCAACTGACCGGCACCGGGGAGGTGCACGACCATGAGTGAGCCCAATGACATCCTGGTCAGCGGCGAGTTCGCCGCGTTCCGGGCGGAGTACGCCCCGGCGGTGCGACCGGCCGGCACCGACGCCGTACGCCTGACCGTGCGTCGGCGGCGTCAGCGGGCGGCCGTGGCCGTCGCGACGGCCGTGGTGATCGCCGTCGCGATCCCGATCGGCGCACACGCGGCCCTGAACCGCACCGACCCGACACCGGCCCAGACCGGCGAGCCGACGCCCGCACCGACGCCGCCTCCGCCGTCGGGAACGCCGACACCGACGGCAACGCCGGCATCGACACCGAGCGCTACCAGCCCCACCGCGACCAGACCGGACGGACGGATCAGCCGGGCGCAGCTCCTCGCGGCCCGTGTCGACCTGCCCGACTGGCCGCCGGGCGGCCCGTCGACCTGCATCACCGACAACGTTCGGCTGCTTGAGCCGCAGGACGAATCTCGGCCGGAGCTGTGGGACGAGATCCACTACGGCGACGTCGACGGCGACGGCGGCACCGACACCATCGCCCTGGTCGCCTGCCGGTACGGGGAGGCCCTGGACAAGCAGGTGGTCGCCTTGTCCCGGGACGACACCGGCCGGATCGTCACCCTTGGCCAGGTGATCGGCACCCACGACGGGCTGGACGACATCACCGACGTCGACTTGGGCGACGGTGGGTCGATCCGCGTGGCGGTGGCCGACATCCAGCCCTGCTGCGGCACGCCCAACTGGTGGCCACAGCAGCAGTGGCGGACGTACGCCTGGAACGGCACCCGTTTCGAGCAGACCGCCGGGCCGGCGAAGTTCGGGATCGACCCCCGGCTGACCGATCTCACCCTGAGCGCGGGTGAGCTGGTGCTCGACCCGCCTGACGCGCACGGCATCCGCACCGGTTCGGTGACCGTCACGGTGACCAACAAGGGCCCGGTGGATGTGCCCCGGCTCGGTTTCGGCGACTTCTACACAATCGGTGAGCCGGCCGGAGGCGACCTGTCCGGGTGCCGGATGGTGACGCCTGACGGCTCCGACACCTGCCTGCTCGATGGCCTACCCGCCGGTGAGGAGCGGAGCTTGACCTTCCGGTTCCAGATCGATCGGGACCCGGACGACCCTGCGCCGAGTCTGCGGGTAAAGCACATCGACGACCAGGATCGCGAGTGGAAGGACCGGAAGCCGACCGACAACTCCGCCGATCTGCGCATGAGCAACTGACCGCAGCGCTGCGGTCCCGACCTGTCGGGTGTCGCTGCGGGCCCGACCTACCAGGTGGGGCGTTGAAGCAGCCCGACGAACTCCACCAGCAGCCGCTCCCGCACCGCCGCCGGGGCGGCGTCGAGCAGCGTGTTGACCGCCGCCATCCGGTCCGGAGCGCCAGCGCCGTCGCCCAGGCCGAGCCCCTCGGCCAACTCCGCCACCAGCTCGGGTGTGAGCGCCTCCGGGGTGAGGCTGCCGGCGAGCGCCAGCAGGTCGGGCGGCAGCGCGACCGGCCCGGCGGCGCGGGCCGCGGCGACCGCGTCGACAAGCGCCGGGCCGAACTCGGCCACCCGCGGCGCCACCGCTGCGGTCACCGTGAGATGCACGCTGGCCGGCAGGTCGGCGTACCGGAGCTGGGGCTGGGTGTGCCAACCCCGCGCGGTCAGCTCGTCCACCAGCAGGAACAGGTCGAGCGTGGGGTCCTCGACGGTGAAACAGACCACTGTCGACTCCGGCTCGGCGACCAGCCGCAGCCCGTCGGTGGCCCGTACCGCGTCGGCCAACGTGCGCACCGCGGCCCAGGTGCGCCGGGTCAGCTCCAGGTAGCCATCGTCGCCCAGGTGCCGCAGGGTGGCGTACGCGGCGGCGATCGGCCCGCCGGAGCGGGTCGAGGAGATCACCGGGTTGATCATGGTGTACCCGGGCCAGTCGGCGTACGCGAAGTACTGCGGGGCGCGCAGTTGCGGATCGCGGTGCAGCAGCACCGAGACGCCCTTCGGCGCGTACGCGTACTTGTGCAGGTCCACCGAGATCGAGGTGACCCCGGGCACGGCGAGGTCGAACGGGGGCACCGGCAGGCCGAGACGACGCAGGTACGGCAGGGTCCAGCCGCCGAAGCAGGCATCCACATGGCAGCGGACCCCGGCGGCGGCGGCCACCTCGGCGATCTGTTCGACCGGGTCCACGACACCGTGCGCGTACGAGGGGGCGGAGCAGGCCACCAGCACCGTCTCCGGTCGAACGGCGGCGGCCACGTCGGCGACCGCCGGCCGCAGCGTGGTCGGGTCGACCGGCACCGTGTCGAGTGCCACCCGCAGGTAGTGGGCCGCCTTGGCGAACGCGGCATGGGCGCTGGCCGGTACCACGATCCGGGGTGCCGCGATGTCCGGCCGGGCGTCCCGGGCGGTCTTCACGGCCAGGATGAGCGATTCGGTGCCGCCGCTGGTGACGCTGCCGACGACCTCGGGAGCCCTCGTGCCCGGCCCGCCGCCGAGCAGTCGCGCCGCCGCAGCGACAAGCGCGTTCTCCATGGCCAGCAGGGACGGGAAGGCCGTCGGGTCGAGTCCGTTGACGTGGGCGCTCTCGGCGTACGCGGTAGCGGCGAGCGCGTCCAGCCCGGGCACCGCCGGGTCGTAGACGTACGCGAACAGCCGCCCCCCGTGCGTCGGCCGATCCATCGCCCGCAGCTGCCGGATCTCCGCCAGCACCTGCTCCGCCGGCATCCCGTCCGGTCGATTCTCGTCGATCATGGAGTTGTGGCGCCCTTTCCGTGGGTTTCAGCGGCTTCTGTTCCTGCCACGACTGCATGATCGGCGATGGCTGGGGGCGGGGTGGGGGCGGACAGGCGGTCGGGGGTGAGGTCGTAGGGGCGCAGCAGGAAAGTGGCCAGGCCGATGAGGAGAGCGGGGAGGATGGTGAAGCCGAGCAGGACGCCGAGGCGGGCGGTGTCGGACTGGGTGGCGGCGGTACCGGTGGTGGACGAGACGTAGCCGGTGAGGGCGAGCACCAGTCCGTAGATGCCGGGGCCCAGGGCCAGTCCGAAGGTCTCGCCGGCCGTCCACACCCCGGTGAAGACGCCGGCCTGCCGACGCCCGGTGCGCACGGTGTCGTACGCGATGCAGTCCGGGAGCATGGCCAACGCGAACACCTGCTGTCCGGCGTACCCGACGCCGAGCAACGCGACCAGCAGGTAGACCACGGCGGTGGGCAGCACCGGCGCGGCGACCAACGCCAGTCCACCGGCCGAGAGGATCAGCGACGCCGCCACCAGGGCGGCGAGCTTGCCCACCCGGGCGCCCACCCGGGACCAGAGCGGCATCACCACCAGCGCCGGGCCGACGAAACAGACGAAGAGCACGGTCGGGCCGGTCGTCGAGTCCCGGAGTACGTGGTCGGCGAAGTACTGGACCCCGGCGAGGATCGTGGCCACCCCGGCGGACTGCACCACGAAGCAGAGCAGCAGCGCCCGGAAGGGCCGGCTGCGGGCTGCGACGGTCAGTTGGGCGCGCAGGCTCGGCTCGCTCTCACCGGCCGCGCCCTGCGGGGCGGACCGGGTGCCGAGGAAGGCACCGACGGCGCCGAGCGCGATCAGGGCGGCCACGAAGACACCCATCCAACGGTGCCCGGGAACACCTCCGCCGGCCGCGTCGCGCACCAGCGGCGCCACCGCACCGGCGACCAGGATGGCCAGCGCCAGCACCGCGATCCGCCAGGTCATCATCCGGGTACGTTCGGCGTAGTCGCTGGTCAGCTCGGCCGGCATCGCCACGTACGGCACCTGGAAGAAGGCGAACGCGGTCGCGGTGGCCAGGAAGGCGACGGCGACGTACGCCCCGGCGGCGGGACCGGCACCGAACGGCGCGGCGAAGATGGCCCCGAAGAGCACGGCCAGTGCCAACCCACCGAAGAGCAGGTACGGACGACGGGCACCCCAAGGCGACCTGGTGCGGTCGGAGATCCGCCCGGCGACCGGGTTGACCAGCACGTCCCATGCCTTCGGCAGCAGCACCAGCAGGGCCGCCACGCCAGCGGCCACCCCGAGGGTGTCGGTGAGGTAGGGCAGCAGCAGCAGACCCGGCACGGTGCCGAAGGCCCCGGTCGCCAGCGAGCCGAGCGCGTAGCCGGCGTGCACCCCCCGGGGCAGCGCGCCCGGTGGGGCTGGGCTCTGCGCGGGCTGTCCGGGGGTGGGCGGTGGGCCGGAGCCACCCGGCGGCGCGATCATGGGTCCGAATGTTACTCACGTTATGGCGGGGGTCACATCCCCTGCCCGGGCCACCAAACGGCTGTCCGCATGTCCACCCCGGTACCGCGCAGCGGCGTCCCCTCGGCGAGCCAACGCGCCCGCGCCTCGCGGGCCAGCCGGGGCGGCAGCCCGCCGGACGCGTTCACCACCCGGTGCCACGGAGCCCCACCACCGTGGCGTGCCATGATCGCCCCGACCAGCCGCGCCGATGCCCGCCCGGAGCGCTCGGCCAACGCGTCGGCCACCGCCCCGTACGACATCACCCGGCCGGGTGGGATCCGGTCGACCAGTTCCAGCACCGCCTCGACGTACTCGTCAGGTGTCACAAGCGGCCAGACTATGGGAACGGCGGCGGGCCGTGCCGCGACGACAGCGCAGAATGGGCGGGTGCGCGACGCAGTCACGGCGGCCCGGCGGGTCGTTGTCAAGATCGGGTCCTCCTCGTTGACCACCGCCAGTGGCGGTCTGGACGACGGGCGGGTCGACGCGTTGGTCGACGCCCTCGGCCTACGGGCCGCCGACGGCCGCGAGGTGGTGCTGGTCTCCTCCGGCGCGATCGCCGCCGGCCTCGCCCCCCTCGGTCTGCCCCGGCGACCGCGCGACCTGGCCACCCAGCAGGCCGCCGCCAGCGTCGGCCAGGGCCTGCTGATCGGGCGGTACGCGGCCGCCTTCGCCCGGCACGGCCGCACCGTGGGCCAGGTGCTGCTCACCGTCGACGACGTGACCCGGCGGGCCCACTACCGCAACGCGTACCGCACCCTGCGCAAGCTGCTCGACCTGCGGGCGGTGCCGATCGTCAACGAGAACGACACGGTCGCCACCGAGGAGATCCGGTTCGGCGACAACGACCGGCTGGCCGCGCTGGTGGCCGCGCTCGTCGACGCCGACCTGCTGGTGCTCCTCTCCGACGTCGACGCGCTCTGGACCGGCGACCCGACCCGACCCGGCTCCCGCCGCATCCCCGAGGTACGCGACGAGGCGGACCTGGTCGGTGTCGAGATCGGCGGCAGCGGCCGCGCGGGGGTCGGCACCGGTGGCATGGTGACCAAGGTCGAAGCGGCCCGGATCGCCACCGGCTTCGGCATCCCGGTGGTGCTCACCTCCGCCACCCGGGCGGTCGCCGCGCTGGCCGGTGAGCCGGTCGGCACCTTCTTCCACCCCAGCCTCCGACGACCCGCCGCCCGGCTGTTCTGGCTCGCCCACGCCACCGCGCCCCGGGGCCGGCTGCACCTCGACCCGGGCGCGGTGGCCGCGGTGGTGGGGCGACGCAAGTCGCTGCTGCCCGCGGGGATCACCGCCGTGGACGGCGCCTTCACCGCGGGCGACCCGGTCGACCTCGTCGACACCTCCGGCGCACCGGTGGCCCGGGGGCTGGTCAATTACGACGCGATCGAGCTGCCCGGCCTGCTCGGGCGGTCGACCGCCGACCTCGCCGCGGCGCTCGGCCCGGCGTACGAACGGGAGGTCGTCCACCGCGACGACCTGGTGCTGCTGTAACAGACCGTCCAACCTGAGGAGTTGTGCAATGAGCGTGAGCGAGCAGGGCCGCCGGGCGCGAACGGCGGCGCAGACGCTGGCCGTGGCGACGCGTACCGCCAAGGACGCCGCGCTGCACGCGATGGCCGACGCGCTGGTGGCGCGTACGCCGGAGATCCTGACGGCGAACCTCGCGGACCTGGCGGCCGGGCGCGACGCCGGGCTGAGCGCGGCCGTGCTGGACCGGCTCGCCCTCGACGAGGGGCGGGTGGCCGGCATCGCCGACGCGCTGCGCCAGATGGCCGCGCTGCCCGACCCGGTGGGCGAGGTGGTCCGCGGCGCGACCCTGCCCAACGGGCTGGAGCTGCGGCAGATCCGGGTGCCGTTCGGGGTGGTCGGCGTCATCTACGAGGGGCGGCCCAACGTGACCGTGGACGCCGCCGGGATCTGCCTGAAGGCCGGCAACGCGGCGCTGCTGCGCGGCTCCTCCTCCGCCGCGCACTCCAACGCGGCCCTGGTGACGGTGCTGCGGGACGCGATCGACGGTGCCGGTCTGCCCGCCGACGCGGTGCAGCTGGTAGACGCCAGCTCCCGCGACTCGGTCAAGGAGCTGATGCGGGCCCGGGGCCTGGTCGACGTGCTGATCCCGCGCGGCGGGGCGTCGCTGATCCGCACCGTGGTCGAGGAGTCGACCGTGCCGGTGATCGAGACCGGGGTGGGCAACTGTCACGTCTACGTGGACGCCGCCGCCGACGTGTCGATGGCGGTCGCGGTCACCCTGAACGCGAAGACGCAGCGCCTGTCCACCTGCAACACGGCCGAGTCGCTGCTGGTGCACGCCGACGTCGCCGACGCCTTCCTGCCGGCGATGCTGGCCGCCTTCGCCGAGGCCGGGGTGACCGTGCACGGCGACGCGCGGGTCGCGGCCCACTCCGACGCCGTGGTTCCGGCCACCGACGAGGACTTCGGCACCGAATATCTCGCCGCGGACATCTCCGCCGCCGTCGTGGATTCGCTGGACGCGGCGGTCGCCCACATCCGGCGGTACGGCAGCGGCCACACCGAGGCGATCGTCACCGACTCTCAGTCGGCCGCCCGGGAGTTCGTGGCCCGGGTCGACTCGGCGGCCGTGATGGTCAACGCCTCGACCCGGTTCACCGACGGCGGCGAGTTCGGCTTCGGCGCCGAGATCGGCATCTCCACCCAGAAGCTGCACGCCCGCGGCCCCATGGGCCTCCCCGAACTGACCAGCACCAAGTACGTGGTAACCGGCACCGGCCACCTCCGCCCCTGACCCACCCACCACCACCCACCGCCACCCACCGCCACCCACCACCGCCCTCCACCGTCCTCCGCGATCTTGCACTTTCGGTCGGCAATACGAACCGATTGCCCCATTTTGAAGAGGCAAGAACTGCAAGATCGCGGGAACGCGGGGTGGGTGGGGGGGACGGGGGGGTGGGGGGTGGGGATGGGGTTAGCGGAAGGCGCGGATGACGGCGAGGGTGGCGTGTACGTCGAACTGGTGGCCGTCGTCGCTGCTCCAGCCGCCGTCGCTGCGCTGTGTCTCGGTGAGCCGGCGTCGGGCGGCCACCAGTGTCCACTCCTGATGGTCGACGCCCACCCGGCGCAGCGTCACCGCTAGCCAGGCGGCATCGGTCGCCGACGCCTGCGGCAGCCGCTCCGCCAGCACCGCCTTGATCTGCGCCGACTCGTAGAACATCTGCTGCCGGTGCAGGACGGCCGCGCTGAGCCAACCGGCAGCCAGGAAGGACGGCCAACTACCGTCGGGGCGCAGTTGGGTGGCGAGCGCCTGGCTGGCGGCCTGCACCACCCCGGCGTACGCCCCGCCGACCCGGTGGTCCAGCGGCCCGGCGGCCCGCGCGTCCAGGCCCGCCACGGTGAGCCAGAAGGCGGCGTTGGCGGTCAGGTACAGCCGCGCCTCCGGGTCACCCGGACGGGCCCACTCGGGCGCGGAGTCCGCGAGGGCCGGGTCCTCCTCCCAGCAGCCGTCGCGCTGCTGGCCGGCGGCGAGCCAGTCCAGCGCCCGACGGGCGCTCGGGCGGCCCAGCGCACCGAGGTCGTCCAGTTCGGCGAGGCGGAAGCAGGTGGCGTCGACCGAGGCGACCTCGTCGCCCCAGGATGCCGGCCAGCCGCCGCCGGGTGTCTGCCCGACCTCGGCGCTGTCGAGCACCTCCGGCGGTGGCTGCGTGCCGGTACGCAGCCAGGACAGGCGGGCACGCTCCACCGCATCTCCGTGAGCCACCACGAACCCGATCGCCGCGTCGATGTCGACCACGGCGGCCACGCTACCGGCGCAAACGTGATCTCGCCTCAGGAGGACGGGTAGGTGAGATCCGACCGACGGCAGGGCGGCGGCGAGGGGCCCCTCCCCCATGGACGTGGTGGAGGGGCCCGTCGGCTATGGATCAGTACGCGGGCAGCGAGGGATCGATCTGCTTGATCCAGGAGAGCACCCCGCCCTGCACGTGCACCGCATCGCGGAAACCGGCCGCCTTCAACGCGGCCAACGCCTCGGCGGAGCGGACGCCGGACTTGCAGTGCAGCACGATCTGCCGGTCCTGCGGAAGCTTGGACAGCGCCTCACCGGAGAGGATCTCGCCCTTGGGGATCAGGGTGGCCCCGGGGATACGGACGATCTCGTACTCGGCCGGCTCCCGGACGTCGACGAGGAAGATGTCCTTGCCGGCGTCCTGCCACTCCTTCAGCTCGGATGCGGTGATGGTCGCGTCGACCACCGCCTCCTGGGCCTCCACGGACACCGCGCCACAGAAGTCCTCGTAGTCCTCCATGAGATCGGTGAGTGTCGGGTTCTCACCGCAGAGCACGCAGTTCGGATCCTTCCGGACCTTGATCTTGCGGTAGCTCATCTCCAGGGCGTCGTAGACCATCAACCGGCCGACAAGCGGCTCGCCGATGCCGGCGAGCAGCTTGATCGCCTCGTTGACCTGGATCGAGCCGATCGAGGCGCAGAGCACGCCCAGCACGCCACCCTCGGCGCAGGAGGGCACCATGCCCGGCGGCGGGGGCTCCGGGTAGAGGCAGCGGTAGCAGGGGCCGTGCTCGGCCCAGAACACCGACGCCTGGCCGTCGAAGCGGTAGATCGACCCCCAGACGTACGGCTTGCCGAGCAGCACCGCCGCGTCGTTGACCATGTAGCGGGTGGCGAAGTTGTCGGTGCCGTCGACGATCAGGTCGTACTGGGCGAAGATGTCGCGGACGTTGTCCCGGTCCAGCGCGGTGTTGTGGATCTCGACGTTCACCAGCGGGTTGATCTCGCGGATGCTCGCCGCGGCCGACTCGGCCTTGGACCGGCCGATGTCGGAGACGCCGTGGATGATCTGGCGCTGGAGGTTGGACTCGTCGACGGTGTCGAAGTCGATGATCCCCAGGGTGCCGACCCCCGCCGCGGCCAGGTACATCAGGGCGGGAGAACCGAGACCACCGGCACCGACACAGAGCACCCGGGCGTTCTTCAGCCGCTTCTGCCCGGTGACCCCGACGTCGGGGATGATCAGGTGGCGCGAGTAGCGGCGGATCTCGTCAACGGTCAGCTCGGCGGCGGGTTCGACGAGCGGGGGCAACGACATGGTGGACTCCCCGGGATCGATGGTGGGCAACCGGGCCATTGTCGCTCGCCGACGCGCCCATCGACCATGAGCAGGGACACGTCGCCCGCTATGCGGGAGCGGGAATACCCACCGGGCCGGTAGCGCTCGCCGCCGTGGTCAGCCGATCAGCTCGCCGGCGTACCGGTGCCCGTCGAGGAGCGGCCAGGCGTTCGGCAGGCAGCCGTCCAGGCCGTACGTCTGCTGCTGCATGACCGGCGCCGGGTCCCCCGGTGCCGGACACGCCTCGTGCCCCTCCCCGAATTCGTGCCCGACCTCATGGTTGATCACGTATGCCCGGTAGACCTCCAGCGGTGCGCCGTAATCCGGTACCGCCTCCAGCCAGCGGGCCAGATTGATGATGACCTGCCCGGGCAGCCGGCACGAGGTGTAGCCCTCGGTACTCAGTCCCCCCTCGGCGCACATCGCCTCCGAGGTGCGCGGGGTGGCGAGATAGATGGTGAAGTCGGCCGATTCCGCCTCGGCGATCCGCTGCACGCGCAGCTCCCGGGTGCCGATCCAGCTACGCGGGTCGGCCAGCACCCCGTCGACCGCGGCGGCGAAGGCGG
Organism: Micromonospora sp. NPDC000442; assembly: GCF_042898635.1. Taxonomy (NCBI): domain Bacteria; kingdom Bacillati; phylum Actinomycetota; class Actinomycetes; order Micromonosporales; family Micromonosporaceae; genus Micromonospora; species Micromonospora sp. NPDC000442. Next base: position 409,327 of record NZ_JBIAYZ010000004.1, on the reverse strand, counting down.
CCGGGTCCTGGCCGGTGCCGCGTTCGACGGCCACCCGGTAGCGGACCACCGGGCCATCCTCGCCATACACCGGCGAGTGGTCACCGGCCAGCGTGAAGCTGCCGGCACCCGCCCACGGATACCCGCTCGGCCCGGACCGCTCCTCGCCTCCCGATCCGGATGCGATCCGGTTGCCGAAGCCCTGGTCCGGGGCGGCCACCCGCTGACCGGTCCGGGCCAGCAGGACCGCCGCGGTGGCGGCCAGCACCAGCACCATGCCCAGCGTCACGACCCTCCGGTGCGGAACCACCGGCCTGCGGTGCCGATCCTCGGGCTCCGGCGGGTGGTCCGCGCGGCGATATTCCCGCCAAAGGGGTGAAGAGGGCATGTCATCATCGTCGCACCCTATTCCGGCACATCACCGCATTTTGATCGACTTGCTGCCGTTCGGACGCGATACCCGCTCAGCGCGGACGGGCTCAGAGCGGGGGACCCGCGTACCGCCGGCCGTCCAGGTACGGCCACGGGTTCGCGACGCAGCCCTTGAGGAAGAGCGTCTGCTGCATCATCACCGGAGCCGGGTCGCCACGGCCCGGGCAGCGCTCGTGCCGGTTACCCAACTCGTGCCCGACCTCGTGATTGACCACGTACGTCCGGTAGAGCGACAGTGGCACGTCGGCCTCGACGAAGTGCGGTACCGACAGCCGCCACCGGTCCAGGTTGATGATCACCTTTCCCGGTGCGCGGCAGGAGGTGTACGGCCGTCCACCGACCCGGATGTCGACACCCCCGGCGGCACACATCCGGCCCGCCGTCCCGGCCGTGGCCAGGTAGACGGTGAAGTCGTGACGAGCCGTGCGCTCGACCTGCCGCAGCCGCAGCCGACCGCTGTCCACCCAACTGCCGGGGCCGGCCAGCGCCGTCCGCACCGCCAGGGCGAACTCGCCCGCGTCCACGCCGGAGCCGGACTCCACCGCCACCCGGTAGCGCCGCAGGCCACCGGCCGTACCCAGCACCGGGCCGGTCCGGTCGTCGTACCCGAAGCGACCCGGGCCGGTCGACGGGATCGAACCGGGCTCCTGCAGGACGGGTGGCGCGGGCGACGGGGACCTCTCCGCAGGCGACGGGGACACCGGCGACGGCGTCGCCACCGGCGCCAGGGCCACGGCCGGCCCGGAGACCACCGGGTCGACCTCGTCGGCCGCCCCTGAGCCCACACCGGTGCCGCCGGCAACCATCGCCACCGCGGCACCGACGGCGGCCACCAGCGCCGCCACCCGGATCAGGGCACCGGTCCCGGGCCGCCTACGACGCCCCCCGCCCGCGGCGGACCCGGTCTGGTCCGCCGCCCGATACTGGTGGCCCCGCCGGACGGCATGACGGCCAGCGGAGTGAGCCGATCGACGACGGCTACCAGGGCTGCGCATCCCGGTCATCCTGCCAGGTCGGCCCGGCGGGCGGGTTCCCCCGTCTCGGCGAGCAGCCCCAGCACGGCCCGGGCCACCAGGCGCGGCACCTCAAGTTGGGCCACGTGACCGACACCATTGATCATCAGGAGTCGGCTGTCCGGGATCACCCGGGCGGCCTGCGGCGCGACCCGCACGTCGACCAACCGGTCCTGCCGTCCCCCGATGACCAGCGAGGGCGCACGCACCGTGCCGGCCATCCGCCACAGCGAGCCCGACCCGGGCAGGTACGACCGCACGAAGCTGGACACCAGGCCACGGAAGGTACGCACGTACGCCGCCGCGTAGTGCTCCGCCTCGTAGCGGACCCGGATCTCCTCCAGCGCCTCGCTCCGACGCTGGTCGCTGATCCGGGTGAGATCGGCCACGCACGCCTCCATCACCTGCTGGGCCATCACCTCCGGCGCGAGTTGGGCCAGCCGCCAGGCGGCCACCCGTTCGCCTCGGGGGATCGCCAGCAGCGGCAGCATCCGTCCCTGCAACGACCGGCGGAAGTCGAGGAACGGCAGGGCCGGCGACACCAGGGTCAGTGTCCGGACCAGATCCGGCCGGAGGGCGGCCACCCGTACCGAGATCGCCCCACCCAGCGAGTTGCCGAACAGGTGCACCGGCCCGCGGTCGGAGTACTCGATCCAGCGGATCACCCGGTCCGCGAAGACCGGCACGGTGTAGCGGCGGCCCGGCTCGCTGCGACCGAAGCCGGGCAGGTCGATCGCCTGACCGTCCAGCCGCTCGGCGAGCAGGCCCGCCAGGTCGGTCCAGTTCTGCGACGAGCCGCCCAGGCCGTGCACGTACAACGCCGGTTCGGCGTCCGGGCCGGTGGCCGGCGTCTCCCGGACGTAGGTGACAGCTCCGTCGAGTCGTACCTCGCGCCCCGGCCAGGGCGGCGGAACCGAGTGAGCGGGCAACAGCCGTTCGGGCCAGAGGGTGGCAGGCTTCACCGTTCCAGTCTGCCTGGAACGGCTCACGCCAGCAGCGCCTCCAGTCGACGATTGACCGCGGCCAGGGTCGCCCGCACCACCGCCTGCCGGGGATCGCCAGCCACCAGGGCGGACCCGGCCAACTGCTCGACCCACCCGTCGCAGACCAGCAGCACCACCACGGTGGCCACCTCGCAGTTGCCGAACGGCACCACCGCGGCGTGCTCCACGAAGCACCGTCCACGTTCCGCCGTGGGACCGGCGGCGTAGAGCAGCTCGTCGACCGCCGCCGCCGCCGCGACGCCGCACAACCGCAGCACGAAGCCGTCGACGGCAGGCCCGGTGGCGTACCCCGAGGCGTTCTGGTCGCCCGCGACCAGCCGGACCTCGACGTTGGCGTCAAGCCCGAACGTGCTCACCTGGACGTGGTCGAGTATCACCCGGGGGCCCGGCGCCCCGCCGGTGTCCAGCGGTCGCGACGGCGCGGACTCGGTCGTGGTGAGTTGCCCGCCGGAGTAGGAGGCACCGAGGGTCACCGGACTGCCCGGCGCACCCGGCTCGTCCACGACCGCGCGGCCCCGGTTCGGCGCCGGTGACTGCCGGCGCCGACGGGTGGTCTCCGGCACGGTCTCCGGCCGGCTCGGCGGAGTCTCCGTCCGGGTGCCGCCGGGTCGGGCCGACGGACGCCGTGGCTCGGCGGCCGGGCGCGTCTCACCCGCCTCGCTCCGGCTCTCCGCAGAGCGCCGACGCATCGGCACGGCAGGAACTCCGGGCAGGCCGCGCGGTGCCGCAGCCAGCCCCATCCGCTCCTGCAACAGCCGGGCGACCTGTCGACTCACCTCGGCCGGGTCGGCCCCGTCGGCGAGATCGAGACGCAGGCTGTGCGCACCGGCGGGGGTACGCCGCAGGGCGGCGTCGCGTACGCCCTCGACTCCTCGGACGGCAGCGAGGATCGCGTTGACGTCGAAGCCCTCCGGCCGGTCCCGCAGCGTGGCCGGCTCGTCGTCACGGCGGAGATGAGTGGCGATCCGGGCGAGTTCCGGGGTTTCGGCGGGTGGCTCCACAGCTGGCGGCTCCGGCACGACGGGCACGTCCGGTTCGGCAGGGACGCGCTGCGGCAACACCGCCGTGGTGCTGTCCCTCGAACGGTCGCCGGCCGGCTCAGTCGGCGGGACCGGATCGGGCGCGGACCGGCGTGCCGCATAGGGGGCTGCACTCGTCGGGACGGGCACAGAGGGGGTGCGCTCGCGGCGGCCGGGCTCACCTGGAACCTGGTCGGTCGCAGCCGCCCCGGCGGTCGGGTCCGGCGGGGCGGGAGCCGCGGCGGGCGCGGGTGTCGGCTCGTCCGGAACCGGCCGCAGCCGGAACGGTCGATACCCCGGAGGATCGGCGGCCGACCGGGCCTCGGTGACCGATGGCGTCGAGCCGGGCTCCGATGTCTCACGCCGGCTCGGCGGGCCAGGCTGCGGTGCGCTGCCGGTGGGGGCGGTCGATCGGGGTCCGGCCGGTGGGGCGCTGGTCGGATCGACGGCACCGGACGGCGTCCCGGCGGGCGGGGAACTGGCCGGATGCAGCGCCCACGGCAGGCGCTCGTCGGTCGACTGGCCGCCGGACCGGTTGCCCCAGGGCGGAGCCTCCTCGTGCCGGGTACCCCAGGGCGGGCCCTCGTTCGCCGGTGCACCGCTGACCGGCGGCAGCGCCCACGACGGACGCTCCTCCGCAGGCGGCACCTCGGACGCACGCGCCCACGACGGACGCTGGGGGGCCGGCGGTGCGCTGGTCGGGTCGCCGGCGGCCGGGGGCAGCGCCCAGGACGGACGCTCGTGGGCCGGCGGCACCTCAGACGCGCGCGCCCACGAGGGAGGTTGCGGGGTCGGGGGTGCGCTGCTCGGATCGGCGGCCGGCTTGTCCACCGAATCGGGCGCGGTGGATGACTGGCCTTCGGGGACGGGCTCGGCATCCCTGCGGGGTTCGTACGTTCGGGGCCGGTCCGCGCGGACCGGCTCGTACGGACGCGTCGGCTCGGCGCGGACCGGCTCGTACGGGCGGTTGGGCTCACCATCGTCGCGCGCCCACGGCGGCGCCCAGTCGCGGGCCGGGCCGGGCTGGGCCCAGTTGGGTCGGTCCGAATCGTCGGCGGGTTGTTCGACAGGCGACCAGCCGGCCGGCTGGTCAATGCCGCCCGACGCGTCCGACCAGCGGGCGGGCTGGTCGGTGCCGGCCGCCGAAGGGCGGTCAGCCGGCCCGGCGGCCTGCTCGGTGACCGGCACGGTCGGCCAGGGCTCGCCGACCGGCTCCGGCGGGAAACCGTCGTCCCAGCCCTGCTGCCGGCCGCCCGTCGGGCCCTCCCCGGACCGTTCGGCGGTGGGCGCGTGCAGGCCGGGCGGCATCTCGAAGCCGGAGGGGGCCGTGCCGACCGGCGGCACCTGCACGGCCGGGGGTGACGAGGTCGGCAGAACGGTACCGGTGGTGACCGGTTGCTCGCCGGACGGAGCCGGGCGGGGCGCCGGTACGACGAGCCGGTCCTGCCCGGGGTCCTGACCCGGCCCAAGCAGGCCGGGCGGTGCGCTGACCGGGGCATGCCGGTTGGCCGGCGTCTGGTCGGCGACGGGCGCGCCGTTCGTCCGGTGGCCGTTGACGTGGTTGCCGTTCACCCGCACGGGCCGCTCCGGCTCCGCCTGCTCACCGACGGGAGCGGGCAGGTCGGCGTGGCGTGACGAGGCGGTGGCCCAGCCGGACGGGACCTCCGGCCGCGGCCTGGTCGTGTCGGAGCCCGGCACGACCTCGGGGCCCCACGACCAGTCGACCGGCGGCGGCGCCCACCCGTTGCCGGAACGGGCCAGGTCATCGCGCTGACCCGTCCCGTCGCCGTGCTCTCCCGGGGTGGCGGCACCGGGTTGCCCTGTTTCACTCACCGCGCGCTCCTTGGTCGCCCCCGCTGAGGCTACCGTGTGGCGACAGTGGCGATAAGTTACAGCGGCGGGCCAATTCCGCGAGGGGCCGAGGGGCCCCGACCGGTTCGGGTGATATGCCGGCCCGTACGACAACCTCGGAGGTTCCCATGACCGCTGTGGGGAACGGCGCCCAGACCGCCGGACGACCCACGCGCCTGCCCCGTTCGGCGCGCCGCAAGCAGCTACTCGCCGCTGCTCAGGAGGTGTTCGTCGCGCACGGTTACCACGCTGCGGCCATGGACGACATCGCCGAGCGGGCCGGGGTCTCCAAGCCGGTGCTGTACCAACACTTCCCCGGCAAGATGGAGCTCTATCTCGCGCTGCTCGACACGCACTGTGACGCAATCGTCGCCAAGGTGCACGACGCCATGGCAAGCACCACCGACAACAAGGAGCGGGTCAGCGCGTCGGTGCGGGCGTACTTCGACTTCGTCGATCACGAGAGCGAGGCCTTCCGCCTGGTCTTCGAGTCGGACCTGCGCAACGAGCCGGCAGTGCGGCAGCGCGTGGAGCGGGTCGAGCAGGGCTGCATCGCGGCGATCACCGACACGATCATCTCCGACACCGGGGTCAGCCGGGCGCACGCCGAGTTGCTCGCCTCGGGCCTGGTCGGCGCGGCCGAGACCGCCGCGCAGTTCTGGTTGGCCGGCGGCCGTCAGGTGCCCAAGGCGGAGGCCGAGGCGTTGGTCGCGGCGCTGTCCTGGCGGGGCATCGCCAGCTTCCCGCTGCAAGGTGAGTCAGCCTGACCTTCGACCTTGTGATCGGATAGCCTTCGCAGGGCGGCCATTTCGCCCGATGGAGGAGGCACAGTGGAGGTCAAGATCGGCGTGCAGTACGCGCCGCGCGAGCTGGTCCTGGAGAGCGCACAGTCGCCGGCCGAGATCGAGCAGATCGTGACCGACGCCGTCGCCAGGGGCGAGGGCACTCTCTCCCTGACCGACGAGAAGGGGCGGCGGGTGATCGTGCCGGTCGGCAAGGTCGCCTATGTCGAGATCGCCGAGGCGTCCCCTCGGGCGGTCGGTTTCACCGTCCGCTGACGTTCTGACAGACCGGCGACAGGACCGGCCGGGCGGGGATGTCTCGCCACACCGCCCTGTTGCCGGTCTCTGCTCGGTTGCCGCGCTCGACTCGGTTGTCGAGCCCGACTCAGTTGTTGAGCCCGACGGCGGCCATCCGCGCGGTGTGCGCGGCGGTCAGCCGCCGGAACAATTCCGCCACGTCGACGTCACCACCTGCGGCGATCAGCCTGGTGAGGGCCCCCTGGTCGGCGGAGGCGACCCGCCCCGCCTGGGACAGCGCCTCGCCGACCAGACGTCGAGCCCACATCGACAGTCGGCCCGCCACGGTCGGATCGGCCCCGATGGCGAGCCGGATCTCGGCGGCGGCGAACTCCGCGTACCGCGACTCGTGCAGCACGTCGAGGACCAGTTGGCGGTCGGGCTCCCCCAGCGCGACGGCGATCTCCCGGAGGAAGTCGTCGGTGATCGCATCACCGACGTACGCCTTGGTGACCGCCTCCGCCCAGTCGCGGGGCTCGGTCGAGTCGTGGTACGCCTGCAACGGCGTGACGTACGCCGCCATCGCGTCGTCCGGCGGCACACCCAGCGCGGTGAGCCGGTCGGCCACCCGCCGGTAATTGGCGATCTCGGCAGCGGCCATCTCACTCAAGGCGGCCCGGCGGCGCAGGTCGGGCGCGAGCCGGGCGTCGGCCGCCATCCGGTCGAAGGCGAGCAGTTCGCCGAGGGCCACCAGGCCGAGCAGGTCGGCGACGGTCTGGCCGGGCGGGGTGGGGGCGGACACGTGCGCAGGCTACCGTCCGGCCGGAGCACCGGCAGGCCCGCACGAACCGCCCTCCCCCCGGCTATATGTGATACAGGTCACTTACAAACCTTTGCGCCGTCGCTCGTCGCCGCGGAATCGGGACTCTGTTTGGCCCGTTCAGGTAGCATGGAGGAGTTGCCGTAGGCGCCGATCCGGCCGGAGTCAACTCCGATCCGGTCGAAGTCCGACCCACGGCGCGCGTGCGGCCCGGTCGCGCCCGGCTCTCTGCCGCCGACCGTGTGGCCCGCGCCATACCGAACGCGCCCTGAGGACATGACGGGGCGCACCCACGAGAGGGCACCCCCAAATCCACATGAGTGAGCCGATTCAAGAAATCACCGACGGCCAGGAACTGGCCCCGACCGCCCCGGTCCGACCGGAGGCACCGACCTTTGCCGAGCTCGGCGCGCGTGCCGAGACCGTCGACGCGCTGGCCGCGGCCGGCATCACCCGCGCCTTCGCCATCCAGGAGTACGCACTGCCGATCGCGCTGCGCGGAGCCGACCTGATCGGGCAGGCACCGACCGGCACCGGCAAGACGCTGGGCTTCGGCGTCCCGCTGCTGGAGCGGGTCTTCGCACCCGACGAGGGCGGCGACGGACTGCCGCAGGCCCTGGTCGTCGTACCGACCCGCGAGCTGGGCATCCAGGTGGCCAAGGACATCGCCGCCGCCAGCCGCACCCGGGGCGTACGCGTGCTGCCGATCTACGGCGGCGTCGCGTACGAGCCGCAGATCGACGCGCTGCGCAAGGGCGTGGAGATCCTCGTCGGCACGCCGGGTCGCCTGCTGGACCTCGCCAAGCAGAAGCACCTGCGCCTGCACGGGGTACGCGCGCTGGTCCTGGACGAGGCCGACCGGATGCTCGACCTCGGCTTCCTCGACGACGTCGAGCGGATCCTGGCGATGCTGCCGGAGGATCGGCAGACCATGCTCTTCTCCGCGACCATGCCGGACCCGATCGTGACGCTGTCCCGGCGCTTCCTGCGCCACCCGATCACGATCCACGCCGGGCACAGCGCCGAGACCGGCCCCTCGCCGCAGACGGAGCAGCTCGTCTACCGCACCCACTCGATGAACAAGATCGAGATCGTGGCCCGGATCCTTCAGGCCGAGAGCCGTGGCCTGACCATCATCTTCACCCGGACCAAGCGGGCCGCCGACCGGGTCGCCGAGGACCTGGACTTCCGGGGCTTCGCGGTCGCGGCGGTGCACGGCGACCTCGGTCAGGGTGCCCGCGAGCGGGCCCTGCGGGCCTTCCGGGCCGGAAAGATCGACACCCTGGTCGCCACCGACGTGGCGGCCCGGGGCATCGACGTCAGCGGCGTCACGCACGTGATCAACTACGACTGCCCGGAAGACCAGGACACCTACACCCACCGGATCGGCCGGACCGGTCGGGCCGGCGCGAGCGGCGTCGCGGTGACCTTCGTCGACTGGGACGACATGCCCCGCTGGCGGATCATCGACAAGACGCTCGGACTGGACATGCCCGAGCCGCCGGAGACGTATCACACCTCGCCGCACCTCTACACCGACCTGCACATCTCCACCGAGATCACCGGCACCCTGCCGACCGCCGAGCGCACCCGCGCCGGGTTGGCCGCCGAGGTCGAGGAGGATCTGGGCGGTGGCCGTCCCCGGCGGGGTGAGCCGCGCGGCACCCGCCGCCGCGGTCAAGGCGAGGGCGGCCGTGGTGAGGGTGGTCGGAGTGAGGGCGGCCGTGGCGACGGTGGCCGTGGACGCGGCGGCAGCGGTCGCCGGCAGGACGGTGCCGACACCACGCCAACCGACGCCACCGGGAGTGACGCCGAGGAAGGCACCCGTACCCCCCGACGTCGCCGGCGTCGCCGGGCCGGCGAGGCGGTGGCGGGCGCCGAGACGGCCTCGACGGCCGTCGACAGCACCCCCGCCGAGGCGACCACCGGCCGCGGCGAGGACGTCGCCGGTGAGGCCGCTCCGCGCCCGCGCCGCCGCCGACGCCGCCGTGGTGCCGCTGCCGACAGCGGTACGCCAGCCGAGGCAACCACCGACTGACGACGTACCGCCCGAAGCAGCGGCGAGCGGCCAGTGCCACTGGACCGACCCGTCGCCGCCCGGGCGGTACTTCCTTGTCCGGCCCCTTTGCTCTGCTTCACTCCACGCACCGGCTTCGAGTCGAACCGGTGCGTCGGTTGAAGCAGAGCTGAGGGATGGCAGCGCGGGCGGCGGGCGGTTGCCGCCTGCCGGCTGACGATGCCGCCCAGTCGTCCCCGGAAAGATGGAGCGATGCCCGAACCACTGGACTCCGCGCTGGCCGAGGTCCGCTCGATGCTGCTCGGACCGGCTCTCACCCGGGCCGTGGCGGCCGGACGGCGGCGCGGCCAGCGTCCCTCGATGATCCGGGCCGAGTTGCGGCCGGTCGCTCTCAAGGCCGGTCAGCGGCTACAGATTTCCACCTCCGACGGGGCCCGGCCACACACCCGGAATCTGAGCCCCGGGCCGGAGGCGAACGCCGCGGTGGAGGCGCTGCTGGCCGAGCCGTTCGGCAACTGGCATGTGGAGACCGCCGACGCCACCCTGCAACTGCGGGTCACCAAGTCCGGTGAGGCTCAGGTGCACCGCAGCGCGGCGAGCCGGCCGGCCGCTCCAGCGGCAGCCTCCGGGCACGACCGGGCCAAGGAGTACCTGCTCGATCCGGGCGATCCGCTCTTCGCCGCGATCGGCGGCTCGGCGGCCAAGCGACGACAGGTGGACGCGTTCCTACGGGCGCTGACCGCCACCCTCCCCGACGGGCTGGCCGGGCAGTTGGACCGACCGCTACGAGTGGTCGACCTGGGCTGCGGCAACGCCTACCTGACCTTCGCCGCGTACCGCTATCTGTCCACGTCCGGCGTCGACGTCGAGCTGGTGGGTGTGGACGTGCGCGACGACCAGCGCCGCCGCAACACCGAGCTGGCCGAGCGGCTGGGCTGGGCCGGGCGGGTGCGATTCGTCGCCGGCACGATCGCCGACGCGGCCGTCGAACCGCCACCCGACCTGGTGCTCGCGCTGCACGCCTGCGACACCGCCACCGACGAGGCGCTGGCCCGGGCCGTGGGCTGGCACGCCCGTTGGGTGCTCGCCGCGCCGTGCTGCCACCACGACGTCGCGGCGCAGCTGCGTAACCGGCCGGCTCCGGGGCCGTACGACCTGCTCACCCGGCAGGGCATCCTGCGGGAGCGCTTCGCGGACGTCCTCACCGACGCGCTGCGCGCCGGGCTGCTGCGGCTGCACGGCTACCGGGCCGAGGTGGTCGAGTTCGTCGACTCCGCGCACACTCCACGGAACCTGCTCATCCGGGCCCGACGAACCGGCGCCGACCCGACCGCCGCCCAGCGTGCGGAGTACCGGGAACTGGTCGCCCAGTGGCAGCTCACCCCCCGGCTGGAGACGCTGCTCGCGCAGGTGTCGTCGGCGGTGTGACGGATTCGCGTCTCGCCACCGCAATCGTCTGGTCGATCAGTCAGTTGTCCGGCGTCGTTCCCGTACTACTCTCGAAGAGCGCACCGTCGGGTGCCGGTCGGGAGGGAAGACCCACCGGATGGGTTCGGCAGAGGTTTCGCCGCAGATGGCCTTCGCGCGTTTCGTGCGCCGTGCCATCGACGACGCCCGTGAGGAGCGCGGCTGGACCGTCACCGACCTGGCCGCCCACACCGGCGTCGGTCGCTCGACCGTCTTCCGCTGGCTCGCCGGTGACTGGCAGGACTATCCCGAACTGGCCAAGGTCCGCGGCTTCTGCGCCGCGCTCGACCTGCCGGTGGCGGCTGCCTTCCGCGCCCTCGGTCTGCCCGACGCCGGCCCCGGGTCGTGGCGACGCGGTGACGACGGCCCGGTGGAGGCCGATGTGCGGGTCATCCTGCAACGGCTGGCGGATCCGGCGGTGCCGGCGGAGGAGAAGCACCACATCCGCGACCTGCTGCGCTACCTCGCCCGACGGCCGATCCGCCGGTCGGTTGACCCCACCGCCGCACCGATCCGCCGGACGGCGGGCTAAGACACCGACACCGTGAACTCTGCCGTGCGTACCTCTCCCCCGGTCGCGAAGTCCAGGTAGAGGCGGTACCGTCCGGGCCCCGACGTGGTGAGCCAGAACCGGATCGCCCCGTCGACCAGCTCCGCCTCCGGGTGCACGTGCAGGTAGCCGAGGTCACCCTCGCGCAACGCGACGAGGTGACCGTACGCGCCGAGGTAGCGCTCCAGCGCCGGGCCCGCGCCGTCCGCCCCGGTGATCCGGAAGTCGACCGGCACGGTGAGCCCGGGCTGGGGAGCCCCCTGGTACTCGACGGTGAACTCGTCGGCCCTGGTCGTGGTCTCCGGACCGGGCAGGTCGCGGGGCGTGTAGCCACCGGGCGCGGCCAGATCCACCCCGAGCGTCGTCGCCGTCTGCCGGCCGTCGTCGGCGAGGGCGGTGAAGTCGGCGTACGCGCGCCAGACGCCGGGCGACGGCAGCGTCAGCGGCACCGACCAGGTGCCGTCCACCGCCATGGTCGGGTGCAGGTGCTGGTAGCCGGACAGGTCCCGACGTACCACGATCACGTGCATCGGCTTGTCGTGCACCACCGCGAACCGGGTGACCGTCCGACGCTGCCCGTCCCGGATCTGGAACCGCAGCTCACCTGCCTGCCCGGCGGTGAACTCGGCGGTCAGCGGGGTGAGGGTGTAACCGTCGCGGCTGACCGCCAGACCGCCGGCCTCGGCCGCCGCGCCCTGGTCGGCACCGTGCGAATGCGCGCCGGCACCCGGGGCGTGGGGGTGGTCGGCCAGCGCACTGTCGGTGCCGCCGGCCGCCGTGGAACCACCGCCCCCGTTGATCCGCCCGAGCCCGAACCCGAGCAGCACCGCCAGCACGAGCCCGCCGACCACCAGCGCCAACCGCAGTGTGGCCCGGTCCGGCACGGCCGAGGTCGCGCCAGGGTCCTGGCCAGCCGGAGTCGCGCCGGAGTCCTGGCCGGCGACTGGTCGCTCGGCGGTGCGTACCGACCCGAACGCGGGCGCGTCGGGTGCCTGGTCAGCCATGCGCCCACCGTACCGCCGGCCCGGTCGGGCACCCGGCGGGCCGATCGGATGGTGGTTCCGGTCGCATCCTCAGGCGGCCACGGCGAGAGCGAGTGGCAGCACGCCGGAGGCACCGGCGCGGCGGAGTTCCCGGGCCGCCATCGTCATGGTCCAGCCGGAGTCGACCAGGTCGTCCACCAGCAGCACCGGGCCGTCCAGGTCGGCGACGGCCTCGGCGAGGTCGCCGGGCACGGTGAGGGTGCCGTGCAGGGCGCGTACCCGCTGCGCGCTGTTGCCACGCGGACCGTCGGCGGCCACCGGCCCGGCGGGGATCACCTGGCCCAGCAGCGGCAGCCGGCCGACGGCGGCGATCCGCTCGGCCAGCGAACCGACAAGCGCCGGGCGGGTCCGCGAGCCTACCGAGACCACCCCGGTCGGGCGGTTGGGCCAGGGGTCGTCACCGTGCGCCCACGCCTTGAGCACCTCGACCACGGCGGCGGCCACGTCATCGGGCACCGGGCCGTCCGGCGCACCCGGGCCGACCAGCCCGCGCAGCCGACCACCCCAGCCGAGATCCGACAGCCGACCGACGGCGCGGCCCGGCAGTGCCTGTTCCGTCGGGGCGATGCGTCCCTTCAGCGGTACGCCGACCGGCTCCAGCCCGGTCGGCCAGAGCTTCTTCGGCGCGATCTGCACCCCGGGGCGGCCGAGGAAGGTCTGCGCAGCGGTAAGCGCTGCCGCCGACACCTCGGGCGGGAACAGCGCCTCGGCGCAACGGTCGCACCGGCCGCAGTCGACCGCTTCCGCATCGTCCAGGCATTCCCGCAGGTAGCGCATCCGGCAGCCGGTGGTCGCCGCGTACTCGACCATGGCTTGTTGTTCGGCGCTGCGGGCGGCGGCGACCCGGCGCAGCCGAGCCTCGTCGTAGGTCCAGGGCTCGCCGGTGGCGAGCCAGCCGCCCCGTACCCGCCGGACCGCGCCGTCCACGTCGAGCACCTTGAGCATCAGTTCCAACCGGGCCCGTCGCAGGTCCACCAGGGGCTCCAGGGCCTGCGTGGACAGCGGCCGGTCGGTGTGCAGCGCGGCCAGCACCGCGCGGACCTGCTCCTCGGGCGGGAAGGCCAGTGAGGCGAAGTACCGCCAGATGGCCGCGTCCTCCGCGCCGGGCAGCAGCAGCACCTCGGCGTGTTCGACGGCCCGCCCGGCCCGGCCGACCTGCTGGTAGTACGCGATCGGCGACGGTGGTGCACCGAGGTGCACGACGAAGCCGAGATCCGGCTTGTCGAAGCCCATGCCGAGCGCACTGGTGGCCACCAGGGCCTTGATCTTGTTGTCCAGCAGGTCCTGCTCGGCGGCGCGGCGATCGGCGTCGTCGGCCTGCCCGGTGTACGCGGCAACCGCCCAGCCCCGCGAGCGGAGGAATTCGGCGGTCTCGGTCGCCGAGGCCACCGTCAACGTGTAGACGATGCCGGAACCGGGGAGCTGATCCAGGTGGTCGGCGAGCCAACCGAGCCGGTGCGCCGGGCTCGGCAGGTCGAGCACGCCCAACCGCAGCGACTCCCGGTCCAGGCTGCCACGCAGCACCAGGACGTCCGGTCGCGGCCCGGTCGCCGCGGTCGGTTCGGTGCCCAGTTGCTCGGCCACGTCCCGGGTCACCCGGGCGTTGGCGGTGGCGGTCGTCGCGAGCACCGGGGTGCGGTCGGGCAGGTTACCGAGGAAGGTACGCAGCCGGCGGTAGTCCGGCCGGAAGTCGTGCCCCCAGTCCGACACGCAGTGCGCCTCGTCGACCACCAGCAGACCGGTGGTGGCGGCCAGCTGCGGCAGTACGGCGTCCCGGAAGTCTGGGTTGTTGAGCCGCTCCGGACTGATCAGCAGCACGTCCACCGTGCCGGCGTGGATCTCGGTGGTGATCGCGTCCCACTCGTCCAGGTTCGCCGAGTTGATCGTGCGGGCCCGGATACCGGCCCGGGCCGCGGCGTCGACCTGGTTACGCATCAGGGCCAGCAACGGCGACACGATGACCGTGGGCCCGGCGGGAGCGGCCCGGCCGTGCGTCTCGTCGCCGTCGCGCTCGCGCAACAGCGCGGTCGCCACGAAGTACACGGCCGACTTGCCCCATCCGGTGCGCTGCACACACAGCACCCGGCGCCGGTCCACCACCAGCGCCTCGATCGCCCGCCACTGGTCCTCGCGGAGCCGGGCCTGCGCGCCGGCCAGCCGCCGCAGCACCGCCTCGGCCCGCTCCCGTACCGCCGTCCGTTCCTGGCCCATCCGACGTTTCTACCAGCGGCGCGACAGCAGAGCCGGGCCGCGGCCGGAAGTGTGTTCTACCATTCCCGTTCGATACCGGAGAGAGAGACGAGATGACTCAGCGAACCGGCACCACCGCCACGACCCGCCGTCTCGCGGCCGTGGCCGCCGCCCTGCTGGCCGCGACCGTGGTGGCCGGCTGCGACGACGAGGCCACCCCGGAGGCGGCTCCCCCGCCGCCGGACCCGAAGCAGGAGTTGCTGGCGGCCGTGCCGGGTGAACAGGACCCGGCCTTCCGCTTCACCACAAGCGACTCCTCGGGTGACGTCTCCGGCGTGGTCGACCCGGCGAACCGGGGCATGGACATCGACACCGTCACCAAGGACAAGGACTTCACGCTTGAGATGTCCTTCCGGATGGTCGAGTCACGCACCTGGATGAAGGTGAACTTCAAGGGCGCCAAGGACATCCAGAAGCTGATGAAGCTGCCCACCAAGTGGATGGAGCTGGACCCGGCGAAGATCGAGGGACCGGAATCGCTGCCCACCTACGAGGGCACCGACCCGGGCAACGCCGACGCGATCATCCGCGCGGCCACCGACGTCCAGACCGGTGAGCCTGGCACGTACACCGGTGTGGTGGACCTGTCCGCCGTGCCGGAGCTGGCGGACGCGCTGGAGGGTGTGGCCGCGCTCGGCGACGGCGACGGGCAGCTACCGCTCAGCGCGGTGGTCGGCGCGGACGGCAACCTGTCCTCGCTGACGCTGGAGATCCCGGCCGCCGGCAAGAAGAAGGCGTCCGAGTACGTGGTCGAGTACTTCGACTTCGGCGCCGCCCCGGCGGTCGTCGCGTTCACCGAAAAGCAGGCCCAGCAGGCCCCGACCGCCGCCTACGACCTGCTCAACGGCTGATCGGTCAACGGCCGAGCACCGACCCCCCGTTGACCCCGAGCACCTGGCCGGTGACGTACCCGGCGGCGGGGCTGGCCAGGTAGCGCACCGACTCGGCGACGTCGTCCGGCACCCCGGCCCGTCCGACCAGGGTCGCGGCCACCCGCTGCGCATGGCCCTCCGGGGTCATCCGGCCGGCGAAGAACTCGGTCTCCGCCACGTAGCCCGGGCTGACCACGTTTACCGTGATCTGGTCCGGCCCGAGCTGGGCCGCGAGGCTGTACGCCCAGCCGTGCAGCGCCGCCTTCGCCGCCGAGTACGCGTCGCCGCCACCGCGCTGCGCGGCGATGGAGCTGACCAGGATCACCCGCCCGCCGGGCCGGCGCAGTGCCGGTCGCAACGCCTCGGTGAGCAGCACCGCGGTGAGCACGTTGGTGTCCAGGGTCGCCCGCCAGTTCGCGGCGATCCCGGCCAGCGTGCCGCTGTCCCCGCTGTGGTAGCCGCCAGCGTTGTTGACCACCACGTCGACCGGCCGTTCACCGACCGCCTCGACCACCTTCAGCACCTCGTCGGGGTCGGTGAGGTCCGCCGTCACGGCACGGATCGCCTCGGGACGGCCACATTCGGCTCCGATCCGCTCGGCCGTGGCCGTGAGCTTCTCCGCGCGCCGGCCCACGACCAGCACCGAGCACCCGTCCACGACGAGCGCCCGCGCCACGGCCGCCCCGATTCCCGTACCGCCGCCGCTGACCACGGCCAACCGCTCGCTCATGCTGTCCTTTCCCGCACCACTCGTCCCGTACCGGTCCGTCCGGATCCGCCACCGCTGTTCCGTAGCGCGAGGGTGGCCGCACCGGACACCGGGCCGGCCCGGACCACAGCGCCGGTCCGGGCCACCGATCATGAGGCTAGCGCGGCGGGACGACACGCCGTTGTGCCGTCCCGCCGACCTCGTGATCAGCCCTGGCGCCGGGTGCCGGGACGCAGGGAGTCACGGAGCAGGGACAGCCGAGGAGCGAGGCTGGCCAGGCCGCCGGGGAAGAAGTAGACGGCCAGGATGAAGACCGTGCCGAGCACGAACAGCGGCTGGGACAGCGGCCGGCTGAGGAACGCCGGCAACGCGTTCACCGCGTCGGAGGTGCCGAACGACACCAGTCGGTGATCGAGGTACATGTAGAGGATGCCGCCCAGCACCGGACCCCAGCGCGTACCGGGACCGCCGAGGACCACCATCACCAGCAGCGACAGGGTCAGTTCGCTGCTGGTGATGTGCGGCGAGGCACCACCGACGATCAGGCAGTAGACCACCCCGCCCGCCGCCGCGAGACCACCGGCCAGGGTGAAGGCGACCAGCTTGAACCGGTACGGATCCAACCCGAGCACGCCGATGCGGCGCTCGTCGTCACGCAGCCCGGCCAGCACCCGCCCGGTCGGCGAGCCACTGACCCGGTGCACCACGAACACCACCACCACGAGATACGCCAGCGCCAACCAGTACAGGTTGACCGTGTTGGCGACCCCTACCAGCCCGTCCGGCAGCCCGGCGACGTCCAGCGGCAACCCCTCCTCACCACCGGTGAGCCCACCGAAGTCCCGGGCCACCAGGATCGCCCCGACCTGCGCGAAGGCCAGCGTCACCATGGCGAAGGCGATGCCGACCGTACGCAGCGCCACCGCGCCGAGCAGCCCGGCGAGGATGGTTCCGCCGACGATGGCCAGCGGCGCGGCCTGCCACAGCGGCAGCCCGACCCGGGTGATCAGGATGTCGGTGCCGTAGACGCCGGCGGCGAAGTAGAGGGCGTGGCCGAAGGAGAGCATCCCGGTACGCCCGAACAGCAGGTCGTAACCGGCCGCCAGACCACCGAAGATCAGACACACGGCGAGCAGTTGCAGGGTGCCCGGCGAGTTCAGCGCGCCCTCGAAGATGCCCGGCAGGTGCAGCGTCGAGTACGGCAGGATCAGCGCCACCGCCAGCGCGACCAGCGGCAGAAACGGGCGGAGTCGGCCCCAACGGCCGGGTTGCTCGGTCAGCTCGTCGGGCACCGCCGCCGGCGGTGCCGGAACCTCGGGACTCTTGACCTCGGTCATGCCGTAACCGCCTTTCCGGCGATGCCCTGCGGGCGCAGCAGCAGCACCACGGCCAGCAACGCCACCACGCAGATGTCGCCCAACCCGGAGGTGCCGTAGTAGTTGACGAACTGTTGCAGCAGCCCGACCGCGACCGCCGCGTACGCGGAGCCGACCACCGAGCCCATGCCGCCGATGACCACCACGATGAATGCGAAGATCAGCAGTGAGCCGCCCTGCTGCGGCGAGACGGTGCCGAAGTAGACGCTGCCCAGCGCCCCGGCCAACGCCGCCGCCGCTCCGCCGATGGCGAAGACCAGGGTGAACGCCTTGCGGACGTCGATACCCAGCGCGGTCACCATCTCCCGGTTCTCCACCCCGGCCCGGATGATCAGGCCGTAGCGGGTCCAGCGGAGAAAGGCGAGGATAGCGCCGAGCACCAGCGCCGCGGCGACGATCAGCAGCAGCCCCCCGTTGGGCACCTGCGCGCCGAATATCGAAGTCACCTCGCGGGTCCATGCCGGGCGCGGGAACGGTCGCGCGTCCGCACCCCAGGTGGCCTGCAACAACGCCACGCCGGCAAGCGAGAGGCCGACGGTGACCAGCACCTGCTCGATGGTGCGCGAGTAGAGCGGCCGGATCAGGACCAACTCGACAAGCACCGCCATCAACGTGCCGGCGGCCACCCCGAAGGCGACCGCGACCACGAAGCCGAGGCCGTCGGGGCCGGCGCCGGGCAGGTTCCCCGCCGCCCACCAGGTGGCGTACGCGCCGACGCCGAGGAAGAGCCCGTGGGCGAAGTTGAGCACGTCGGCCAGGCCGAAGACCAGCGACAGCCCGGAGGCGACCAGGAAGTAGAGGGCTGCCAGGCCGAGGCCGGTCAGCGTCAACAGAATGATCGCGTCCATCAGCTACCGTCCTCCGGGGCCGACGCGGCGCCGGCCGGTCGGTCGGCGCTCCGATCGACGGCGGCGACCCCGGTGGGCTGGTGGTCGGCCGCCGGCCCGGTCGGGTGATGGTCGGCCGCCGGCCCGGTGGACTGGTGGCTCTCCGCCGAGCCGACGCCGAGCAGGGACCGGGTCAGCGCGGTCTCCAACAGCAACTCCTGGGCGTCACCGGCCCAGGCGACCCGCCCGGCGGCGAGCACCACCGCGTCGCGGGCCAGCCGCCGGACCACCGCCAGGTTCTGCTCGACCAGCAGCACCGGCACGGACTCCGCGACCCGTTCCAGCACCTCGGCCACCTCGGTCACCACCTTCGGCGCCAACCCCTTGGTCGGCTCGTCGACCAGCAGCAGCCGGTTGTCGTTGAGCAGCACCCGGCCGATGGCGAGCATCTGCTGCTGCCCGCCGGAGAGCGATCCGGCCCGCTGCCGGGAACGCCGGTCCAGCTCGGGGAAGAGTGCGAACACCCGGTCGTACGCCGGGGTGGTGCCGCGCCGCTCGGCGAGCCGCAGGTTCTCCGCGACGGTGAGTCCGGCGAAGACACAGCGGTCCTCCGGCACGTAGCCGAGCCCGCCGCGAACCAGGCGGTGGGTCCGCTGGGACAGCAGGCTCTGGGCCCCCATCCGGACCGTGCCGCGCACCTCGCCGTTACGCGGAGTCAGCCCCACGACGGCGCGCAGCGTGGTGGTCTTGCCCACCCCGTTACGGCCGAGCAGCACAGTGACCCCGGTCGGAGCGACCGTGAACGACACTCCCTGGAGGATGTGCAGCCCGGCGATCCGGACCGACAGGTCCTCGACGGTCAAGACCGGTTCGCTCATGCCGGCACTCCGCTTCGCTGCGCCCCGCCGCCGATCCTGGTGGTTCGCTGGCTGTACCCGCTCATAGCGACTCCCCGAGATAGGCCTCTTGTACGGTCGGGTTGGCCATCACCGTCTCCGGTGTGTCGCAGGCCAGCAGTGCGCCGTGGTGCATCACGGCGATCCGGTCGGCCAGTTCGAGGATCACGTCCATGTGGTGCTCGACCATCAGCACCGCCCGGCCGCTGTCTCCGGTCAACGACCGGATCACCTGGACCAGCTCCGGCACGTCCTCGGCGCTGACCCCGGCCATCGGCTCGTCGAGCAGCATCACCCGTGGCTCACCGGCCAGCAGCAGGGCGATTTCCAGCTTCCGCTTCTCGCCGTGGGCGAGGGTGCCGGCCAGCGCCGTACCCCGGTGGGCCAGGCCGACCCGGTCGAGCGCCGCGTCGGCGGCGGCGGCGACCTCCCGGTCGGCCGCCGCCCGCCGCCACAGTTTCAGCGAGCCCCCGCGGTGTGCCTGCACGGCGAGCCGGACGTTCTCCCGCACGCTCAGCGAGCCGAAGACCGAGGACGCCTGGAAGGTACGGCCCAGGCCCAGCCGGGCCCGCCGGTACGGCGGCAGGTCGGAGATGTCCTGCCCGTCCAGGGTGACCCGACCTTCGGTGGCCCGGCGCAGGCCGGTGATCAGGTTGAACAGTGAGGTCTTGCCGGCACCGTTGGGGCCGATCACGCCGAGGAACTCCCCGGGCGCCAGGTCCAGGTAGACGGAGTCGACGATGGAGACCTCACCGATCCGCCAGGTCAGACCGCGGGTGGCGAGCATTTCCGGTCAGCCCTTCATCGCCTGGACCGGCGGTGCGGTCTCGTCACCGGTGAGCGCCTTCTGTGCGGTCGCGCTGAAGGCGTCGCCGCTTCCGGTCAGGCTCGCCTGGTACATCGGTTGGAGCAGCGCGTGGTCCTCCGCGCGGATGGTCATGCTGCCCTTGACGCTCTCGAAGCTCCAGCCCTCCAGTGCGGTGACCATCTTCTCGACGTCGTCGCCACCCTCGGCCACGGCGCGGACCACCATCTGTGCGGCGGCGAAGCCGTCCGGGTGGAACAGGTCGAGCGTGCCGCCGGGAACCTTCGCCTTGGCGGCCTTGGCCGCCTCGGTGTCGCTGGCGCCGTCGAAGTAGTGCGACAGGAAGGAGATCTTGCTGCCGGCAGCGCCGAAGGTGGGCCAGGAGGCGCGGATGTCCAGGCCGGTGACGACCGTGGTGGAGGTGAGCACGCCCTGCTGGTCCAGGGTCTGCCACATGGCCGGGGCGGTGGTGCCGGCCCAGGCCACGAAGAGCAGGTCCGGCTTGGCGGACTTGATCTGGCTGGCGAACGGGGTGAACTCGGTGGCGCTGGCCGGTGCCCGGACGGCGCTGACGCTCGCGCCGGCTCCGCCGATGACGGCCTTGACCGCGGCCTCGTTGGCGTCGCCGAACGCACCGTCCTGGGCGAAGACCACGACCTTCTTGCCGGCCGGATCGCCGATGAACGACTTCGCGGTCACCACGTCCTGGTACGACTGCCGGCCGGAGCGGAACGTGTACTTGTTCGCGCCGGTCACCGCGTCGGTGGCCGCCGGGCCGGAGATGAAAAGCACCTTGTTCTGCGCGGCGATCGGGGCTACCTGGAGCGCCACGCCCGACGCCGTCGAACCAGCGATGATCTTGTTGCCCTTGCCGATCAGATCCTTGGCCGCCGAGACCGCCTTTGCCGGATCACCGGCGTCGTCGACCTCGGTGATCTCGATCGCCCGGTCGCCCACCTTGTTGGTGCCGTCGGTGGCGAAGTCCAGGCCGGCCCTGAACCCTTCGATGTACTGCTTTCCGTAACTGGCCAGCGCTCCCGACTGGGAGTAGACCAGACCAACCTTCACCGGGGCGGCGCTGTCGCCGCCGCCGTTGGCGGTGTCCTGAGGGCTGCCACAGGCCGTGGCGGCGATCGCCGCGGCCATCATCGTGGCGGCGGAGAGGAACACCCGCCGTGTCGTCCGGACCGTCATTGCGACTCCACGTGAGGACTCGGAGGGAGGAACCTTATGTGTCGGCTCACGCTAGAAGTGACGTCACCCACGGGCCATGTGGTCGAAACACACAAGTAACAGGGGTGGGGTGGGCTCGGGTTACAGCATCGACGACCACGTGGTGACGGCCGGCCGAGGCGACGGGCGTCCCGCCCAGGAGGCCGAGACACGATGTGTCGCCCACCCCCACGCTCGGGTCGGCCAGGCGGGATCGATTGCTGAGGCTGGCGTCACGATCATTCGGGTTCGAGCGCATCGTCGCCGCTCCGGATCTTGCTCCGCTCAGCGCCGGCGGCAGGGTCCGTCGTGATCGGTGTCCCGGGTACACACCGCCTGCCGCCGTCGAGCGGCTGGTCAGCGTCGACACCGCGTACCGAGCGATGTCCCTTCGGGACCACCTGACACCCGGTCGACGTCACCGAGTCGTCGGCCGCACAACGCCCGGCCCGGACCCGTTGTACACCGGTTGCGGCATGTCCGGGTATCCCGCCCGCTTGACGGCACGAGTTGCGGCATCCTGCGCACGACGGACCCCGGTGGGTAGGTCTGCGGGGGTGCCCGCCGGCCGGGGGGACGGCGGGCCGATCGGTGCGGGTGGGGTGACGGTCGGGGTCAGTGGCGGGGTAGGGCGGCGCGGGCCGCGACTGCGGTGTCGGGGTGGTCGGTGAAGACGCCGTCCAGGCCGAGGCGGTAGAACAGCTCGTACTCGGACTGGATGTCGCCGCGGGCGTTCGGATCGGTGCCGATCCGGAAGTCGGTCGGGAGGAACTGGTTCTCCGCCCGGAAGGTCCAGGCGTGCACGATCAGCTTCTCCCGGTGCGCATCCCGGATCAGAGTGGTCGGTGCGAGCAGGCCACCGGCGGCGTTCCGCGGCACGATCAGGTCCTTGTGCACCCCGATGCCGTCGGCGTATCGGGAGATCCATCGCAGGCCGGCGGGGGTCGCCAGGTCGCGGTACGTGCGGGTGTCCCCGGCCACGGTGAAGTCGTAGGGCTGGCCGGCGGCGTTGAGCAGTTGCGCCAGGCGTACGTCGATCATCCGGTCCAGCCGCCGCAGGTTGGCCGTCTCGAAGGACTGGATGATCACCGGTGAGTTCCGCTTCGACCACCCCACCCGGCGCAGCGCCTCGACCAGCGGCTCCTCCAGCGGCAGGCCGATCGAGGCGAAGTACGTCGGGTGCTTGGTCTCCGGGTAGACACCGATCACCCGGCCACGCGCCCTGCCCTCGACCCGGGCCAGGTCGATCACCTCCTCAAAGGTGGGCACCTGGAACTTGCCGTCGAACGCGGTGTTGGTCACCCGTACCTGGGGCAGCCGCTCCTTGGCTCGCAGCGTCCGCAGTTCGGCGAGCGTGAAGTCCTCGGTGAACCAGCCGGTCACCGACACCCCGTCGATGGTCTTCGTGGCCCGGCGGTCGGCGAACTCCGACCTGGCCGCCACGTCGGTCGTACCGCTGATCTCGTTCTCGTGCCGGGCGACCAGCACACCGTCGGCGGTCGCGACCAGATCCGGTTCGATGTAGTCGGCACCCATCCGGATCGCCAGCCGGTACGCCTCCAGCGTGTGCTCCGGCCGGTAGCCGCTGGCACCCCGGTGGCCGATGACGATGGGCTGGTCACCGACGCGGGCCGGGTCCGTGCCGGCTGTCGGCTTCGCCGTGGCGACCATGGGCGTGGCCACGGCGGCGGCGAGCAGGGTCACCGACACACCGAGGGCGGAAAGGGTACGTCGCAACGCGGTCTCCTGACTCGTCGGGGGGACCGCCTCAGCAGACCCGCCCGGGCTGACCGGCAGTTTGTCCGCGCCTGACCATCCGGTGAATCCTCCGTCGCTGCGTCCGGTGAAGCAGAGCAAGGGAGGGTCGACGAGACGGGGCGTCGGGATGCCGGTTCGGGCCCGGAACAGCGGGCAGAATCGGAAGATTGTCTGGTGCGTCGGTATCTTCGTCACCCGGTGCGGCTCGTGCCGCTGGTTTTCCTGGTGGCGATCCTGATCGGCACCGGCCTGTTGATGCTGCGACCGATGACCATCGAGTACCAGCACACCCCGTTCATGACCGCGCTGTTCACCGCCACGTCGGCCATCTCGGTCACCGGCCTGACCGTCACCGACACCCCGAACTACTGGTCCGGATCCGGACTGGTGCTCATCACCGTGCTCACCCAACTGGGCGGGCTCGGCATCCTGACCGGTGCCGCGCTGGTGATCCTCACCGTGTCCCGGCGGCTCGGCCTGCACAACCGGTTGCTGGTGCAGGCCGAGACCGCGGAGTACGGGCTCGGCGACGTACGCCGGCTGCTGCTGCACATCGCCACCACGGTCTTCGCCTGCGAAGTGGTGATGGCGCTCCTCGTCACGGCACGTCTCTGGCTGAGTTACGACTACCCGTTCTGGCGGGCCCTCTGGACGGGTTCGTTCCACGCCGTGCAGGCGTTCAACAACTCCGGCTTCTCGCTCTACAGCGACGGGCTGCTGGCCTTCTCCCGTGACCCGTGGGTCAGCCTGCCGTTGGCTCTCGGCGCGATCGTCGGCGGTCTCGGCTTCCCGGCCCTGTTCGAAGCGGTCCGCGAATGGCGGCGGCCGGCCCGTTGGGCGGTCGCCACCAAGTTGACCATCTGGGGCAGCGCGGCGCTTGTCGCGTTCGGTGCGGTCGCTTTCCTGGCCGCCGAGTGGGCCAACCCCTGGACGGTCGGCCAGTACGACGTACCCGGCAAGGTGGTCGCCGCGTTCACGCAGATCGCGCTGGCCCGCACCGGCGGCTTCGAGGTGGTGCCGACCGAACTGCTTCGGGAGGAGAGCTACACCCTGCTGATCGGGTTGATGTTCATCGGTGGCGGCAGCGCCAGCACCGCCGGTGGGATCAAGGTCTCCACCTTCTTCCTGCTCGCCTTCGTCATCTGGGCGGAGGTCCGCGGCGAGCCGGATGTCACGGTCGGGCACCGCCGGATCGCCACCGCCAGCCAGCGGCAGGCCCTCACCGTGGCGCTGCTCAGCGTCGCGATCGTGGCCGCCGGAACCGCCGCGCTGATCGCGATGACCGACAAGCTTCCGTTCTACGGCGCGCTGTTCGAGGTCACGTCGGCGTTCAGCACCACCGGGCTCTCGGTGGGCGTCCTGTCGTCCCTGTCGGACGGTGGCCAGTTACTGCTGATCGTGCTCATGTACGTCGGCCGGGTCGGGCCGCTCACCTTCGGCTCGGCGATCGCCCTGAACACCCGACGCCGGCTGTACCGCTACCCAGAGGAGCAACCCATTGTCGGATAGGAAGTCGGACGCGGGTGGCATCGCCGTGATCGGCCTCGGCCGGTTCGGCAGCCACCTGGCCGAATCGCTCTCCGCCCTCGGCCGCGAGGTGCTGGCCATCGACCGGAACGCCCAGCAGGTGCAGAAATGGTCGCCGATGCTCGATCAGGTGGTGCAGGCCGACGCCACCGACGAGGAGGCCCTGCGCCAGCTCGGCCTGACCGACCTACGCCGGGTGGTGGTGGCCATCGGCGCCTCCGTCGAGGCCAGCGTGCTCACCGTGCTCGCGCTTGTGGAGTTAGGCATTCCGCAGATCTGGGCCCGGGCGACGTCGGGGCAGCACGCGAAGATCCTCTCCTCGGTCGGCGCACACCGCGTGATCTTTCCCGAGGCGGAGACCGGCGAGCGGCTCGCCCACCTGATCATCAGTCGGATGCTCGACTTCGTGGAGTTCGGTGAGGCCTTCGCGGTGGCGCGGATCCGCGTACCGCGGTCACTCGCCGGTCACCCCACCAGCGAGGTCCAGTTGCTGGACCGCTACGGGGTACGGGTGATCGGGCTCAAACGGCCGGGCGAGGATCGGTACCGGTACGCCTCGGACGAGCTGGAACTCGCCGATGACACCATTCTCATCGTTGAGGGGACCATCGAGAAGATCCAGCGTTTCGCCACGCTGTCCTGACCGGTCAGCTCACCGACCCGGGCCCTTGCCGGGCTTGTCGGGCTGCGGCTTCCCCCCACCCTTGCCCTTTCCCTTCCCGTCCTCCGGCTTGGCCTTCTCGGGTTTGGGCTTCTTCTCCTTGGGCTTGCTGTCGCCGGAACCGGCCTTGCCGGCCGTTGCCTTCACCGTCTTCGCAGCCGACTTGGTGGGTGCCGGCTTGGTGGTGGGCGCGGTGCCGGCCACCCCGGAGACCTGTACCCCGCACACCGCCGTGCCTACCCGGAACTCCACCGGCAGCGGGTTCGTCCCGGTGTACCGCCCGGTCAGGTTCACCTTCTCGGTGGCACCCGGTGCCAGGGCAGGCCGCTGCGGAGCCGGTTGCACCGCCACCGCCCGGCCCTGCTGCCGCACCGGTGCCGGGGTTGCTGCGGTCACCTTCTGCTCGCCAGGAAACGCGAAGCTCATGGTCCAGTCGCGCAGTTCGCGATCCCCGGTGTTGGTCAGGCTCAACTCCGCGGTGAAGTCCTTGCCGGAATCCTTGCGCAGCGCGTACGTCACCTGGCAGGGAATCCCCTGTTCGCCGCCGATGCGCGCCTGGGTGGGCTGGTCGATTCCGCCGCTGGCGGGGCTGTGCGACGTGACACCCCAGACCGCCGCCGTGACGGCCATCAGCCCGGCGGCGGCCGTCACCGCCTCGATCCGGCGTCGGCGGCTCAGCCGGCGACGGGTGCGCAGGCCGGCCAGGGGCAGCGCGTCGGTCGCCGCAGACCAGGGCAGGATCGTGGTGCCGGCGTCGGCCAGCGACGACGGGCCGATGTCACCGACGCCGGCGCCCACCGGCACCGTCGGCACCTTGCCGGCCGCCTCACCGAGGACCCGGGCCAGTTCGGCGGTGGCCGGACGGTCCGCCGGTCGCTTCGCCAGGCAGCGCTGGACGAGGTCGGCGACGCCGCCGGGCAGGCCCGGCACGTCGGGCATCGGCTCCGGCTCGCGGTACATGTGCGCGCGCAGCATCTGCGTGGTGGTGTCGGCCTGCCAGGGCAGCCGGCCGGTGAGCATCCGGTACAGCAGCAGCCCGACCGCGTACACGTCGGTGGCCGGGCTGACCTGACCGTTGTCGAGCCGTTCCGGAGCGAGGTACGCCGGGGTGCCGAGCAGGGTGCCGTCGGGCCCCTTCTCACTCTCACCGACCAGCGCGGAGATGCCGAAGTCGACCACCTTCACGCCGGTCGCGGTGAGCATCACGTTGCCGGGGGTGACGTCGCGGTGCACCACACCCCGGGCGTGCGCGGTGGCCAGCGCAGAGGCGACCTCGGCCGCCACCGTCACCGCCTCCCGCCAGGGCAGGCGCCCGTCACGGGCCAACCGCGCGGTCAGCGGGCCGCCGTCGATCAGCTCCATCACCACGTACGGCACCGTCAACCCGACCTGTACGGACTCACCGTAGTCGTACACGTTGGTGATGTTGGGGTGGCAGAGCCGGGCGGCGGCCTGGGCCTCGATCCGGATCCGGTGCCGGAACGCCCGGTCGCTGGCCAGCCGGGAGGCGAGCACCTTGACCGCCACCTGCCGGCCGAGCACCTCGTCGTAGCCGCGCCAGACCACCGACATGCCGCCCGCTCCGAGCTGTTCGATGAGCCGGTACCGCTCACCGAGCAGTTGCGCTCCTCTGCTCACCGCACCACCCATGGTCGGCGTTGTTGCCCGACGTGAGGCCGCCTACACCTCTCTGGTCTGATTCGGTCACGGATGTCACCCGATCAGGCGGTGGCGAGCAGTTGGTCCACCGGGGCGTAGTCGTCGGTGAGCACCAGCGCATCGCCGACGAAGTCCGTCAGGTCACCGCCGCTGAGCAGGCTGGCCGGCTCGTTGGCGACGTCGAGGCGGGCCCGTACCGCGGCCAGCGGCAGCGGCGTGTCGGAGGCGACGATCAGGAAGTTGGCGCCCTGCTCGCCGGCCAGCGCCTCCGGCGGGGCGATCAGGGCGACGTGCGTGAACTCGGCGGCGACGGTGGCCACCTCGCTGCGGATGAACCGCAGCGGCGGGTAGTCGATGACGTTCTGCACGTACACCCCACCCGGGCGGGTCACCCGGCGGATCTCGGCGGCCATCTCCCGGGTGGCCAGGTGCCAGGGCACCACCAGGTGTCCGAAGGCGTCGCCCACCACGAAGTCGCGGCTGTCGGTGGCCTCGGCGGCCACCAGCAGCCGGGCGTCGCCCACCACCGCCCGCAGTTCCGGCCCCTGGCGTACGCCGAGCCGCCGCTCCCCCAGCTCGACGAGCCCGCCGTCGATCTCGAACACCAGGTTGTCGGTGCCGGGCCGGGTGGCGGTCAGGTAACGCGGCACGGTGAACCCGCCCCCGCCGAGGTGCAGCGCGTCGAGCCGCTGCCCCTCCGGTGTGATCACATCGGCCACCGCCCCGATCCACCGGGTGTACGCGTACTCCAGGTGGGTCGGGTCGGCCAGGTCCACGTACGAGTGCTGGGCCGAGTTGAGCAGCAGCGTCCGTCCGCTGGCCCGACCCGGATCCGCCTGGACGCGGGCGCAGTGGTACGCCGTCTCGACGTCGCAGGGATTCGGGGCGACCATGGTCAGCCCCGCCCCGGCCAGGCCGAGCACCGCCAGGGCGGCCTTGACCCGGGCCGGTCCGGGCAGGGCGGCCCGGTCCTGCCGGTGCAGGTACACCCCGAGCGCGATGCCGACGACGCCGAGCGAGGCGGCCAACCCGAACAGGATGACGGTGCTGGGCAGGGCGGCCACCAGCACGAAGCCGGTGACCAGGGTGGCCGTGACGGCGCCGAGCGTGCCGATGCCGGAGAGCCGGCCGACCACCTGACCGGTGCGGCGCAGGTCGGCGAGCTGGAGCTTGATCACCAGTGGGCTGACCGAGGAGAGCAGCATCGCGGGCGCGAACACGGCGACCGCGACCAACAGCAGGACGGCGCTGGCCGCACCGCCACGCAGCACCTCACCGGCGTACCGCACCGCCGGCAGGGTGATCGCGGTGGCGATGCCGGAGAGCACCAGCGCCGGGGCCAGGAGCGTCCGCGGGTTACGCCGGTCGGCCAGCCAGCCGCCCGCCCAGGCCCCGTACGCGATCGCCGCCAGGGCGATGCCGATGACCGAGCTGGTCACCTGGAGGGTGACCCCGACGTACGGCCCGACCAGGCGCAACGCGGCGGTCTCCAGCACCAGGACGGCACCGCTGGAGTAGAAGACCAGGAACGCGGCGAGCCCGTTCGGCAGGGCCCGGGGCACCTCCGGCGAGGACGGCGCGGACGGGGCCGCCACGTCAGGCGATGGAGAGTTCATCGTGGCGATGGTACGCAGCGACCCCGGGCCGGCGGGTCAGTACATCGAGAGATGAACGTGGTTCGTGTGGTCGGCGGCCGGGCTGCCACTACCGCTGTACGCCCGCCAGCCGGTGCCCGGGTGCCAGATCTGGCGGTACCAGATCACGTAGAGCACGCCGAGCCGGTCGGCGTTGCGGACGTGCCAGGCGGCCAGGCTGTCACCGTACGACTTGTCGCCACCGGTGGCGGTACGGTCCTCGAATCCGTTCGTCGCGGCGGAGAAGTCACAGGCCCGCCCCTTCGGGTGCTCGCCCGAGCCGCCGCTGCGGTAGCAGGAGACGTGCCGCTTGTATCCGGCGGCCTGGGTCTGCTTCAGCGCGTGCAGGGTGCGTGGCGTGATGCAGCCCGAGGTGGTCGGATCGTCCACCGAACAAGACTCGCCAGGCCAGGAACCGTCGGAGTTGCGGGGCGCCGGCTTCGCCGAGGTGGAACTGCCGCCGCTGAACCCGCCACCGCTACCCGAGCTGACCGCAGCCAGGGCCGCCTCGGCCTCCTTCTTCTTCTTCGCCATCACGGCCAACTGCTTGGTCTGCTCGCGCACCTCGGCGTTGATCGCGAGCTTCGCCTGCCGAGCCTGCTCACGCGCCTCGGTCAGCTCCCGGATCCGGCGGCCGTCCCGCTGGGCCATCATGTCGAGGTTGGCGGCCCGCTGCACGAACGCCTCCGGAGTCGCGCTGTCCAGCAGTACGGCAGCCGGACTGAGCCGGCCGACCCGGTAGGACTGCGCGGCCACCTCACCGACCATGGCGGTCAGCTCGTCCAGCCGGCCCTCCATCGCGGACAACTCCTTGGCCATCTGCTTCTGCCGCTTCTTGGAGCCGTCCAGCTTGCGCTTGGCGTCGATGTGCGCCTTGGCGGTGGCCTCCAGGGCGTCCCGCAGCTTCTTGCTGCCACCCTCGTTAGGCTCGGCGTACGCCGGCACGGCACCCACGCCGAGCAGCAACGCCACGGCGGCGAGCAGGGCGATCAGCGGCCGGTGGGCGTACCGCCGGACGGGCATGGAGCTGCGCACGAAAGCATCCTTTCGTCGGCCGCCGGCCCCCGATTGATACCTCTGCGCGGCGGCGGCCCCCGCCGGCGCCGGTCGGCGGCCTGCTGGCGGAAGGCCGCCGGTCAGGATACCGGAACCAGCCCTCCCGACCACTCCCCCGACCCGCAACCCCCCACAACCCTCGACCCCCCGCAACCGCCCCCTCACCCTCCGCCCACCCACCCAACCTCTGCGCCCCCCGCAGCCCGCGTTGATCATGAGGTTGGCGGCAATCTTGATCTCTCAAGGTGCCGCCAACCTCATGATCAACGCGAGGAAGGGATGAGGGAGGGATCAGGTGGGGAGGAGGGCGGTGTGGACCTCGGTCCAGACCTCTTCGTTGACGGCTACCAGCAGGCCGTGTTCCGTGTCGGCGGGGTGGTAGTCCGTGCCGTCGAGTCGGCGGGCGACGCCGCCCGCGGCCCGCACCAGCAAGGTGCCTGGGCCGTGGTCCCAGGGCAGGGTCCGCCAGAAGAGCACGAACTGCTGCTCGCCGGTGAGCACGTCGAGATACTCGCGACCGGCGCAGTGCTGCCCCGGTAACAGCTCGCCGAGCCGCGCACCGCCCGCCTCCACCGTGCGTCGTGAGGGCCCCGGCAGGAACTTCGTCATCGCAGCGCCCCGCAACTCACCCATCGGCGGTGCTCCGTCGGGCAGCTGCAACGGTGCACCGTCCAGGTACGTGCCCTCGCCGGTACGGGCGGTCGCCAGCGCGTCGGCCAGTGGGTCGAACACCCACGCGGCCATCGGCTCACCCTCGGTGAGCAGGGAGACCATCAACGCGAACGGGCGGCGGCCCGCCGCGAAGTTCGCGGTACCGTCGACCGGGTCGA
Organism: Micromonospora sp. NPDC000442; assembly: GCF_042898635.1. Classification (NCBI taxonomy): domain Bacteria; kingdom Bacillati; phylum Actinomycetota; class Actinomycetes; order Micromonosporales; family Micromonosporaceae; genus Micromonospora; species Micromonospora sp. NPDC000442. Next base: position 379,041 of record NZ_JBIAYZ010000004.1, on the reverse strand, counting down.
CCAGCCACACGTCGCCCGAGGCACGCAGGTGACGCAGCAGGTCGGGATCGTCGGCCACCGCCTCCTCGCCGACCACCACCGAACCGGGGCGCAGCCGGAGCAACCCGGCGCTGATCATCTCCTCGGCCCGCCGGTCGGCGACCGTGACCAGCTCACCGGGGGCCTTCTCGCTCACGTCGGCGGCGTCGAGATGGCGGAACAAGGGCAGCACGACGCGGTCGGCGGTCTCCCGCAGCAGCCCGGCGACGTCGTCGAGCAGGGTGTCAACCACGCGGCGGCAGCTTCACCACGCTGACGAAGAACTCGTCGATCTGCCGGACCACCGAGATGAACTGCTCGAAGTCGACCGGCTTGGTCACGTACGCGTTCGCGTGCAGCTGGTAGCTGCGCAGGATGTCCTCGTCGGCCTGGGAGGTGGTCAGCACCACCACCGGGATCCGGCAGAGCTGCTCATCCTTCTTGATCTCCTCCAGCACCTCCCGGCCGTCGCGCCGGGGCAGGTTCAGGTCGAGCAGGATCAGGTCCGGCGGCTCCGCGTCCGCGTACTGGCCCTCGCGACGCAGGTAGGCCAGCGCCTCGGCACCGTCGGAGACGACGTTGAGCCGGTTGCGCAGCTTGTGCTCCTCGAACGCCTCCTGGGTCATCAACACGTCACCCGGGTCGTCCTCGACCAGGAGCACCTCGATCGGGCTGTTGCCGTCCGCGGGCGCGGTCATCCCACCGCCTCCTTCATGCCACCTGTCCCACCGCCGGTCTGTGACAGGCCAGCGACGGCCGAGGGGCGCTCCGATTCGCCGCCGGCCTCGGCGCCGACGGTACCGTCACCCGCCGGAGCCTCGTCAGCGGCCCGGCCCGGCGCCGCGTCCGTGCCGACCTCCGCCGGATCAGGCCCGTCCGCTGCGTCCCCGTCCGCACCGGACCCGTCCGCACCGGTGGCGCTCGTCGCGGCCTCGACGTCGGCGGGCAGCGCGGGCAGGGTGAAACGAATCGCCGTCCCCTCGGGCACGTCGGTGTCCACCCAGACCCGACCACCGTGGTATTCCACGATCTTCTTGACGATCGCCAGCCCGATCCCGGTACCCGGGTACGCGTCCTTGGCGTGCAGCCGCTGGAAGATGACGAAGATCTTGTCGGCGAACTCCGGCTCGATCCCGATGCCGTTGTCCTGGCAGGTGATCTCCCAATCCTCGCCGATCAGCCGGGCCGAGACGTGCACCTTCGGCGGAACATCCGCCCGACGGAATTTCACCGAGTTGCTGACCAGGTTGACCAGCAGGTTGGTCAGCAGGGGCTCCTCGCCGCGGATCACCGGCAGCTCGCCCCAGGTCAGCTCGGCGTCGGCGTACTGCCGGGCCGGCTCGGTCTGTGCCGCCACCTCCGCCATCAGGCGGTTCAGGTCGACATCGGTGAAGCCCGTGGTGAGCCGGCCGATCCGGGAGAAGGCCAACAGGTCGTTGATCAGCCGCTGCATCCGCTGCGCACCGTCCACCGCGAAGGCGATGTACTGGTCGGCCCGCTCGTCGAGCCGCCCGGCGTAGCGCCGCTGGAGCAGCTGGCAGAAACTCGCCACCTTGCGTAGCGGTTCCTGCAGGTCGTGCGAGGCGACGTAGGCGAACTGCTCCAGGTCACGGTTGGACCGGGTCAGCTCCTCGGCCTGCTTCTGCAACTGGGCGTTGACCCACTCGATCCGCTCCCGTGCCTCACGCACCTCGGCCAGGTCCGCGGCGATCTTCTGCCGCATGGCGTCCACGTCCTCGCCGAGACGCTGGAACTCCGGCGGACCGGTGCCGGTGATGCGGTGGCCGTAGTCGCCGACGGCGACCTCCCGGACCTGCCCGGCCAGGCTGGTCAGCGGACGGATCACCATCCGTTCCAGCGAGGTGAGCAGCACGATCCCGGCGACCAGCACCACGAGCGCCGCGATGACCAGCAGCAGCACCAGCAGGTTGCTGGTGCTGCGTACGTCCGCGGCGGCCTCGTCGCGAACTTCGAGGATGCCGTTCTGAAGCACGTCGACGGCGACCCGGATCTGGTCGAACTGCTGCCGCGACTGGTCGGTGAGCAGTTGCTGACCGGCCGCGGCGCCACCGGTCTCGATGGCTGCGATGACCGGCAGGGCGACCGTCTGCCGCCACTGTTCCGCCCGCTGCTGCACCGTGCCGAACTCGTCGCGCAGCTCCGGGTAGCTGATCAACAGCCGGTCCATCGAGCCGGCCAGTTCCTGCTCGCGCTGCCTTCCGGTGTCGAACGGGGCGAGATCCTCCCGCTCGCCGGTCAGCGCGTACCCCCGGATCGCGGTTTCCTGGTCGACCAGGACCGCGAGCAGTTCCTGGGACTGGGCCCGCAGCGGACCGGTCTGGTTGAGCACCGCGTCGATGTGCGCCCGGTTGCGGGTGGCGACCACCGCCTCCGCGACGGCCACCCCGATCAACAGCAACCCGACGACCGCGACGAGCACGGCCAACCGACCGCGCAGGCTCCAGCCGGCACCCGTGGTCGTCACCGGCCACCACCCCGCGTGACCAGCAGCATCGCCACGTCGTCGGCGAACGGCCCGTCGTTGAGCTGCTCGGCGCGACCGACCAGCCAGGCCGGCAGGTCGGGCAGCGGAACCGCCCGACTGGCCGGCTCGGTCAGCAGGCGGGTCAGGCCGGGCACGTCGAGACGTTCGTCGCCCGCGCCCACCCGGCCCTCGATCAGGCCATCGGTGTACATCAGCAGAGACCAGTCCTCGGTGTCGAACTTCAGGTCGAAGGCGACGGGCCGGCGCGGCCGTACGCCGAGCAGCAGACCGCCCGGCGCCGGTACCGGAGTCACCCGCCCGCCGGCGAGCAGCACCGGTGGCGGATGGCCGGCCAGCCGCACCGTCGCCTGACCGGCGTTCAGGTCCAGCCGAGCCGTCGCCACGGTCGCGAAGATCTCCTGAAGCCGGCGCTCGCTCATCAGCACCTGTTCCAGCGCGGGAAGCACCTCGTCGTCCGGCACCCCGGCGAGGATCAGCGCCCGCCAGGCCACCCGCAGCTCGACGCCGAGAGCCGCCTCGTCCACGCCGTGTCCGCAGACGTCACCGATGATCAGATCCACCCGGTCCGGACGGGTCTGCACCACGTCGTAGAAGTCCCCACCGATCAGGGCGGCATGCCGGCCGGGCCGGTAGAAGGTGTGCACGGCGATCTGGTCGGTCGACATCAGCGGCTGGGGCAGCAGGCCGCGCTCCAACCGGGCCGACTCGGCCTGGCGCAACTCCACCTCACGCAGCCGGCGGGCGTTCTCGTCGGCCCGTTTGCGCTCCACCGCGTAGCGCAGCGCCCGGGTTAGCAGCACCCCGTCGACCTGACCCTTGACCAGGTAGTCCTGTGCTCCTTCGGCAACCGCCACGATGCCCAGGTGCTCGTCGGTGCGACCGGTGAGCACACAGACGGCCGCGCTGCGTGACATCTCCAGCACCTGCCGCAGCCCGTCCAGCCCCTGCGCGTCGGGCAGCCCCAGGTCGAGCAGGACGCAGTCGACCCCCGCGATCCGCCGACGGGCCTCGCTCAGGCTGGTCGCCACCAGCAGGTCGATCCCGGAGTTCGTCTCGGCCAGCAGCTCGCCGACCAGGAAGGCGTCACCCTCGTCGTCCTCCACCAGCAGCACACGCAGCCGCTCCCCGGGGGGCAGGTTCGGGTTGCCGCCCAGCCCTCCCTGCGGGTATGGCCACGACACGACGGAGGGACCGTTCATCCCGGTCCCCCGGGCCGGCGGGGTCACCGCCGCGACTGGCGGAAGATCGCTGGTGATGTCGGGCTCCTTCCGAGTGCCCTGCTGATCCTGTATTAGACAACGTTCGCACACAACACGACGGGGCACCCTCAGGTGGCATGGAGGATGATGTCCACCCCAGGACCACCCCCTCGCAAGGAGCCACCCGTGGGCGCAACCCCCAGCCCCGCCGCCGACCGCGCCCTCTCCCGGCCGCGTCGACGTCCCCTCGCCGCGCTGGCGGCGCTCGTCGCGCTCGTCGCCGTCGGCGCGGGCGCCCTGCTCGACCTGCGCCCTCCGGCGCCCCGGCCGGCCGACACGCCGACCGGCGAGTTCAGCGCCGGGCGCGCGTACCCGCACGTGACGCAGGTCGCCGGGCGGCCGCACGTCGCGGGCAGCCCGGCCAACGAGGAGGTCCGAGGCTACCTGGAAGGCGTGCTGCGTGACCTCGGGTTGGAGACGCAGGTGCAGGACACCGTCGCCGAGGAGGCCGGACAGCTCAGCGGCGCGGCGGGCGGCGCCACCCTGGCCCGGGTTCGCAACGTGGTGGCGCGACTGCCCGGCACCGACCCCACCGGGACGGTGTTCCTGGTCGCGCACTACGACGCGGTGCAGACCGGGCCGGGTGGCAACGACGACGCCGCGGGGGTCGCGACCATCCTGGAAGTGGCCCGTGCGCTGACCGACAGCTCGGCGCCCCGCAACGACGTCGTCTTCGTCCTCACCGACGCGGAGGAGGCATGCCTCTGCGGCGCCTCGGCGTTCGCCTCCGAGCATCCGCTCGCCGCCGGCAAGGGTGTGGTGCTCAACCTGGAGGCACGGGGCCGCACCGGGCCGGTCATCATGTTCGAGACCTCACCGGAGAACGCGCGCCTGGTCGAGGTCTTCGGCCGGGCCGCGCCGCACCCGGTGGGCACCTCGTTCGCGGTGGAGGTGTACCGCGCGCTGCCCAACGACACCGACTTCACCGCCTTCCTCGACGAGGGGCTCCTCGGGCTCAACTCGGCCTACCTGGACGGCGGTGCGACCTACCACACACCATTGGACACCCCGGCCTCGATGGACCGGGCCAGCCTCCAGCACCACGGTGACAACGCCCTGGGTCTCGTCCGGGAGTTCGGCCGGATCGACCTCGGTGACCTGCGGGCCGGTCACGACGCCACCTACTTCCCGGTGCCCGGCGGCCTCGCCCGCTACCCCGGCTGGCTGGTACTGCCGCTGGCGCTGCTGGCACTGAGCGGCGTGGTCGTGCTCGGCTGGCTGGCCCGGCGCCGGAATCGGGTCACGGCCGGTCGGCTGGCCGCCGGCTTCGGCCTGGCCCTGGTGCCGATCGTGGTGGCGCCGGTGGGTGCCCAACTCCTCTGGGCGGCGATCGCCGCTCTCCGGCCGGGCAACGCCGAACTGCTCGACCCGTACCGGCCGACCTGGTACCGGCTGGCCGTACTGTCGCTCGCCGCCGCCGTCGTGTTCGCCTGGTACGCGCTGAGCCGACGCCGGGTCGGGCCAGCCGCGCTGGCCATCGGTGGGCTCGGCTGGCTGGCGCTGCTCGGTGTGCTGCTCGCGTTCCTGGCACCCGGCGGGGCCTACCTGGCGACCCTGCCCGCCCTGGCCGGGGCGCTCGGTGGACTGGTGGCGCTGGCCACCCGCCTCGACGGCCCGGTACCGGTGATCGCGGTGACCGTCGCGGCCGCGATCGCGGTGATCCTGCTGCTCCCCACCGTGGTGCTGCTCTTCCCGGCGCTGGGCATGGCGATGGGCGGCGTCGCGGCGCTCTTCGCGGTGCTGCTCGGTCTCGCCGCGCTGCCCGTGATCGACCTGCTGCACCCGCAGGCCGGCGGTCAGCGGGGCATGCTGGCCCTGCGGGCCCGCCGACTCGGTGCCCTGCCGGCCGGGGCCGCCGCGCTGGCCGTGGTGGTCCTCGCCGGGACCGGCATCGCCGTCGACCGGTTCGACGCCGCGCACCCCGCGCCCACCCACCTGATGTACGCGCTGGACGCCGGCACCGGCCAGGCCCGCTGGCTCAGCCACGAGACCGAGCCGCAGCCCTGGACCGACGAGTACGTGGACGGCCCGGTCCAGGTCGCCGCCGAGTTCCCCGGGATCGGCGGCGACGAGTTGCTCGGCGGCCCGGCACAGCCCGCCGACCTACCCGCGCCCCGGCTGGACGTGCTGACGGACACCACCACCGCAGGTGAGCGTACGGTGACCCTACGACTCACCCCGCAACGTCAGGTGCGCCTGACCACCCTGCACGTCGACACGTCCACCGCGGAGGTGCGGCGGGCCGAAGTCGCCGGCCGCTCGGTCCCGGTCGAGGTCCGCGACGGCCGCTGGGGGTTCGGGGTGGTCTTCCACGCCCCACCGCCCGAGGGCATCGAGGTCACGCTCACCGTCGCACCGAAGGCGGACCGCATCGCGTTGCGCGCGATGGACGCCAGCGACGGCCTGGACGCCCTCCCCGGCTTCCGCCCCCGCCCCCCAAACGTCGGCGTCGCCGGCTCCCACACCTCCGAAATGCTCGCCGTAGCCCGCACCTACCCGCTCTAACCCCCACCCCACCCCCACCCCACCCCGCGATCTTGCACTTTTGGTCCCCGCAAATGCGGCGAAGCGGCCATAAGGCCGACCGAAAGTGCAAGATCGGCGAGGTGTGGGAGGGGTTACTTCCAGCGGAAGTGGACGAAGAGGCGGCCGAAGTTTTTGGAGTCCTTCTCGACCCGGTGGTAGAGCTGCTTGACGTCCTTCTGGTCGAGGAAGCGCAGCACGCGCTTCTTGAGCTGGCCGGAACCCTTGCCCGGGATGATCTCGACGAGGGTGGCCTTCTTGGCCACCGCCTCGTCCATGATCCCGCGCAGTGCCCGGTCGATGTCGTGGCCCTTGTTGAAGATGTCGTGCAGATCCAGCTTCAGCTTCATGCCACGTCCACCGCCCGGTCGGCTCTCATGCGGCCATCGTAGGCACGCCGGGCGCCGGCCTGGCCATCGTGGGCACGCCGGCTGCCGGGTCCCCGCAGACGTCGAGAGGGCAGCCCGGTCGGGCTGCCCTCTCGACGCGTGGGTCCGGGATCAGCGGCCGCCGACCCGGGTCTCGACCCGGCGCAGGGCCGCGGTGTAGTCGTCGTTGGACGAGTGCATGGCCGCCGCGATGCGCAGGTGACGCAGCGCGTCGGTGTACCGGTTGAGCCGTTCCAGCGTCCGGCCCAGCACGTGGTGGGCGTAGTGGTCGCTGGGGTTGCGGTCGACCAGTTCCCGCAGCTGCTCCTCGGCCCGGCTGAGCTGTGCCGACTGGAAGTAGGCCCGGGCCAGCAACTGTCGTACGGCGGCGTTGTCCGGCTCCGCCGCGATGATCGGTTCGAGCAGCCGGGCCGCGCCGCTGGGGTCGCCCGCCTCGAAGAACAGGGTCGCCCGCCGGTACTCGGCCAGAAGATCCATGCCGCCACCCCCTCCGTGTCGCACCACTGCTCCGACGCTGGCACAACACCGGCGGTACCGCGACTGTTCCCGGTCGCTTTCCCTACCTGAGAGACGGTCTTCAGACGGTGGCGAGGTCCCAGGCGCGGACGCCACCGACAATGCCGGCGCTGTTGGGGACCACCACGACGTCGTCACCCATCCGGGTGAGCTGCTCGGGCCGGATCCGCCGCGAGTTTCCTCCGCCCAGGTACAGCCGGTCCCATCGGAACACCGGGCGCAGCCCCTCCACCACCTGCCGGATCCGCCGGGACCAGAACGCGTCGCCCAGCCGGCGACGCTCGGGCTCACCGACGTACGTGTCGTAGGTGGTGCCCCAGCGCACCGGGGCGTGTGACAGTTCGAGGTGCGGGGCGAGCACCCCACCGTCGAAGAGGGCGCTGCCCAGCCCGGTGCCGAGGGTCAGCACCAGTTCGCAGCCGGTGCCGGCGACCACCCCGGCACCGTGCACCTCGGCGTCGTTGAGCACCAGCGCCGGCAGGCCGAACGCGGCCGAGAGCGCGCTGCGGGCGTCGAACCCGGACCACTCGGCGAGCAGCGCCGGGTCGACCCGGCTGCGTGGGCCCGAACGGGTCACGTAGTGCGGGGTGGCCACCACCACGCCGTGTCGGATCATGCCGGGCATCCCCACCGTCACCCGACCGGCCGCCGGCAACCGACCGCCGAGTTCCACGAGCGTCCGGACGAACAGCTCCGGCGGCAGGGGGTACGGCGTCGGCACCCGCATCGGCTGCGCCCGCATGGTGCCCGCGCCGTCGAGGACGGATGCCTTGATCCCGCCGCCCCCGCAGTCGATCGCCAGAGTGGTCAACACGCACGTGAGTCTGCCTCGTCCCGGGGGTTCACCGCGCGGCGACGGGTAGGCTCGGCTCCTTGTGAGCGCCACGCTGATCGCCAGGGACCTCGCCGCCGGGCACGGGGAACGAACCCTTTTCACCGGACTGGACCTCGTGGTCGCGCCGGGCGACGTGGTCGGCCTGGTCGGTGCGAACGGTGCCGGCAAGTCGACGCTGCTGCGTACGCTCGCCGGTCTGTTGCCGGTCGACGCCGGCAGCGTCTCGGTGAGCCCGCCCGGCGCGAGCGTCGGGCACCTACCGCAGGAGCCGGAGCGCCGCCCCGGGGAGACGGTTCGGGCGTTCCTGGCCCGCCGCACCGGTGTCACCGGTGCGCAGTCCGCCCTCGACGCGGCGACCGCCGCGCTCACCGCCGGCGCGCCGGGCGCGGACGACGCGTACGCCGTCGCACTGGAGAGCTGGCTCGGGCTCGGCGGTGCCGACCTGGACGAGCGGGCCGAGGAGGTGGCCGGCGAACTGGGCCTCGCCGTCGACCTCGACCAGGAGATGACCAGCCTCTCCGGCGGCCAGGCGGCCCGCGCCGGTCTGGCGTCGCTGCTGCTCAGCCGGTACGACATCTTCCTGCTCGACGAGCCGACGAACGATCTGGACCTGGCCGGGCTGGACCGGCTGGAGAACTTCGTCACCGGGCTGCGCGCCGGCACGGTGCTGGTCAGCCACGACCGCGAGTTCCTGGCCCGCACGGTGACCTCGGTGCTAGAGCTGGACCTGCACCAGCAGCAGGTGAACCACTTCGGCGGTGGCTACGCGGCGTACCTGGAGGAGCGGGAGGTGGCCCGCCGCCAGGCGCGCGCCGACTTCGAGGAGTACGCCGACACGCGGGCTGGGCTTCAGGCACGGGCGCGTACCCAGCGGGCCTGGATGGAGAAGGGGGTCCGCAACGCCCGGCGCAAGGCCACCGACAACGACAAGATCGGCCGCAAGTTCCGGTCCGAGGCGTCCGAGAAGCAGGCGGCGAAGGCCCGGCAGACCGAGCGTCTGATCGAACGCCTGGAGGTGGTGGAGGAGCCACGCAAGGAGTGGGAGCTGCGGATGGAGATCGCTGCCGCGCCCCGCGCCGGCGCCGTCGTGGCCACGCTCCGCGATGCCGTGGTACGCCGGGGCGACTTCACCCTCGGCCCGGTGAACCTTCAGATCGACTGGGCGGACCGGGTGGCGGTGACCGGGGCGAACGGTTCCGGCAAGTCGACCCTGCTGGCCGCCCTGCTCGGCCGCTTGCCGCTGGACGCCGGCCAGGCGGCGCTCGGGCCGGGCGTGGTGGTCGGCGAGGTGGACCAGGCCCGTGGACTGTTCCTCGGTGACGCGCCGTTGCTGGACGCGTTCCGGGCGGCGGTGCCGGACATGTCCCCGGCGGACGCGCGGACGCTGTTGGCCAAGTTCGGCCTGCGCGCGCAGCACGTGCTGCGACCGGCCGCGACGCTCTCCCCGGGCGAACGGACCCGGGCCGCGTTGGCCCTGTTGCAGGGGCGCGGCGTCAACCTGCTGGTGCTGGACGAGCCGACGAACCACCTCGATCTGCCGGCCATCGAGCAACTGGAGTCCGCACTGGCCAGTTTTCCGGGCACGCTGCTGCTGGTGACCCATGACCGACGGATGCTGGAGGCGGTACGTCTCGACCGGCGGTTGCGGGTGGACGCCGGGCGGATCACCGAGTTTTGATCCGGCGGGATCCGGACGACGGGGCGACAATGACCTCATGCTCAGGTGGGAGTACGCCCTGTTGGTGCGCCGCCGCCAGGCCGCCACCAACGACCTCGGCTTCGAGGTCATCTTCTCCTGGTACGGCCCCGACGGATCCATGATCGACGTCACGCCGTACGGCGACACCGCGCTGGCCCATCTCAACCGGGCCGGCGACCAGGGCTGGGAGCTGGTCGCGATGAGCGAGGACCCGTCCCTGCCGGGTAACAACGAGTTGCACCGCTATCACCTGAAGCGGCCCCGGACGGCGGCCGCACCGCGGCAGCGGATGCGTACGGGACGTCCCCGGCGGCCCATCGCGCGTTGACCCGGCACGAATTTCAGGGACAACCAGCGCATACCGGGCAGCTATCCGGGTAACGGGCCGGCCGGAGGTGGCCGGTATGGTCGCGTTGGCACACACTCCGTCCTCCGCCGAGCGACTGCGGGCGGTGGACGGGTTCCTCACCGAGGCGTGGCTGGACCAGGTCCGCCACGACGAGCGACTGCGCCCACTCGGTGTCGAGGTCCGCTTCGACCGGGGCGTCGCCCACCTGACCGGCGAGGTCGACGAGCCGGCGCAGCTGCGACTGGTACGCGAGCAGGTCGGCCGGTTGGCCGGCGTCTTCGGTGTCTGGTGCCGGGTGCGGGTCGGCGGACGCCACCCGGTGGTGGTCGACCTGGGTTGCGGCGCCACCAAGCAGTGGCCGGGCAATCTCGGGCTCGACATCTTCCCCGCCCCGGGGGTGGACGCAGTCGCCGACCTGTCCGGCTCCCTGCCGCTGGCCGACGACTCGGTCGACGTGCTGTTCGCGGTGCACATCCTGGAGCACCTGATGGACTTCCTGCCCCTGCTGGACGAGTGTCACCGGGTGCTCCGCCCCGGGGGCGTGCTGCACGTGATGAGCCCCTGGTGGGGGCATGTGAACGCGGTGGCCGACCCGACCCACGTGCGGCTGCTGGACGTGCAGACCATCAAGGGCATCTGCGTGATGCGACCCCCGGGGACCCCGCGCTGGTACCCCCTGCACGCCGGCAGCGACGGTGCGTCCATTTTCGCCGACCTCACTCCGCTGGGACCGGACGACGACGGCCCCTCCGCCACCCACCTGGCCCGCTTCTTCGACTAGGCGTCCCTGACCAGTGCCCTGACACCGCCGGTGTCCAGGGCATTCGTCTGTTTCGGCACAGGTCACCAATATTTCTCGCGGGTAACACCGGCAGGCCGCGCCATTGATCGAAACTGATCTAACCCCGGGTAACTTGCCGGTAACAGCTGGCTCCACCAGCCACCCCCGCGGAGGTATGACCGTGCCCAGACGTCTCGCCACCATCCTCGCCTCTGGCGTACTCGCGCTGCTCACCGCCCTCGCCGTGGCCTCCCCCGCCGCGGCGGCCGTCACTCCACAGCAGAAGCTGTCCGTCCTGTCCAGCTGGACCCAGACCAGCGCCAGCAGCTACAACGCCTGGTACTCCGCCCGCCAGAACCGCGCACCTTGGGCCGAGTACAACTTCGACTGGTCAACCGACTACTGCTCGTCGAGCCCGGACAATCCGCTCGGTTTCAAGTTCAGCCTCTCCTGTGCCCGGCACGACTTCGGCTACCGCAACTACAAGGCGGTCGGCCAGTTCAGTGCCAACAAGCCGCGCCTCGACAGCGCCTTCTACGAGGATCTGAAGCGGTCCTGCGCCACCTACAACTCCGTCGTCCGGCCAGCCTGCCTGAGCTTGGCGTGGACCTACTACCAGGCGGTCGCCATCTTCGGGTCGGTAGCCGCCGTCCAGCAGTCCGACATCGACCGGGCCGCCCGGATGAAGGCCGACGCCGAGCGCCGCGCTCGCGCCTGAACCATCGGTGACGGACGCCCGGCAGCAACCGCGGCCGGGCGTCCCGCCGATCAGAGACCGACGGTCGCTCAGGCGTGCTCGGTGTGCCGGTCGACGGTGCTGGGTTGAGGCGGAGCGGAGCGACCCGCCCCCGAGGCGAACCGCCCCGAATCGGCCGCCAGGTCGGGATGCTCGACGCCGAGCGCCAACGCGACCGCCTCGTCCAGCCCCAGTTCGGCACCCTCGCCGTACGCCTCGTCGAAGGGGGCGTCGCCCAGCACCCGCCGCAGCGCCGCCTGCCGCTCCGTCCAGTACGTCTCGAAGATGCCCGGTGTCGAGCGCAGGCCCGCCCGGGTCGCCTGGGCGGCACCGAAAAGCCGGGCCGCGGTCAGCGGCTGATCGCCGACCGCGCAGCGCACCGCGACCGCGTTCAACGTGTCGCAGGCCCGTCCGTGGAAGCCGTGATTCATCCGCGACCGGAGTGCCGCCAGCAGATGCTCATGCGCGGCCACCAGGTCTCCCCGAGCCAGCGCGACCATGCCGAGCAGCATGTCCACCGAGCGGCGCCCCCGATCGACCGGCCGGGACGCCTCCACCGGTCGGGCCGCGCCGAGCAGTTCCGCCGCCTCGTCCAGCGCGCCCCGCCGCCACAGCAACTCGGCCAGGCGGAACACGGCGAACAACGCCTCCGACTCGACCCCCTGATCCTGCGCCCAGTCGATGACCTCCCGGCAGACCCGCTCCGCCTCGGCGAACTGTCCCATGTCGACAAGTGGGGCGGCCCGACCGGCGAGCACCCGGGCCAGCAGACCGGCGTCCGCGGCCTGACGGGCCGCCGCCTCCGCCCGCTGCGAGAAACGCAGCTCCTCGCCGAACTCGCCGTCGCCGCCGGCGTGCAGCGAATGCATGTGGTACGCCGCCGCCAGCTCGTCCTCCGGGATCACCTCGCCGGTCTCGGCCAGCCGGCCGTACAACCGGAACAGCCAGAGCCGCCCTTCCCGGGCCAGTCCGCGCTCGCGCCACCACTGGTCCAGCCCGCCGGCCAGCCGCAGGCCGACCCGGGCGCTGCCACCCGTGGCACACCATCGCAGTGCGGCACGCAGCTCACCGGCGAGTGGATCCAGCGCGTACAGCGAGAGCGTCACCGGCTGCGCGTCCGGGCCGAGGTGTGCCCGCTCCAGGGCGTGCGCCGACCAGGCCACATGCCGGTCTCGGGCCGCCTGCTCCTCACCGGCCTCGGCGAGCCGGCGCGCCGCGTACGCCCGGATCGGGTCGAGCATCCGGTACGTGCAGCCGGCCGCGTGTGGCTCCGCCAGCACCATGGACTTGTCGACCAGCACCGACAGCGGGTCGAGCGGATCGTCGTCGAGCAGCCACTCCACCGTGGGCAGGTCGACCGGGCCGGCGAAGACCGCCAACCAGCGCAGCAGTCGGGCGGCCCGCGGCCCGAGCGTCCGGTAGGACCAGGTCACCGTCGCCTGCATGGTCAGGTGCCGTTCGACCGCTGAGCGGGCCGCCGCCCGGGTCACCGGGGCCGAAGGGTCGACACCGGTGGCCGCCGCGGCCAGGTCGACCGTGTCCCGCTGGTTGCCGGTGTTACCCCGATCGGCTGGTGGCGGCAGCGGATCCTCGCGGCCGGCGTCAAGCGTGCCGAGCACGTCGTCGAGACGCTCGGCGAGCTGACCGACCGAGAGCACCCGCAGCCGGGCCGCAGCCAGCTCGATGGCGAGCGGCAACCCGTCCAGTCGCCGCACCACCCGCCGTACGTCGGCCGACTCGGACGGGTCGGGCTGCCGCCCGCCGCGGGCCGCCGCCGTACGGTCCAACAGCAGCGCCACCGCGTCGCTCTCGGTGCCGTCCGGCGCCGGATCGACGGACAGCGGCGGAATCCGCCACACCACCTCGCCGGGCAATCCCAGCGGTTCCCGGGTCGTCGCCAGCACCCGCACCCCACCGCCGCCCGACAGCAGCCGGGACACCGCCTCGGCGCAGGACGCCGGCTGGGCGTCGCAGGTGTCGAGCACGATCAGCATCCGGCGGGGAGCCGCGTACTCCACAAGCGTGTCGACCATCGGGCGGCCCGGCTCCGGACGCAGCCCGAGTACGGCGGCGACCGCGAATGCGACCAGCCCGGGGTCGGTGACCGCGGCGATGTCGACGAACCAGACCCCGTCCGGGTACTCGTCCACCAGGTCGGTGGCAAACTCCACGGCCAGCCGCGTCTTGCCGCTGCCGCCCGCGCCCAGCACGGTGACCAGCCGGTGCCGGGCGACGAGTCGCCTCAGCTCGGCGCGTTCGGTCTGCCGACCGACGAACGTGGTGACCTGGATCGGCAGGTTGTGCGCCACCGCGTCGGCGGTACGCGGTCGTGGAAACTGCCGCTCCAGGCCGGGTGCGACGAGCTGGAAGAGCCGTTCCCGGTCGTCGAAGCCACGCAGCCGGTGCAGCCCGAGGTCGAGCAGGGAGGCGCCGGCCGGCAGTGGACGGGCCCGCCGCGCCGTGGCACCGGAGCAGAGGATCTGCCCGCCGTGCGCCGCGGCGGCGACGCGGGCCGCCCGGTGCACCTCGGGACTGGCGTACTCGCCGTCGCGTGGCTCCGCCCAACCGGTGTGCAGTCCCATCCGGACCCGGGGGGCCGCCTCGGGCGTCGGCCAGTCGTGCTCACCGAGCGCCCGCTGCGCGGTCAGACAGGCGGTCAACGCCGCTCCGGCGTCGTCGAAGGCCAGAAAGAACGAGTCGCCCTCGGTCAGCAGCTCCGCGCCCTCGGTCGCCGCGATCGTCCGCCGCAGCAGCCGTCGATGCTCGGCCAGCACCGGTCGGTAGCCCGACCCGAGCAGTTGCGCCAACCGGGTGGAGCCCTCGATGTCGGTGAAAACGAAGGTCACCCAGCCGGTCGGGAGGTGGATCCGTGGCGGCATGCGTGGAACCTCCCCCCCTGGTCTCGGCACCATACTTCCCGAGACCAGATCATCACGCATCGTGAGAACGGCCGGCCGAGACTCCGACCCAAGGTGCCATCGGACCCGGCGTCCGGGCAAGGGCGGCATCACCCGTACCACCCATTCACGAACGTTGCCGGCGCGGTCAGCAGCCGCAGCCGCCACCACAGCAACCGCCACCGGCCGGGGCGGACGAGGCACCGGACCCGCCACCACCGCGACCGGTGACCGCGACCGTGGAAAGCAGTTTCACCGTGTCGGCGTGCCCCTGCGGGCAGGGCGCCGGCTCACCGGCCCGCGCCATCGGACGGTTGACCTCGAAGGTGGCGCCGCAGGCGCGGCAACGAAACTCGTACCAGGGCATGACATCAGCCTACGACCGGACCTGACGTCGGCGGGGACATGGGTGATACTCAACGGGTGGCAGACGGCGAAGAGCGCACCACCCTTCGGCCCCTCCGACCGGCCACGCCGCGCGCCGACTCCGGCGCCGGCCTGGACGGGCCGGCGACCAGGCTGCCCCGACCCCGCCGGCCCTGGCTGAGTTCCGGCAAGCCGGCCGACGACGCGGCGGCCGGCACCGCGCCCGCCGGCACCCCAGCCGCCGGCACCGCGCCCGACACCACTGCGGCGGACGGCCCGAAGAGCGGCGCCACGACCGGGCCGGATGAGGTCTCCGACGCCGGATCGAAGCCGAAGACCACTGTCGAGGGGTCCACTCCGGAGTCCGGTGCACCGGTAGCCCGGCGTCGCCGGGTGCGCTTCGGGCACGCCGCACGCCTGCCGGGGCCTCGCGCCGCGGCCCGGGCGACCCGCGACTGGTCGCGCCGACCCAGTGGTCGGCTGACCCTGCCCGGCGTGTTTCTGCTCGCTCTGGTCGCCGCGACCGCCACGGCCGGCGCGCTGCTGGTGCCCGCCACCCTCGGTGCCCCGCGCCCGGTGGCGGCCGACGCCACCGCCGACGTGCCCGACGCGCTGCCCAGCGACCTGCCGCCGTCCGGTGCGGTACCGCCACCAGGGCAGTTCCCGCCTCCCACCGCGACCCTTCCGCCGGGCGTGGCCCCGCCGGGCACCGCCGGGCCGGCCGGTGGACGCCCGTCCGACGCCCTGGCCGGCTGGGCCCGCGACACGGGTGCCAAGGTCGGCATCGACCCGATCGCCATGCAGGCGTACGGCTACGCCGAGCTGGTGCTTGCCGAAACCGATCGCGCCTGCGGTCTGAGTTGGACCACGTTGGCCGCGATCGGTCTGGTCGAGTCCCGGCACGGCCAGGCCAACAACGCCCAGCTCGGCGCGGACGGCCGGGCGGTCCCGGAAATCATCGGTCTGCCGCTGGACGGTCAGGGCAACCGGATGCGGATCGCCGACACCGACCGGGGCGAGTTGGACCGCGACACCACCTACGACCGGGCGATCGGGCCGATGCAGTTCATTCCGACCACCTGGGAGGAGATCGGCGCGGACGCGGACAACGACGGTCGCAAGGACCCGCACAACATCCACGACGCCGCGCTCGCCGCCGGCATGTACCTGTGCAAGGGCGGCCGCAACCTCACCATTCCGGGTGACTGGTGGAACGCGATCCTGTCGTACAACGATGTCCGAAGGTACGCCCAGGACGTCTTCGACGCCGCCAACCGGTACGGACAGGCCAGTCGCACGTGAAGTGATCGTCCGCATACATTGGAGAACTGGACACTTCCCCCCGGCTGCGGTTAACGGCAAGCTAGACAGGTGATGGTGCGCGAGTGGGACCCCAGGACCGCGTCGTCCGCCGAGATCGCGTCGCTGCTGGACACGCTGAACGCGGTTCTGGCGGTCGATCTCCCGCAGGATCCGCCGTGGCGGGAGAGTTCCCTGCGGGAGTACCTCGCCGAGGTGATGCCGGGCGAACGGCGGATCTCCTGGATCGCCCAGGAGGATCCGGATGCCGACGGCACCCCGGGGGCGATCCTCGGTCAGGTGCATGTGCTGCTGCTCGGCAACATCGGCGTGCTTGAGGTCCTGGTTCACCCGACCGTACGGCGCAGTGGCCTGGGCCGTGATCTCGTCCTGCGCGCGGCCCGCCGCGTCTACCAGGAGGGCTTCGAGTCGATCGGGGTGGAGGTGGTCGGCGACACTCCTGCCGTGGCCTTCTACGAATCGCTCGGCTTCGGCCGGGAGTACGTCGAGACCCGCAGCGTCCTAGACCTCTCCGGCGTCGACTGGGCCGAGTTGGCGGAGATGTCCATCGGGCTCGGTGCGGGCTACCGCGTCGAATTCCACCCCGGCGGCCCGCCGGACGAGCTGATCGAGGCGTACGCGCGGGCCAAGGCCGAGATCCGGGACATCGAGGACGGCGAGCTACGACCCAGTTCGTATGATCCGCAGCGGCTCCGGGACAGCCTCGACTGCCTGCACCGACGGGGCATGAAGCCGTACATCGTGCTCGCTCTGCACGAGCAGACCGGCGAGGTGGCCGGTCTGACCGAGGTGGTCGTGCCGGCTCAGCACCCGACCCGCGCCGACCAGTACGACACGATCGTGGTGCAGGATCACCGGGGCTACGGCATCGACCGGGCGATCAAGGCTCGGATGCTGTTGGAGCTGCGCTCGGCCGAGCCGCAGCTGACCGAGGTGCAAACCTGGAACGCGCAGGCAAACGAGGCCATGCTCAAGGTCAACGCCGAGTTGGGCTACCGCACCGACCGGGACTGGTGCGAATACAGCATCGACGTCGCCGAGCTGGTCCACCGCCTCGACGCGACCCGCTGACCGGTCGGCTCCCCGGCCGTCAGTTCTGGTACCAGGTACGCGGGTCAGGCAGCGGCGGCACGTTTCGGTACCTGGCCACCCGCACCTCCCACTGACTGCGGCGCCGCCGCGCCTCCCGGTCGGCCCGGGAACGATGGTAGGTCTCCGGCGGTCGAGCCAGCCCATAGATGTCCGCCCACCATTCGCCGGGTTCGGGGTCGAGAATGGTGTTCAGGTGCGCCGGGTAGCGACGCTCCGCGCCGTCCCGGGTGTCGTCCCAGACCTCCATCGGCAGCACGACCCGCCCCTCCTGGTCGACGACCACGAGGTAGAGCCCGGCCGCACCCAGCAGCCGCTCCAGCACGGCCAGGCTCGGGGTCAGGCTGCCGGCCTCGACGCGCGCGACGGTCGACGGAGCGACCTTGGCGAAGCGGGCCATCCGCAGCTGACTGAGCCCGACGATCCGTCGGGCGCGTCGCACCAGACCGGCGATTGGAAACGGCCCCACCGTGGGACCAAGGTCCGGCGGCTCGAAGATACTGGACATGCACCAGACCTTGCCGCTGCCGAGACCAGCGCGGCAACCCCTGTGGAAAAGCCTGTGGATAACCCGCCCTCGCCGCACAGCCCGCGCCACCCCCGCAGCCGTCGGCTCGGCCGGGAGCGGCTCTCCCGGCGACGCTGGGGCACGGAGGCGACGATCGGCCCGCTACCATCAGCAACGATCACTTGGAGTGACGGCGGCGGCCGTTTTCTAGACCCCAACCAATAACACCTACGCGCCCTTTGCTCTGCTTCAATCCACGCAAAGGGCTGTGACCAGCGATGACTCAGGGCGCGGCGAGGCCGCCATCGCACTCTACAACTACTCTCCGCGAGCTGTGCGTGGGTTGAAGCAGAGCAAAGGATGTGCGGGGTAGGTCGGCGGGAGGAACAGAAGGTACTCAGGGTGACGGCTAGTCGGGCGCGCTCCGACCGGCTGTCGCCGGGCGCGCTCGGACGAAGCCGGGCGTGCGGTGCGGGCGGCCGGTCAGTAGCGCTGGCGGAGCAGTTGGGCAGCCTCGACGGCCCAGTAGGTGAGGATGATCTGGGCACCGGCGCGGCGGATCGAGGTGAGGGTTTCCAGCATCACCCGCTCCCGGTCGATCCAGCCGTTCGCGGCAGCCGCCTCGACCATCGCGTACTCGCCGGAGACCTGGTAGGCCGCCACGGCGACGTCAACGGCGGCGCGGACCGCCGCCACCACGTCGAGGTACGGCAGCGCCGGCTTGACCATCACCAGGTCGGCACCCTCGGCGACGTCCAGCGCGACCTCGCGCAGCGACTCGCGCAGGTTCGCCGGATCCTGCTGGTAGGTCCGCCGGTCCCCCTCCAGCGCCGATTCCACCGCGTCGCGGAAGGGGCCGTAGAAGGCCGAGGCGTACTTCACGGCGTACGCGAGCACGGCCACATCGGTGTGACCGGCCGCGTCGAGCGCCCGGCGTACCACCCCGACCTGGCCGTCCATCATCCCGGACGGCCCGACCACCCCGACCCCGGCGGCGGCCTGGGCCACCGCCATCTCGGCGTAGGCGGCGAGGGTGGCGTCGTTGTCGACCTCACCGGACGGGGTGAGCAGCCCGCAGTGCCCGTGCGAGGTGAACTCGTCCAGGCAGAGATCGCTCATCACCACCGTGGCGTCGCCCACCTCGGCCACCACGTCACGGATCGCGACGTTGAGGATGCCGTCCGGGTCGATGCCGCCGGAGCCGCGTTCGTCGCGCGACGCCGGCACTCCGAACAGCATGATCCCGCCGACGCCGGCCTGCACCGCCTCCACCGCCGCCTTGCGCAGCGAGTCGCGCGAGTGCTGGAGCACACCCGGCAGCGAAGCGATGGCGCGCGGCTCGGTCAGCCCCTCCTTGACGAACATCGGCACGACCAGCTCGGCCGGGTCGACGCGGGTCTCGGAGACCAGCCGACGCATCGCCGCGGTGCGGCGCAGTCGGCGGGGCCGAATCTCTGGGTACGGCACGAACCCTCCCTGACGACCAGCCGGAGCCGAGACGGCTACCGGAACCTCAGCGCGGTCGGCCCCTGCACCTTCGAACCGCGACGCTGCTTCGCCGGCATCGCGGCGAGCTTCTCCCGCAGCTCGACGGCGTAGCCGGCGAGCGCCTCCACCAGATCGGGCACCGACGCGTGCGGAGGCTGCACGTCGACCCGCAGGCCGAACTCCGTCGCGGTCTCCGCCGTCTTGGGCCCGATGACAGCGACAACGGTACGCGTGTGCGGCTTGCCGGCGATGCCGACCAGGTTCCGGACCGTGGAGGACGAGGTGAACAGCACCGCGTCGAACCCACCCGACTTGATCGCGTCCCGGATCTCGGCGGGCGGCGGAGCGGCCCGGACCGTCCGGTACGCGGTCACGTCGTCGACCTCCCAGCCGCGCTCGGTGAGCCCGGCGGCGAGCGTCTCGGTGGCGATGTCGGCACGCGGCAGCAGCACCCGGCCGACCGGATCGAGCACCTCGTCGTGCGGCGAGAACTCGGCCAGCAGCCCCTCGGAGGACTGCTCACCGGAGGGGATCAGCTCCGGCTGGATGCCGAAGGCACGGACGGCGTCGGCGGTGGCCTCGCCGATACAGGCGATCTTGACGCCGCCGAAGTGCCGGGCGTCCAGGCCGTGCTCGGCGAACTTCTCCCAGACCGCCCGCACCGCGTTGACCGACGTGAAGATCACCCAGGCGTACCTGCCGTCGACCAGGCCCTTGACCGCCCGCTCCATCTGCGCGGGGGTACGCGGCGGCTCGACCGCGATGGTCGGCACCTCGCAGGGAATCGCCCCGTACGCACGCAGCCGGGCGCTCATCGCGCCGGCCTGCTCCTTGGTGCGGGGCACCAGCACCTTCCAGCCGTACAGCGGGCGGTTCTCCCACCAGCTGAGCTTGTCCCGCTGGCCCACACCGTCGCCGACGGTCAGCACGACCCGACCGGTGAAGCCGAGTGCCGCCGCGACGAAGGAGTCCACGGTTGACGTGGTGGTGTACTGCGTCTCCCCGGTGCCGTCCCCGGTCACCCCGACGTCGGTGCCGCCGTCCACCCCGGCGGCGAGCAGCCCGTCACGGATCGCGGCCAGATCGCCGGCGTCGACCGCCAACGCCAGCGAGCCGCGCTGCACGGCCGCGGCCAGCGCGTCGAAGTCCAGGGCACTGACGTCCTCGACGTCGGCGGCGGTGCGTACGCCCGGCAGCGGCACACCCGCATAGGTGGCCACCCCCTCGGCCTGACCGACCCCGGGAACCACCTCGAAGTGCGCGGCGGTACGCGCCACCGCCTGCACCTCCTTGACCACCGAGTCGTGGCCGAACGGGTCGCCGGCCACCAGGTGCACCGCGTTCTGCCCGGAGCGGGCCGCCGAGATCAGGATCTTGGCCACGTCGCCCGGCGCGCCCTCGGCCGGGGTGAACTGGGCGTCGGAGCTGGCCTCGGCCCGGACGACGTCGAGCAGCGACTCGGGGACTCCCCGGTCGTACACCACCTGGTCGGCGTCGACCAGGGCGTCGTGCGCCCGGCGGGTCAGCAGGCCCGGGTCGCCGGGTCCTGCCCCGACGAACGCGATACGGCCTACGGGCTTACGGGTGCGGGTCATTCTGTGCTCCCAAATTGCTGGGTCCCCGGGCCGTCGTGTCCTTGCGGGCCGAGGATCGAGTCGGCGCCGAGGTCGAGGAGTTCGGCGGCGAGTGCCTTACCGATCTCCGCCGCATCGGCGGGCGTACCGGTGCGGGACAGCCGGACCTCATGGGTGCCGTCCGGGCTGATCACCGCCCCGCGCAGGTAGATCTCATCGCCGTTCTCGCCTTCCGCGAGTTCGGCGTGGGCGGCGACCGGAGCGGAGCATCCGGCCTCCAGGGTGGCCAGCATCGCCCGTTCCGCGGTGACCGCGGCGCGGGACGGCGCATGGTCGAGCAGGGCGAGCAGTTCGACCAGATCCGGGTCGTCGACCCGGCACTCGACCGCCAGGGCACCCTGGGCGGGTGCCGGCAGCATCAGCATCGGGTCGAGCGTCTCGGTGATGACGTCGCTCCGGTCGATGCGGGCCAGGCCCGCTCGGGCCAGGACGACGGCGTCCAGGTCGGCCTCCGGGCCCAGCACCCGGGCCAGCCGGGTGTCGATGTTGCCCCGGATCGGGGTGACCGACAGTGGCATGCCCAGCGCGTGCAGCTGGGCGATCCGGCGCAGCGCGCCGGTGCCGACGACCGCGCCGGGACGGAGTTCGGCGAGAGTCCTGCCGTCGCGGGCAATCAGCGCGTCGCGCGGATCCTGGCGTGCCGGCACCGCGGCGATGTGCAGCCCCGCCGCGGTCGCGGTGGGCAGGTCCTTGTACGAGTGGACCGCGAAGTCGATCGTCCCGGCGACCAGTGCGTCACGCAGCGCGGAGACGAACACGCCGACCCCGAGCCGGTGCACCGGCGCGCTGGACCGGTCACCGGCGGTCACCACCTCGATCAGTTCGACGGGGCGTCCGGTACGGGCCGTCAGCGCCTTGGCAACGTGCCCCGACTGGGCCATCGCCAGCTTGCTGCCCCGGGTACCGAGGCGCAGCGGGGCCTCGTTCATCGCTCGCCTCCGGTGGGTGGGGTGATGTCTGGCACGGTGTCCACCGGCGAGGTCTGCGGGACCTGGAGATCGAACAGTTCCCGCAGCAGGGCCGTGTACTGGTCACCGCCCGGTTCGGCGGCGAGCTGACGGACCCGGACGGTCGGCTGGTGCAGTAGCCGTTGGACCACTCGGTGCACGGTACGGGCCACCTCGGCGCGCTGGTCGTCGCTGAGGTCGGGACGGCGTTGCGCAAGCCGGCGCAGCTCGGCGGTGACCACGTCGTCGGCCCGGCCGCGCAGCGCGGCGACGGTCGGTGCCACGTCGGCACCACGCAGCCAGCTGAGGAAGGACTCGACCTCGCCGGCCACGATCCGCTCGACTGCGGCGGCGTCCGCGGCGACCGGACCGTCGGCGAGCAGCGCGGCCATCCGATCGATGTCGATCACCTCGACGTCGGGCAGCTCGGCGACGCCGGGGCCGACGTCTCGCGGTACCGCGAGGTCGAGCAGGACCAGCGGGCCACGTCCGGCGGCGCGGTCGGCAGCCGCAGCGGCGACCACCTCGCGGGTGAGGACCGGCTCGGGGGAGGCGGTGGCGGCCACCACGATGTCCACCGTGCAGAGCGTGTCGGCCAGCTCGGCCATCGGTCGCGCACCGGCACCGTACGACTCGGCCAACCGGACGGCGCGGTCGGTGCTCCGGTTCGTCACGGTCAGCGGCCCGGCGCCGAGCCGGGACAGCGTCGCCACGCCCAGCGAGCCCATCGCCCCGGCACCGACGATCAGCGCGGGACGGCCGGTGAGGTCGTCGTCGAGGTGACCGGCGGCGAGCCCCAGTGCGGCGGTGACCACGCTCTGGCCGGCGCGGTCGATGCCGGTCTCCGAGTGGGCCCGCTTACCGACCCGCAGCGCCTGCTGCATCAGCTCGTGCAGCAGCCGCCCGGCGGTGTCGGCTGCACTGGCCCAGTGGTAGGCGTCACGGAGCTGCCCGAGGATCTGCGCCTCGCCGATCACCATCGAGTCCAGGCCTGCGGCGACCCGGAAGACGTGATCCACCGCGGCCGCGTCGTAGTGCACGTAGAGATGGTTCGCCAGCGCGGCCGGCTGACAGCCCGCCTGCTCGGCGAGGACGGCGCAGATGTCGCCGAGGCCGCCGTGGAAGCCGGACACCGCCGCGTAGACCTCCACCCGGTTGCAGGTGGAGACGAGGACGGCCTCACTCACGTACGGCTGCGCGACCAGGCGCCCCAGGGTGCGGTCAAGCCCGCTGGGTGACACCGCGAGTCGTTCCAGGGTGGCGACCGGTGCGGTGCGGTAGGACGCGCCCACGACGAGGAGTTTCACGTGCCGATCGCCTCCTGGCTCTCGGTGACCGCGAGACCACCGGGCAGGGCGGTGAGGGCGGACCCACCGGCGGCGGGAAGCGCGGTCAGGGATGCCTTGCGGTGCTCGTGGAACGACAGGATCTGCAACTCGATGGCCAGGTCGACCTTTCGCACGTCGACCCCTTCGGGGACCGAGAGTACGCACGGTGCGAAGTTCAGGATGCTCGTCACACCGACCGCGACCAACTGATCCGCCACCCGTTGTGCGGCGGTGGCCGGGGTGGCGATGACACCGATCGCGATGGATTCCTCGGCGGCCACCCGGGGCAGTTCGTCGATGTGCTGTACGACCAGGCCGTTGATCTCCTCGCCGACCCGCTCCTGGTCGGCGTCGAAGAGGGCGGCGATCCGGAACCCGCGGCTGGCGAAGCCGTCGTAGCCGGCCAGGGCGTGACCTAGGTTACCCACCCCGACCAGGGCGACGGCCCGGCGCTGGGTGAGCCCGAGCACGTACTCGATCTGGTCGATCAGCAGCCCGACGTCGTAGCCGACGCCCCGGGTGCCGTACGAGCCGAGCTGGGAAAGGTCCTTGCGGAGCTTGGCCGAGTTCACCCCGGCGGCGTTTGCCAATCCCTCACTGGAAACCGTCTCGTGACCGGTTTCGGCGAGGTTGTGCAGGGCACGGAGATATTCGGGGAGCCGGGCCACCGTCGCCTCCGGCAGATCCGGGAGCGCCGGTACGGCACCTGCGCGACCGGGCGCGCCAGGGTGACGGTGCTGACTCATGAGACTCCGTGCGGTGCGATCCTCGACCAGCTCCACCGGCCGGCCGTTTCGGGACTCCCGCTGGCGACCGATGTTGCCGGCTGTGCTAGCAGGGCGCGTCGGAACTACAGAGTAGGCGCTTGTGAAGACGTGCACAAATCGCGATCTTGCTGGCACGGCCCGCGCCCCCACCGGCCCCTCCATCCCACAAGATCGATCACCACCTCGCCATAAGCACCCGCACGATTATCCCCCAATCCCGACTTCCCTGACCAATCACACGCAGCCCTCGGCTCCCATTCCAATTGGCCGATCATGAAGTTATCGCCCCGACACGCCGATTTTGCGCGCAACAACTTCATGATCAGCGCGGTGGGACGGGGGGATTGGTGGCGAGGGTCACGGCCTCGGTGAGGGTGTCGGCGACGGGGTGGCCGGCGGCGAGCAGTCGGGAGCGGTCGGTGAAACCGCCGGTGTAGAGGACGGCGCGGGCACCTACGGAAAGCGCCGCGTCGGCGTCGTCAAGCGAGTCGCCGATCAGCACCACCGACCGGCCATCGACACCCAGGGCGTCGAGATGCCGCGCCAGTGACTCTGCCTTGCGGTCGCCGCCCACCTGCGCCCGCAGCCCGTCGACCCGGGCGAACCGGCCGGTCAGACCGTACGTCTCGACGGTGGGTACCAACTCGTCGTGAAACCACATCGACAACAGGGACTGGCTGCCCGGCCAGGCCGCCATCGCGTCCACGGCGTCGTGCGCCAGCTCACAGGTGGTCAGACCCACCCGGTACGCGTCGTGGAAGATCTTGTCCAGCCGACCGAAGGCGTCGTCGTCCACCGCCCGGCCGAGGACCTCCGCGTAGTAGTCGGCGATCGGCCGGCGGAACCGGACCCGGTGCTCGTCCGGGCTGACGCTCGGCCCGCCCTCGCTGGCGAA
Organism: Micromonospora sp. NPDC000442; assembly: GCF_042898635.1. Lineage (NCBI taxonomy): Bacteria > Bacillati > Actinomycetota > Actinomycetes > Micromonosporales > Micromonosporaceae > Micromonospora > Micromonospora sp. NPDC000442. The sequence continues at coordinate 354,191 of NZ_JBIAYZ010000004.1, read as the reverse complement.
CACCGCGTTGGTGCAGGCCACCACGAGGCTGAGGTCGTTGAGCAGGGTGCCGTTCCAGTCCCACACCAGATGAGGGCTCGCAGGGGTCATCGCCGCACCCTATCCGGCCGCACGCTGGTGCGAGGGCCTCAGAGCTGCGGGGTGGTCAGGTCGCGCAGCAGCCGTTCCTCCTCGACCCGCCAGTAGCCGTGCTCCCTGCCGTCGAGCAGCACCACCGGCAGCCGGTCGCCGTACTCACGTTCCAGCTCCACGTCACCGCTGACGTCCCGTTCGGTCCACCGGTCGCCGGTGACCGCGACCACCCGGTCGAGCGCCGCCTTGGCGTCCTCGCAGAGGTGACAGCCGGGGCGGGTGATCAGCGTCAGGCGGGGTTCACGCATCGGTCTCCTCCGTCGTACCGAGCAGGGTCTTGCGTACCTTCCCGATCACCGAGCGCGGTAGCACGTCGACGAACTCGACCTCGGTCGGGCACTTGAATCTGGCCAGATTACGCGTGCAGTGGGCGATCAGCTCGGTACCGGCCACCGCGGCCTGCGGTACCGGCACCACGTACGCCCGGACAGTCTCCCCGGTCCTCGGGTGCGGCACGCCCACTACGGCGGACTCCGCCACCGCCGGATGCGCCGACAACACCAGCTCCACCTCGTGGGGGTACACGTTGAAACCGTTGACCAGGATCAGCTCACCGACCCGGTCGACCAGGAAGAGATCGCCATCGGCATCGGCGTACGCGATGTCGCCGGTCGCCCACCAGCCGTCGGCGTCCGGTCCGCCCGCGCCGTCCGGCCAGTACCCGGAGAACAGATTGGCGCCGCGGACCACGAGTTGACCCGGATCGGTGCCCGCGGCCGGGTCGGTGAGGTCCATCTCGTCCGGGTCGTCGTCGGGCGCGGCGACCCCGTCGCGCCACAGCTCCGTACCGTCCGCCCCGATCAGCCGCACCTGCACGCCGGGCAGTGGTCGGCCGATCGATCCGGGCCTGGGTTCGCCGCCTACCAGGGTCGAGGTGAGCACCGGCGCGGTCTCGGTCAGGCCGTACCCAACGTGCACCGGGCGACCGGCGGCCTCGGTGAAGCGCGCCGCGTCGGCCGGCTCCAGCGGCGCCGCGCCGCTGACCACGATCCGCACCGCGGCCATCGCCGCGGCGAGGCTGTCGGCGTCCGCCCGGGACCAGGTCTGCACCATCGACGGTACGCCCACCAGCACGCTCACCCGGTGCCGGGCGATCTCGGCGAGCGCCGCCTCGGAGCCCGGATCGTCGACGAGCACTCCGGTCGCACCGTGGTGGATCACCGCGCCCAGCCCGGCGTTCAGCCCGTAGGCGTGGAACAGCGGCAGGGCCAGCAGCACCGTGTCGTCCGGCCCGACCACCGGTGGCTCGATCCGGCCGACCTGTTCGTGGTTGGCCGCCAACGCCCCGTGCGAGAGCATGGCGCCCTTCGGCCAGCCCGAGGTGCCCGAGGTGTAGAGCAGCACCGCCAGGTCGTCGGCACCCCGGACCGGGAACCTCTGGTCGCCACCGGCCGTCGGCGCGCTGGTGTGCACCGCCACCAGCGCGGGCAGGTTCAGCTCCCCGACCAGAGCCCGGATCCGCTCGGTAGCGATCAGCACCGAAGCTCCCGAGTCCGCCAGGACGTGCTGTAGCTCGCGCGCGGTCAGGCCGGGATTCACCGGTACCGCCGTCATGCCGGCCCGCAGCGCACCGAGCAGGCTGATCACGAAATCCGGCACGTTGGGCAGCGCCACGGCGACCCGCGCGCCCGGCCGGGTCGCGTCGACCCCCGGCAGCGCGTCGGCCAGTGCCCGGGCCGCACCGCTCACCGCCTCGTCCAGTTCGGACCAGGTGATCGTCCGATCCTGCCAGTGCAGTGCGGGCTTGCCGGCCTGCAACTCCGCCGCCCGGCGGAGACGGTCGGCGAGGTTGGGACCGGAAACTGAGTCAGGATCCTGCACGGTGGCTGAGTCTGGCACAGCCCGATCCGCACGGCCACGCCCGCGAGACACCGGCCGCCGCCACTCGCCGCACCGGGATGAACGCGCCAACCGTCCACCAGGGCACGTCGAGTCCCGTACACGGAACCCGACCACGTCACCGACGGTGCGGTACAGCCGGGACGGCAACGCACCGCAGGTGTCCCGGTCCGGTTCCGGCACTGCCCTGCACCGGTCCGGGGCGCCCACCATCGATTCGGCCCCTCACCAGGACGAACATGGACTCCACTGGGGATCAGCCGGACCGCCAGTTGTCAACCACACCCGACGGACAACCGGTCCGCCAGGTCGGCGACACGTCGGGAAATACTTCGGCCCTGTGTAACGGACTTGCCACGCGCGGGTGACGTTGGCCCTATCATCACTCGGGTCGGCTCACCCCATTTGCCGTGAGTCGACACCCCTCAGCCCGAGGAGGCCCCCGTGCCGTTGAGCGCATTGGACCAGCACCTCAAGGGGATCTGCCGCCCGCCGGCACACCCCGGAGCCACCCTGCCCGACGGGGCAACGACCGGTCGGCCGGTCGTCGCCAGCCCGGCGGCCACCGGCGGAACGGAGGCGGCGCGATGACCACCTTCGGTTTCGCCGAGCGTCCGGTCGGCCTGACCAATCCGGCCGCCCGCACTCCGATGAACGAACGCGGCGGCGCGCACGGCGCACCCGACGCGTCGGCCAACCTCACCGTCCGGGGCGACGGCACCGCGCGTCGGGTGGGCAGCCGGCCCCATCAGAACGAACCGCCACATCGACCACCCGTACCCGGGGGGAACGCCAAAGCCGCCGGCGGGCGGGTCGCCTCCCCGAACCGCCCGACGATGCCGGCCCAGGCTCGGCGCAGTGGGGACGCACCGGTCACCGAGGTGTCCACCACCGAGACGGCGGTCCTTCCGGCGGTGCCGGAGACGACCGGCACCTCGACCGGATTCCCGAGCCGCCCGGATCCGTCCGACCCGGCGACCGAGGTCTGGGCCCTCGTCGAACGTGCCCAGGCGGGTGAGTCCGAGGCGTTCGGGCTGATCTACGACCGTTACGTGGACACCGTGTTCCGTTTCGTCTACTTCCGGGTCGGCAATCGACAACTCGCCGAGGACCTCACCTCGGACACCTTCCTGCGCGCCCTCAAGCGGATCGGTAGCTTCACCTGGCAGGGCCGCGACCTCGGGGCCTGGCTGGTCACCATCGCGCGCAACCTGGTCGCCGACCACTTCAAGTCCGGCCGGTACCGGCTGGAGGTGACCACCGGCGATGTCCTCGACGCCGATCGGGAGGATCGAGGACCGGAGGGCAGCCCGGAGGCGGCGGTGGTAGAGCACATCACAAACGTCGCCCTGCTCAGCGCGGTGAAACGCCTCAACCCCGAGCAGCAGGAGTGCATCGTGCTTCGCTTTCTCCAGGGCTTCTCGGTGGCCGAGACCGCCCGGGCGATGGGCAAGAACGAGGGCGCGATCAAGGCATTGCAGTACCGAGCGGTCCGGGCCCTGGCCCGGCTGCTCCCGGACGGCTTCCAGCCGTGATCTCCCCGTACCGCGACGATGGCCGCCCAGCCCCGCCCGCTCCGGGCTCCCATGACCTGACAGCGATCACTTTGCGTAATTTCGGCACCGGCCGGGCCGTAACCCGCCCCCGGCACGGCGCGTTTCTCCGGGTGCGACCGGTGACAGGTCGGGAACCCACGGGGTCCTCCGGATGATCTGCGACGGAGCCGACGACGGCCCTTCGCCGTGATGTCACGAGGTCATCGGTCGCTGGCGGTGAACGCGGCCGACCGGCCGTGACCAGCGAGAGGAGGTGCCACGGTGGACAACGCCCTCTTCTCCCGTCGGCGCGCCGAGCGCTTCGCGCAGCTTCTCGACGAAGCCAACGGCGGCCGACGTCATCACGTGCGATCCAGGGACGACGACCGGCTCGCGCCGCTCGTGACGCTCGGCCGGCACCTCGGCGCCAACCCGCCGGCCGCCGAGGTCGACCCGGAATTCCGCACCGGCCTGCGGGCGATGTTGCTGGCCACCGCCACTCGCGAGGGTGTCGGGACGCCTGCCGCGGCCCGGCCGGCCGAGAAGGCGGCTTCCAGCCGTGGGTCGCTACTGCCCGCGGTGACCGCCCGCCGGGCCCGCGCCCGCGGTGCGATTCTGATCGGCATCGCCGCCGGTGCGGTGGCCGTTTCCGGCATCTCGGCGGCCAGTGAGAACGCGGTGCCCGGTGACGCGCTGTACGGGATGAAGCGGGGCACCGAACGGGCGCAACTCGCACTCACCAGCTCCGACATCAGCCGGGGTCAGCTCTTCCTCGACTTCGCCCGCACCCGACTGGCCGAGGCGGCCACGTTGCGGGGCAACCCGAGCGGGTACAGCGCCGTGTTGGACGACATGGACGCGGACACCCGACAGGGCGTACGCGTGCTCACCGGGGCGGCCGCCCAACGCTCGGATCCCGCGGCGCTGGCCGCGGTCGACGCATTCCTCACCGACCAGCGGCGTTCGCTGAGCGCGCTGGAGGGTCGGGGCTCCCGGATCGACCGGGTACGCACCAGCGAATCACTGGCTCTGCTGGAGTCTGTCGCCGAGCGGGCCGACGCCATGCGCGCCGCCATCGCCTGTGGCGAGGCGCTCACCGTCGCCAGCGACACCCTGGGCCCGATCCCCGCCGTCTGCTCCTGACCGCCGGGCACTGCGAGCCTGCCGGGAATCGGTCCGTCTCGGCAGGCGCGCCCGGCAGCCGGTCACCCGTGCGACCGGTCAGGGACCGAACGGGTCGGGCCGGCGCTCCAGCAACTGGTGCAGGGTCTGCTGAATGGTCTCCCGTACCTGGTCGGCGAGGTTGAACACGACCAGCGGATCGTCTGCGGAATCCATCAGGTGGGCGGTCGGGATCGGCGGGCAGAACTCGATCAGCCACTTGCTCGGCAACGGCACCATGCCCAGCGGCCCGAGCCAGGGGAAGGTCGGTGTCACGGGAAAATAGGGAAGCTTGAGCAGCCGGGCCAGTGGCTTGATGTCGGCGAGCATCGGGTAGATCTCCTCGCCGCCGACGATCGCCACCGGGATGATCGGGGTGCCGGTGCGCAGCGCCGCCGAGACGAAGCCGCCCCGCCCGAAGCGTTGCAGCTTGTAGCGTTCCGCGTACAGCTTGCCGACGCCCTTGAAGCCCTCCGGGAAGACACCCACCAGTTCGCCGTTGCGCATGAGCCGCTCGGCGTCCGGGTTGCAGGCCATCGTGCCGCCGGTCTTGCGGGCGATCTCGGAGACCACCGGCATCCGGAAGACCAGGTCCGCACCGAGCAGCCGCAGGTAGCGGTGGTCGGGATGCTCGTGGTGCAGCGCGGTGGAGAGGATCAACGCGTCCAGGGCCACGGTGCCGGAGTGGTTGCCGACGATCAGTCCCGCCCCATCCGTGGGTACGTTCTCCAGGCCGGTGACGTCGGTGCGGAACCAGTCGCGGTAGAGCCGGCGCAGCAGCGGATGGAAGACCGCCGCGGTCAGGTCCCGGTCGAAGCCGAACTCGTCCACCTCGTAGTCGCCGGCCAGCCGTCGCCGCAGGAAGGCCAGGCCGGTGGCGACCCGGCGGTCCCAGACGTCGCCCGCGCCCGCCTGGTCCGGTACGGCCGGGCGGTGCCCGTTGCGCCGCGCCGGGTCCGCGTCGGGGCGCACCGGCGCCGGCACCGCGTACCGGTCGTCGAGGCGCCCCTCGTCATGCCGTTTCTCGGGCTCGGTCACGACCGCTCCCGGACGGCGGCGCGAACCTGCCGGATGTGGTCCAGCACCAACTGCTCGGCGGCGGCCAACTGGGCCCGGGTCACCACGGCACGCCCGTGGTGCGCCCGGATGAAGTCGTCGAAGGCGGCGGCGGTCGACCGGGGTGTGAAGCCGAACTCCCGTTCCAGCCGGGAGATGTCCACCACCCGGCCGTGCACGAAGAGGTCGACCTGGTCGAGGCCGTAGCGGCCGAAACCCATCACCCGGGCGAGCGCGACGGCACCGGACAGGCCCGGCTCCAGCACCGGCACGGCGACCCGCCCGGCTCGGCGGATCGCCTGGGACAGCGCCAGCACCCCCGGTCCTGCGACGTTGAAGGTGCCGGGATGGTCCTCGACCACTGACCGGTGCAGCACCTCCAGCGCGTCCTCGAAATGCAGGAACTGCAACCGGGCGTCCCGACCGAAGATGGTCGGCACCACCGGTTGCGCGAAGTAGCGGGTGAGCGTGGTGTCCGCCGTCGAGCCGATGAACGGTGCGAAGCGCAGCACGGTGGCGGTGACGTCACCGCGTCGGCGGCGGAAGCCTCGGACGTACCCCTCGATGTCGAGGATGTCGCGACCGAAGCCGCCCCGCGGTACCTCGCGCGGCTCGGTCTCTTCGGTGAAGACGGCAGGATCACGGAACGAGGCACCGTACGCCGCGGTGGAGGAGCGAATCACGATCTTGCGCAGCCGTGGTGCTCGCTGGCACGCGGCGAGCAGCTGCATGGTGCCGATGACGTTCTGCTCCTTCATCGCCATCCGGCCGCCGTGTTGCGGATCCGGAGAGCTGACCAGGGCCAGATGCACCACGGTGTCCACGTCGAGGTCGGCGAGGAGGCTACCCACCGAGCCGACGTCGACCCGGATCCGCTCCACCCGGTCGAGCAGTGCGTCGATCTCGGACCCCGGCTCCGGCAGGTCGATGCCGATGACCCGGTCGATCCCCGGGTCGGCGGCGAGCCGGGCCGCGACGTGCGCGCCGAGATAGCGACTGACCCCGGTCACGACGACGACCCCCGGAGGGCTCTGGGAGCCACCGGGGGTCATGTCTCGCACCTACCCCGGCAGGTGGGACCGAGCCGGGGCAGCCACGGCCTGATCACCTGAGCCTCCGAGGGTCGACAGTTGGCGAGGGACGGACGCCGGGACCAGGCCCGGCGTCGGTCACTTGCCGAGACGGCGACGCTGGACGCGGGTCTTACGCAGCAGCTTGCGGTGCTTCTTCTTAGCCATGCGCTTGCGGCGCTTCTTGACCACCGAGCCCATACGACAGCCTTTCGATGCAACGTGCGGCGCGACCGGGAGGACACCACGAACCCGTGGCGTCAGCGACCGCTTGCGGACAGGGATCGGACCGGCGGGGTGGGCGGCGGGGCGCACCAGCGGTCACGATCGGAGTCCAGCGTAGCGGGACTGCGTCAGCAGGACCAACGCGCCCCCGCTCGATGCCCGTTCGACCGGGTCCGCGCGACCCGGCCGCGCCTGGGTCAGGCGGTCTCCTGGAAGGCGCCGCGCAGGTACTCGTGCACCGCGTGCTCCGGCACCCGGAATGACCTGCCCACCCGCACGGCGGTCAGCTCACCGCTGTGCACCAGGCGGTAAACCGTCATCTTCGACACCCGCATGACCGTCGCCACCTCGGCGACGGTCAGGAACTTGACCTCCGACAGCCGACCGTCGGACTGCGACCCGGCCATGGCTCACCCGACCCATCCCATGCCCGGCGCGTGCCGCCACACGGGTCCTCCCGCGCGGCCGGCGACGCGCGTGTTACCAGTACGGTAGCGGGACGGCTGTGACCGGCGCGATCCCTTCCTGCAACTGATCATGGATCGGTTCCGGCCTGGCGGCGAAAAACCCCTGGTCGGGTGCCGTACCCGGGATTTCGGCAACGATCAACCTCGGCCGCGGGTATCGGAGATGTCACTCGGTGCGCAGGGCCACCACCGGGTCGAGTCGACCGGCCCGCTGCGCGGGTACCACCCCGAAAACGATGCCGACCGCCGCCGAGACGCCGAACGCCAGTGCCAGCGACCACCAGGTCACCGCCGCCGGGATGGGTGAGAGGGCGGCCACCAGCAGCGCGCCGCCCACCCCGAGGGCCATCCCGGTGAGTCCACCGACGGAGGTCAGCAGCACCGCCTCCAGCAGAAACTGCACGCCGATGTCCCGGGGACGGGCGCCGACCGCCTTGCGCAGCCCGATCTCCCGGGTCCGCTCCCGGACCGAGACGAGCATGATGTTGGAGACGCCGACCCCACCGACCAGCAGCGAGATGCCCGCGATGGCGGCCAGTACGCCGGTCAGGATGCCGAGGATGTCGCCCAGCACACCGAGGATCTGCTCCTGCGTGACGGCGCTGAACTCGGTACCCGGGTGTCGACCGTTCAGCTCGGCCACGATCCGCTCGCCCAGTTCGTCGATCCGTTCCCGGTCCGGAGCCTTCACCGCGATGGCGTCGACCCGCTGGGTGCCGTAGAGCCGTTGCGCCGCCGTCACCGGTACGTGCACCTCGTCGTCCCGGTCGACGCCGAGGCTCTGCCCGAGCGGGACGAAGACGCCGATCACCCGGAAGCGGACGCCGGCCACGTTGATCTGCTGGCCGACCGCCTCCCGGTCCGGGAAGAGGGACCGGGCCACCGAGTCGCCGAGCACCGCTACCCGCCGGCCGGTGTCCACGTCGGAACGGGTCAGGTAACGCCCCCGGGCCAGTTCCCGGGCGAAGACCGTGGGGGTCGTCTCCAACACCCCCTGGACGGTGGTGAAGTCCTCCCGGTTACCGGCCCGCACGGTCGCACCGGAGGCGACCGTCACGGCCACCCGGCTCGGATCACCGACCACCCGGCCGACGGCGTCCACGTCCTGGAGGGTGAGCGGGGAGAGCGCCGGCGCGCTGCCCACGTCCAGTCGCCCCGGCACGACCAGCAGCAGGTTGGAGCCGAGCCCTTCCACCTGCTGTTCCACCCGCTGCTTGGTGCCGGTGCCGATGGCCACCAGCAACACCACGGAGGCCACCCCGATGACCACCCCGAGCATGGTCAGGGCGCTGCGCATCCGGTTCGCCCGCAGCGCGTCCCACGCCACCCGCCACGCCTCGGCCAACCTCACGCGCCGGCCCCGCCGTCCGCCGCGCTGTCGGCGACGACCACGCCGTCCCGCATCGCGACCCGTCGCCGGGCCCGGGCCGCCACCTCCGCGTCGTGGGTGACCATCACCAGCGCCACCCCGGACTCGGCGTTGAGCCGTTCCAGCAGTTCCAGCACGGCGGCGCCGGTGGTGCTGTCCAGGTTGCCGGTCGGCTCGTCGGCCAGCAGCACCGTCGGGTTCGTGACCAGCGCCCGGGCGATCGCGACCCGCTGCTGCTCACCGCCGGAAAGCTGGTTGGGCCGGTGGTGCAGCCGGTGCCCCAGGCCGACCCGCCCGAGCATCGCGGCGGCGCGCTCACGCCGCTGGCGCGCGCCCACGCCCCGGTACACCAGCGGCAGTGCCACGTTGTCCACCGCGGAGGTACGCGGCAGCAGGTGGAACGCCTGGAACACGAACCCGATGGTCTCGTTGCGCAGCCGGGCCAGTTCCGGCGCGGAGAGGCTGCCCACCTCCCGACCACCGATCACCAGCCGGCCGCCGCTGGGCTGGTCCAAGCCGCCGAGCAGGTGCATGAGCGTGGACTTGCCGGACCCGGAGGGCCCGGTAAGCGCCACGTAGTCGCCGGCTGCGACGGTCAACGACACACCCCGCAGGGCGGGCACGGAGATCCCGTCCAACTCGTACGTCCGGGACACGTCGAACGCCTCGATCGCCGGCTCCCGGCTCACCCGATCTCCTGGCCCTCGCGGACCTGGTCGGTGCCCCGGATCACGATCCGGTCGCCGGCCTGCACCCCGTCGACGATCTGCACCAGGTCCTGACCCTGTACGCCGACGGTGACCACCGCCCGGTCGGCGCGGCCGTCGCGGACCAGCCAGACGGTGTCCCGACCGTCGACCGAGAAGACCGCCGACGCGGGCACGGTCACCGCGTCCGCCTCCTCCCGGACCCGCAGCCGCAGCACCGCGTTCATCCCGGGACGCGGGGTGGGTGCCGGCTCGGCCTCACCGAAGCTGCCGGGGCCGAGGGAGAGTCGTACCCGGTAGCTCACCCCACCCCGGGCCGACGTGGTGGGCAGTACGTCGATCGAGCGGACCGTGGCCGCGTAGCTGGCACCGGTGACGGCGTCCAGCTCGACGGTCCCGGTGAGCCCGGGCCGGACCAGCAGCACGTCCGTCTCGTCGACCTCGGCGAGCAGACCCAGCTCGCGGGTGTCCACCACGGTAAGCACCGGGGTACCGGCGGTGACCCGACCACCCACCGGTACCGCGGTGTCCACGCCCGGCGGCGGGCCGGCCGGCGCGCCGAGTGCCTCCGCGCCGGTCCCCGTCGGCATTCCGCCCGACTCCAGCAGGCCGGCGAGCGCCCCCGCCGAGCCACCGCCGGTGTTGACGCCGCCCGGTTGCACCACCCCGGCGATCGGCGCGCGCAGGGTCAACGCGTCGACGGTCGCCTTGGCCAGGTCGTACGCCTGCTGGGCCTGAAGTCGCTGGGCGGTGGCGAGCGCGCTGACGGCGGAGTTCAGGTTGCGGACACCGCGTTGCACCTCCCGTACCGCGCGGTCGGCGGCCCGGGCCGCCGAGTCGTACCGGCGCTGTGCCGCCTCGACCTGGGTGAGCAGCGCCTTCCGCAGCTCCGGATCGCTGATCTTCGCCGCCGCGGCACGGGCGGCGGCGTGCGTCTCGTCGGCGGCGCGGTCCGTACCGCGCAGGGAACCGGCGAGGTTGCCGCCGCCCCCGCCGCCGGCGCGCTTCGCGGCGGCCAGCGCGGTGCGCGCCTGACGGAGCCGTTCCCGGGCCGACGGTGAGCTGATCACGGCGAGCACCTGGCCCCGCTTGACCCGCTGCCCCGGCTTCACCCGGAGCCGGGACAGCGTGCCGTCGGCCGGAGCGGTCAGGGTGGCCGCCGCCCGGGCGACGACCGTCGCGGGGGCGTCGATCTCCTCAGCCACGGCGGCCCGGGCCGCGGCGGCGAGCGTGATCGACGGCTCGTCGCCACCACAGGAGGCGGCGGTGGTGAGGGTCAGTACGGTAACGGCGAGCAGGACGGTGAGCAGGCGAAGCCGCGTGGCTGGCAGCCGCGGCGAGTCGGAGCGGCGCACGCGACACATGCTACGAGCCCCTGTCGATGTCGCCCCGGCCAGGGCACCAGGTCAGCGCACGGCCGCGCGGATGTACGCGACACACTCCTTGTGCAGGTCGGACCAGGGCTCGTCGAAGATCTCCTCGGCGGTCTGCCGCGGAATCCGGCGGTCGTGCAGTACGACCTTGGCGAAGGCCAGCAGGCGTTCCTCACCGAAGCGCTCAAGGAAGTAGCGGGCGGCGAGGTACGCGATCCCGTAGCTGCCGGTCACCGCCTTGTCCGTGGTGTCCTCGTCCGGGGCGATCGTGTCGAGCTTGCCGTCCCAGTCCCCCTTGACCAGCCGCCGGGTGTCGCTCAGTCCGGCGTACCGGGCGACGGGCTGGCCGTCGACCGCCGCGAGTTCCGCCAGACCCTCGACCAGCCACCAGCTGGACTCGTCCGAGTAGTCCCGTTTCTCGGGCAACGTGGCGGCGTGGGCCAACTCGTGCCGGAGCACCTCGTCGAGGCCGGGGCCGTAGTCGAAACTGTCGGGCGCGAGCACCAGCTCGTAGTGCCCCCCACCGACATTCACCGCGTACCCGGCGCTCCACTCCGGATGGTCTCCGCCGTACCAGCGCTTCCACTCTTTCGTTCCGGCGTAGAAGATCCGGTATCGGTCCGGCTTCGTGCCGCCCACCACGTACTCGTCGGCCACCTTCGCCGCGGCTTCGGCCCGCTTCAGCAGGCCCGGCAGGCGGTTCCGGTGCGCCGGAGGAACGGCGACGATCGTGCGCTTACCCGTCTTGGTGGCCAGCGCGCTGACCTCCCAGGGCAGGCTGCCCGGCTGCCCGTTGGCCCGGTCACCGACGGTCGGTGCGGGCTTCGACCTACCGATGGCGAGCATCCGGGGCTCGGCCCCGTCGCGCCACCGGGTCTCGACGATCAGTGGGCTGGGCCGGCAGTCCGGCGTCACGAAGCAGTACTGGAACTCGACTGCCAGCCGCCACTCGCCGGCATTGCCGGCCGTCATGGGCAGGCTGCTCGGCCGGGCCTCCCAGCGGGTCACCCGCAGCGCCCGCAGCGCGGCGAACCGTTGGCGCAGGTCGCCCCGGGCGGCGGGGGCCGCGATCCCCAGGAACCCGGACCGGTCGCCACTGAGCAGTGCGGCGGACTGCTTGTCGAGCTGCGCGGTGATCCGTTCGGCGACCTGCCGGGCGGCGACTGTGGTCGGGTTCTCCGTCGGGGAGGCGGCCGTGGCCGGCTCACCGACCTCCACGTCGGACAGCGCGCCGGTCAGCAGCACCGCCGGTATGCCGCCGCTCAGCGTCAGCAGCACGGCACCCAGTGCCGCCCACAGTGGCCACCGCCGCCGAGGTCGGCTCGAGGGTGCCGGAACGTCGACGGGTGCCGGAACGTCAGCGGGTGCCGCCGCCATCGGTGGATGCGTCGTCTCGGACGCCGGCATCGAGTGGTCGTCGCCCGCGGGGCCCCCGTAATTCACCGGCGAAGGGTACGGCTTCCGGCGGCGGCAGCGAAAGGGCGATCGACCGGATGTCGCTGCCGTCCGCCAGGTCAGCCCGAGCCGGGCTCCCCCGAGGCGGGCCAGGACGAGAACGAGACGCCCAGCGCGGCGATCATCTGGTCGAAGGAACGGTCGAGTTCACGGGGCAGCCCGAAGTCGCCGGCCGCCTCCAGTGCGACGAAACCGTGCACGGCCGCGCGGAACATCCGGACCCCGTCCACCGCGGCGGCGCCGTCGATGCCGTACCCCCGCAGGATGGCGTAGACGACGCCGACCGCCCGCTCCCCGGCGGCCAGATGTGCCGGGTCGGCCGGATCCGGTACCCGCTGGGTGGCCGGATAGCGGCCGGGGTGCCGCCGGGCGTACGAGCGGTAGGCGGCGGCGACGGCCCGCAGAGCGTCCTCGCCGCTGCGGCCGGCGGCGGCGGTGGTCATCTCGTCGGCGATCTCGGCGGTGGCCAGCGCGGACAGTTGCTGCGCGAGCGCCTCGGCACCCTTGACGTGCTTGTAGAGGCTGGGCAGTGCCACGCCGAGCCGGTTCGCCAGCGCGGCCAGGGTGAGCCGGTGATATCCGACCTCGTCGACGAGCCGGGCCGCCTCGCGCACCACGACCTGCGCGTTGAGCCCCGCCCTAGGCACGGTTGGCCGCCGCGAGGAAGCCGATCAGCTCGTTCGCCATCGCCTCCGGACGGTCGGCGTGCGGGTAGTGCCCGGCGTCGGTGAGCATCCGCGCCTCGGCGACCGGAAAGAGCCGGCGGGCGGCGCGCGCCTCGGCACCCGGGTCGGGGAAGTCGGGGTCCTTCGTGCCCATCAGTACCAGCACCGGCTGGCGCACCTGCGGGGCGCGGGCGGTCCAGTGCGGCGGCACCGGGTGGATCACGCCCCGCACGGGCACCATCCGGCCGGGGCGACGCAGCGCCGTCACCAGCTGCCGGCGGTACTCCGCGTCATCGGCCGGACGGTGCACGGGAAAGAGCGTGCGGTGGAACAGGCCGAACAGCCGTGGACTGCGCAGCACCACGGGCTGCGCCAGCCGCAGGAAGGGGTTGAGCTTCGGCTGGTTGACGAACGCACCGACCAGCACGATGCCGTTGACCAGGGTCGGCGCGTCGGCGGCGGCGAAGACCACCGCCGCGCCGCTGGACGAGTTGCCCACCAGGACGGCCGGACCGCCACCGAGGTCGCGAACCACCGCGAGCAGGTCGCCACCCACCTCCACCGGGGCGTACGACGGCCAGTCGGCGCTGGAATCGCCGTGCCCGCGTACGTCGACCGAGGCAACCCGGTAGCCCGCCGCCACCAGCAACGGGATCAGATGCCGGTAGGAGTGGCGGTTCTCCCCCATGCCGTGCGAGAGCACCACCAGCGGCCCCTGCCCGTGCACCTCGTACGCGATCCGACCGCCGGCACGCTCGACCAAGCTAGTTGTCATAGCCATCAGGCTAATGGCATTAGCCAGTGCGGTCAAGGGCGTGCCGCGTACCGCCGACCGGCTCGATCGGCGGTACCGGTGCGGACGGGGTTACTTCTTCGAGGCGAGCGCGCGGGCGAAGAAGGCCAGGTTGGCGGGGCGCTCGGCGAGACGGCGCATCAGATAGCCGTACCAGTCGTCGCCGTACGGCACATAGGTACGCACCGTGAAGCCCTCGCCGACCAGGCGGGCCTGCTCCTCCGGCCGGATGCCGTAGAGCATCTGGAACTCGAAGCGGTCGGGGTCACGGTCGAACCAGCGTGCCCGGTCCTCACCGATGGCGATCAGGCGCGGATCGTGGGTGGCCAGCATCGGATAGCCGTCGCCGGACATCAGGATGTTGAGGCACCGGACGTACGACTTGTCGACCTCGCGGGCCGACTGGTAGGCCACCGACTCCGGCTCCCGGTACGCGCCCTTGCACAGCCGCACCCGCGATCCGGCCGACGCCAACTCGCGGCAGTCGGACTCGGTCCGCCGCAGGTAAGCCTGCAGCACCGCGCCGGTGGACGGGTGGTCCTTACGGAGCTTGGTCAGGATGTCCAGGGTCGAGTCGGTGGTGGTGTGGTCCTCCATGTCGAGGGTGACCGTGGTGCCCGCCGCCTCGGCGGCGGCGCAGATCGCCCGGGCGTTGTCATAGGCGAGTTGCTCGTCGAACGCCTGGCCGAGCGCGGAGAGCTTCACACTCACCTCGGCGGCGGGCGTCAACTTCGCCTCGGCGAGCATCCGCAGCAGCGTGAGGTACTCGTCCCGGGTGGTGCTGGCCTGTTCACCGGTGACGGTGTCCTCGCCGAGATTGTCGAGGGTGACCGCGAGACCGTCGTCGACGAGTTCGCGGGTCGCGCGCAACGCGTCGTCGGTCTTGGCGCCGGCGACGAACCGGCCAACGACGTCCCGGGAGAACGGGGCCGTCGCGACGAGCCGCTCGACCCGGGATGACCGGGAGGCGGCGAGGATGACGGAACGGAGCATGAGCCGAGCGTAACGCCCACCCGACCGCCAGGTACGTTCCCCGTCACCCCGGGCCCGGGGCGGACGGGATGGCGTTCATCGGTTACAACCATGTCGTGGAACAACGCCCCCGCCGCCGACTTCGATCGGCCTCCGTGCAGCTCGGCGCGCTCACCGCCCTGGCGCTCGCCCTCTCCGGCTGCAACATGACCTCCGACGACGACGATGACGACTGCGCCCTCGGCCCGACCGGTGGCGGCGAAACCGTGGCCCTGGCGCTGCGGGTGCCCGCGCCCGCTGCCGAGACCGGCGTCGGCCGTGCCGCGCCCGAGCCGGTCGGCTCGGCCGTGCCCGAACGCGGCGGCTTCGGCACCCACCTCGCCTCCTGCGGCGGCTGAGCGTGCGTCGCGAGCCGACCACACCGCGCACCGGCTGGGACGCCACCATCCGCGAGCAGGGTCTGGTCTACGTCGACACGGAACTGCCCGACGGCGGGGTGATGTCGTACTGGGACGAGACCGCCGCGTACGCCTTCGAGCTGGACGAGGTGCTGCGGCTGGAGGAGGCCACCGAGGAACTGCACCGGATGTCGGTGGCCGCCGCCGAACACGTGGTGGCGCGCAACCGGTACGCCGAGTTCGGCATCCCGGAGTGGGCCGCCGAGGCGGTGGCCCGCTCGCTGCGGGAGACGCCGCCGACCCTCTACGGCCGCTTCGACCTCTGGTACGACGGCAGCTGCCCGCCGAAGCTGCTGGAGTACAACGCCGACACCCCGACCGCGCTGGTCGAGGCGAGCATCATCCAGTGGTACTGGCTGGAGCACACCCGACCGGAACTGGACCAGTGGAACAGCCTGCACGAACGGCTCGTCGCCAGCTGGGCGAAGATCGGCGCCGGGCTGCACGACCGACGGGTGCACGTGGTCTGGTCGAACGAGGAGGAGACCGGAGAGGACCACATGACCGCGGGCTACCTGGCCGAGACCGCCCGCCAGGCGGGGCTGGACGTCGAGCTGCTGCCGATCCAGGATCTCGGTTGGAACGGCCGACGCTTCGTCGACACCGCCGACCGCCCGGTCACCACCTGCTTCAAGCTCTACCCGTGGGAGTGGATGCTCGCCGAGCCGTACGGCCCGCTGGCGCTGGAGCCGGGCACCCCGACCACCTGGATCGAGCCGGCCTGGAAGCTGTTGTTGTCAAACAAGGCGCTGCTGGCCGTGCTGTGGGAGTTGTACCCGGGGCACGAGCTGCTGCTGCCCGCGTACCTGGACTCGCCGCGCGGGATGCCCGAGTACGTCGCCAAGCCGCTGCTCGGTCGGGAGGGCGCCGCGGTGCGGATCGTCACCCCCGCCGAGGAGATCAGCAATCCGGGTGACTACGGCGACGAGGGCTTCTGCTACCAGGAGTTCCGGGCGCTGCCCGAGTTCGCCGGGAGCCGCATGGTGCTGGGCAGTTGGATCGTCGACGGAGAGTCGGCGGGTGCCGGGCTGCGGGAGAGCGCGAGCCTGATCACCGACGGCTACGCGCGGTTCCTGCCGCACTACATCGACGCGCCACGCCCGGGATGAGTCGTCTACGGTTGGGGCGTGAACTTCGACGCGTACGCCCGGACCGGGGTTGACCTCGTCAACGCGCGCCTGGACGACCTCGACGATCTGCGCGCCATCTTCTGCGACGACCAGGAGTGGATGCGCGACGAGGTCGCGGAACGGGACCTGCCGACCTTCCGGCGCGCGCAGAAGCGACTGCGTGACGTCTTCGAGTACGGCACCTCGGGGCGGGACGCCGAGGCGGTGAGCGAACTGAACTCCCTCCTGGAGACGTTCCCGGTGCAGCCGCGCATCTCGGGGCACGACTCCAGCGACTGGCACATGCACGTGACCAGCCGGGGTGCCTCGGTCAGCTCGGAGTATCTGGCCGGCGCGGTGTGGGGCCTGTCGGTGTGGCTGTGCGAGTACGGCAGCGCCCGATTCGGCGTCTGCGCCGACGACCGCTGCGGCAACGTCTACCTGGACACCTCGTCGAACTGCTGCCGGCGGTTCTGCTCGGAGCGCTGCGCCACCCGTTCACACGTGGCCGCTCATCGGGCCCGCAAGCGTGCCGCCGTGCCCAGCCAGCCGGACCCACTGGCACCGGTTCCCTGAGCCCCGTCGGCGGGGCTGGCGACGGTCAGGCGTCGACCGGGGACGGCGTGCTCAGGTGCTGACGGGCGAACGCCAGCGCCTCGCGCAGATCCGCCTCGCGGACCTGTCGGCTCTTCGCGCCCCGGGTGGTCACCTCCACCGCCACCGAACCGGTGAAGCCCCGCCCGGCCAGCGAACGCAGCAGCTCGGCGCAGGGCTGGTTGCCGCGTCCCGGCACCAGGTGCTCGTCGCGGCCCTCGCCGGTGCCGTCGCCGAGGTGCACGTGCGCCAGACCGTCGCCCATCCGGTCGGCCATCGCCAACGCGTCGGTGTGCGAGGCCGCACAGTGCGACAGGTCGAGCGTGTACGAGGCGTAACCGGCCTCGGTGGGGTCCCAACCGGGCATGTACGGGACGAACTGGCGGCCGGCCATCCGCACCGGGTACATGTTCTCCACCGCGAACCGCAGGCCACCGAACTCGCCGGCCACCCGGTCGAGCCCCTCGGCGAAGCCTCGCGCGTACTCCCGCTGCCAGGTGAACGGCGGGTGCACCACGACGGTCGGCGCCTCCAGCGTCTCGGCCAGCACCGCCGCCCGGCGGAGCCGCTCCCACGGATCAGGGCTCCACACCCGCTGCGTGACCAGTAGACACGGAGCGTGTACGGAGAGCACCGGCACCCCGTAGTGATCGGAGAGTCCCCGCAGCGCGCCCGCGTCCTGGCTGACCGCGTCGGTCCACACCATCACCTCAAGGCCGTCGTAGCCGTGCGTCGCGGCCAGCTGAAACGCCGCCGCGGTCCGCTCAGGGAAGACCGAGGAACTGGACAGGAGCACCGGGACGCGGGAAGTCACACCACCGAGGGTAGCCGGGATGCGTTCGGGCATCATGACGAGAACGGGCAAAGCGGACAGCCGGGACGATCAGGATCACACCGGAGCCAGTCGATCCATCCGGCTGAGGATCACACCCTCCCGCAGTGCCCACGGACAGACGTCCAGGGAGTCCACGCCGAGTCGACGCATCACCGACTCGGCGACCACGGCTCCGGCCAGCAGTTGGTGGGCGCGCCCCGCGCTGACCCCCTCCAACTCGACCAGCTGCACGGGCGGGATGTGCCGGATGAAGCCGAGCACCTGTCGCAGCCCGGACCGGGTGAGCCGGCGTCGGGCCCAGAGCCCGGCGCCACTGGGTGCCGCACCGGCGAGCCGGGCCAGCGTACGGAACGTCTTGGAGGTGGCCACCGGCCGTTCCCAACCCACCTCGGTCATCCGCTCGACCACCGGATCGAGGTGGGCGTCGACGTACTGCCGCAACTCCTCCACCGTCTCCGGTGCGGGCGGGACGGTGCTCTCCGGATCCACCCCGAGCCGATCGCGGGTCAGCCGACCGGCGCCCAGGGGCAGCGACACCGCGACGTCCGGGTCCTCGTCGATACCGGCCGCGATCTCCAGCGAGCCGCCACCGATGTCCAGCACCAGCAGCCGCCCGGCGGACCAACCGAACCACCGCCGGACCGCGAGGAAGGTCATCCGCGCCTCGTCGGCGCCGGAGAGCACCTCAAGCCGTACGCCGGTGGAATCCCGCACCCGGGTCAGGACGTCGGCCGCGTTGGTGGCGTCCCGCACCGCGGAGGTGGCGAAGGCGATCAGATCGTCGACCTTCAGTCCGGCGGCCGACGTACGCGCCGCCTCCACCGCCGTGACCAGGGCGTCCGCGCCGGCCTCGCGAAGCGCGCCGTCCGGGCCGATCTGCTCGGCGAGCCGCAGCACGGCCTTCTCCGAATGCGCCGGCCACGGGTGTGCGCCGCGGTGGGCGTCGACCACCAGCAGGTGCACCGTGTTGGAACCGACGTCGAGGACACCCAGTCGCATGGGAGAACCCTAGGCCCACCCGGCTCGCGCCATTCGGCGACCTGCCCGCCACACCACGCGTACGCTGGCCGGGTGACAGGGCAGATCGAACTCCGCGTGCTGGTGGACGACCCGGCCGACCCGCGCAGCCGGGAGGTGCCGCTGGACTTCCCCCGAGAGTGGATCGAGTTCGTCGACCCGGCGGACGAGCGGCATCTGATCCGGGCCGACCTGACCTGGTTGCTGTCCCGGTGGACGTGCATCTTCGGCCAGGGCTGCCACGGCATCATCGCCGGCCGGTCGGCCGACGGCTGCTGCTCGCACGGTGCGTTCTTCACCGACTCCGACGACGAGTCGCGGGTACGCGCCGCGGTGAAGCGGCTGACCCCGCAGACCTGGCAGCACTATCGGCGGGGGTTCAAGAACTGGACCGAGAACGACACCGTCGACGGCAAGACCCCGGCACGGCGGACCGCCACCCAGGAAGCGGACGGGCCCTGCGTCTTCCTCAACGACGCGGACTTCCCGGGCGGGGGCGGCTGCGCGCTGCACGCCCAGGCGCTGCGCGACGGGGCGCATCCGCTGGAGTACAAGCCGGACGTGTGCTGGCAGCTGCCGATCCGCCGTGATCAGGAATGGGTTAAGCGGCCGGACAACACGAAGGTGCTGGTGTCCACGCTGGCCGAGTTCGACCGGCGCGGCTGGGGGGCCGGCGGGCACGACCTCGACTGGTGGTGCACCTCCTCCACCGACGCGCACGTCGGGGCGGACCCGATGTACCTGTCGTACGCCCCGGAGCTGACCGCGCTCATCGGCGAGTCCGCGTACGCCAGGCTGGCCGAGCTGTGCGCGGCGCGGACCCGGCTGGGCCTCGTCGCCCGGCACCCGGCGGACGGCACCTGACGCGGACGTCGCGCGGCATGGGGTGGGTGGCTGCGACGTCACGCATCGCCACCCGCGCCGAGCCAGTGACAGATCGTCACAACGATGGCAGCCAGGTGCGGATCGGGTCGGCTCAGGGCTCGAACTTGTAGCCGAGGCCGCGCACCGTGACGATGTGGCGCGGGGTGGAGGGCTCCGGCTCGATCTTGGAGCGCAGCCGCTTCACGTGCACGTCAAGCGTCTTCGTGTCGCCGACGTAGTCGGCACCCCAGACGCGGTCGATCAACTGCCCCCGGGTGAGCACCCGACCCGCGTTGCGTAGCAGCAGCTCAAGCAGCTCGAACTCCTTGAGCGGCAACTGCACCGCGCCGCCGTCCACGGTCACCACGTGCCGCTCGATGTCCATCCGGACCGGCCCGGCGGCGAGGGTCGGCGCGCCCGACTCGGGTGCCTCCGGGGTCTGCCGGCGCAACACCGCGCGGATCCGGGCGACCAGTTCCCGGGGGGAGTACGGCTTGGTCACGTAGTCGTCGGCACCGATCTCCAGGCCGACCACCTTGTCGATCTCGCTGTCCCGAGCGGTGACCATGATGATCGGCACGGGCGAGCGCTGGCGCAGCTGCCGGCAGACCTCGGTACCGGACATCTCCGGCAGCATCAGGTCGAGCAGGACGATGTCGGCACCGGTCCGGTCGAACTCGGTGAGAGCCGACGTCCCCGTGGCGGCCACGGAGACCTCGAACCCCTCCTTGCGGAGCATGTACGACAGTGCGTCCGAGAACGACTCCTCGTCCTCGACCACCAGAACGCGGCTCAACGGCGTTTCCTTTCATCGGTCGGACCGGGCGGCGCCCGGTCTGATCCAGGTGCGGTTCAGACCTGCCGGAGCTCGGCCGGACCGGCCTCGATCCCAGCAGGCGGCAGTGTCGCCAGCAGGTCGTCCGGCGGGCGGGCGGGCAGCCGGAGGGTGAACGTCGACCCACCACCAAGAGTGCTCGCCACCTCCACCCGACCGCCATGGTTGCTCGCGATGTGCTTGACGATCGCCAGTCCGAGGCCGGTGCCGCCGGTTGCCCGCGAGCGCGCCTGATCGGCCCGGTAGAACCGCTCGAAGATGCGGTCGACGTCGGTGGGGGCGATGCCGATGCCCTGGTCGGTGACCGCGATCTCCACCTGCTCCCCGGCGGCCCGGGCGGCGATACGTACCGTCGTGTCCTCGCCGGAGTAGTTGAGGGCGTTCTCCACCAGATTCGCCACCGCGGTGGCGAGTTGGTTGTCGCTGCCGTACACGGTCAGGCCCCGCTCCGCTTCCACGGTCACCTCGATCCGGCGGGCGGCGGCGGCGGTCCGGGTGCGATCGATCACCTCGGAGATCACCCAGTCCACCGCGACCGGCTCGGGGGCCGGCTGCGGTTCGGCGCCCTGAAGTCGGGTCAGCTCCAGCAGTTCCTGCACCAGCCGCCCCAACCGGGTCGACTCGTGCTGGATGCGCTCGGCGAACCGCCGGGCGGCGACCAGGTCCTCGGAGAGATCCGGGCGTCCCTCGTCGGCCGGCTCGGTGGCGTCCAGCAGTGCCTCGGCGAGCAGTTGCAACGCACCGATCGGGGTCTTCAGTTCGTGGCTGACGTTGGCCACGAAGTCTCGGCGCACCCGGGCCAACCGGTGCGACTCGGTCACGTCGGCCGCTTCCACCGCGATGTAGCCGTTGCCCAGCCCCATCGCCCTCAGGTGAACGCCGAGCGGGTTCTCTCCGGCGTTGTCGCGACCTCGCGGCAGGTCGAGCTCGATCTCGCGCCGCACGCCGGTGCGCCGCACCTGCCCCGCCAGGGTACGGATCAGCGGGTGCGCCATGATCGAACCCGGCCGTCCACCGGTCCGCAGCAGCCCCATCGCCCGGGCCGCCGGATTGACCAGTACGGGCACATCGTCCGCGTCGAGCACCACGACCCCCGCACGCAGCGAATCGATCGCGCGGCGGCCGAGCCCGACCTGCACTTCGTCGACGATCGCGAGCCTCCCCTTACCGAACCGGAAACCGGCCCACCTGCTCCCCGTGGACCCGGTCGATCGGCGCGTCGTCGAGATCATGCGGGACAACCACAGGCCGGCGACCACCCCGACCACCAGGGCCGAAGCCATACTCACCGTCACCGCCCACGTCACTCGGCGATCGTAGGGTCATTGTTAACCCGGCTATCGCCCAGAACAGGACGAAGCACTCTCACTTCCGGGAAAGTTCACCCGCGCGTCCGGCGTAGTTCATCAGCGTTCACCTCCGGTCCGCCCGGGAGTCATAGCTTGGGCGGCGTACCTGCGCGAACCCCCGCCGGCGCGATCGCCGGCCCCGACGAACAGGACGTGAGAATGCGCGACGAGTTCCGGGCCGAACTTCAGGCCGTCAGCCAACTGCTGGTCGAGATGGCCGAGGGAGTTCGGGCGGCGCTACGGCAGGCGACCCGCGCCCTGCTCACCGCCGATCGCCGGGCGGCCGAGTCCGTGATCGACCGGGACGCGGAGATCGACGGGCTGTACCGGCAGGTGGAGGAGCGCGTCTGCGACCTGCTGGCCCGCCAGGCACCGGTCGCCTCCGACCTACGTGCCATGATCACTGCACTGCACGTCGCTGCCGATCTGGAGCGGATGGGCGACCTGGCCGACCATGTTGCCAAGACCGCACTGCGCCGGCACCCGTCGCCGGCCGTACCGGCGGAGCTGCGCCCGGTCTTCACGGACATGGCGGGCATCGCCGACCGGATGGCCGAGAAGATCGCCTCGGTGCTGGCCCACCCCGACGCCGACCTCGCCGCCGAACTGGACAGCGACGACGACGCCATGGACGAGCTGCACAAGGGGTTGTTCGGGGTGCTGCTCGGTGCGGACTGGCCGTACGGGGTGGAGACCGCGATCGACGCCACCCTGCTCGGCCGCTTCTACGAGCGCTTCGCCGACCACGCGGTCAACAGCGCCGAACACGTGGTCTACCTGATCACCGGCGAACCCGTCACCTCCCCCTGAGCACGACGAGGGGCCCCGGCCAGCGCCGGGGCCCCTCGGTCCGTCACGAAGTCCTCGGCCGACTCAGCGCCCCTGGTTGGCTACGGCGGCGGCAGCCGCCTTGGCGGCCTCCGGGTCGAGGTAGGTGCCGCCCAGCGTCTGGGGACGCAGCAGCGGGTCCAGGTCGTAGCGCAGCGGGATTCCGGTGGGGATGTTGAGCTTCGCGACCGCCTCGTCACTGATCTGGTCCAGGTGCTTGACCAGCGCCCGCAACGAGTTGCCGTGCGCGGCCACCAACACCGTACGGCCGGCCAGGATGTCCGGCACGATCGAGTCGTACCAGTACGGCAGCATCCGCTCGACGACGTCCTTGAGGCACTCGGTACGCGGCATCAGCTCGGTCGGCAGCAGCGCGTACCGCGGGTCGCCGACCTGCGACCACTCGTCGTCGTCCGCGATCGGCGGTGGCGGGGTGTCGTACGACCGGCGCCAGAGCATGAACTGCTCCTCGCCGTACTCCTCCAGGGTCTGCTTCTTGTTCTTGCCCTGCAACGCCCCGTAGTGGCGTTCGTTGAGCCGCCACGACCGGCGCACGGCGATCCAGTGCCGGTCGGCGGCGTTGAGCGCCAACTCGGCGGTCCGGATGGCGCGGCGCATCACGCTGGTGTGCACCACGTCCGGCAGCAGGCCGTGCTCGCGCAGCAGTTCGCCGCCGCGGCGCGCCTCGTCCTCCCCCTTCGCGGTCAGGTCGACGTCGACCCAGCCGGTGAAGAGGTTCTTGGCGTTCCAGTCGCTCTCGCCGTGCCGAAGCAGGACCAGCGTCCCGACGGTGGGCCCCTCGCTAGCTGTCATGCCGATCATCCTGCCGCAACCCGCAATGGCACGCGCGGGAAGGGTGGTGACGACCACCACGTGGAAATACAGGTGACCTTGATTCCGGCACGCCACTAGGTTGGTAAGGATCCAACAGATCACCAGGCATTACGGAAACGGGGGCGCGGGCGTGCGCGCGATGCGGGGTTGGTTCCGGGACACCACAGGTGGGCTACCGAGGACCTTCTGGTACCTCTGGACGGGCTCCCTGATCAATCGGCTCGGCTCGTTCGTCCTGGTCTTCCTCGCCATCTACCTGACCCAGGAACGGGGCTTCTCCGCCTCGCAGGCCGGTCTGGTGCTCGGCGCGTGGGGCGTCGGCGGTGCGGTCGGCACCACCGCCGGCGGCACCCTGACCGACCGGTGGGGTCGCCGGCCGACCCTGCTCACCGCCCATCTCGGCGCCGCGACCATGATGCTCGCCCTGGGCTTCGCCCGTGATCTGTGGACGGTCGCGGCGGGCGCGTTGCTACTCGGCCTCTTCGCCGAGGCGGCCCGCCCCGCGTTCGGCGCCATGATGATCGACGTGGTGCCGGAGCGGGACCGGCTGCGCGCCTTCTCGCTCAACTACTGGGCGATCAACCTCGGCTTCGCCTGCGCCGCCGTGCTCGCCGGGTTCGCCGCGCAGGCCGGCTACCTGCTGCTCTTCGTGGTCAACGCGGCCACCACAGTGGTCACCGCACTGATCATCTTCGTGAAGGTCAAGGAGACCCGGACGGTCACCGTCGGCATGCCGCGCGGCGGCGCACCGGCCGGAGCTCTGCGGACCATCCTGACCGACCGGGTGTACCTCGGCTTCGTCGCCCTGAACCTCCTCGGGGCGCTGGTCTTCCTCCAGCACATCTCGATGCTGCCGATCGCGATGGCCGACTCCGGCCTGAGCCCCGCCACGTACGGATCGGTGATCGCACTCAATGGCGTGCTGATCGTGGCCGGCCAACTCTTCGTGCCCCGGCTGATCAAGGGGCGCAGCCGGTCACACGTGCTCGCCCTGGCCGCGGTGGTGATGGGCGCGGGCTTCGGGCTGACCGCGTTCGCCGAGGTCGCCTGGTTCTACGGACTGACGGTGCTGATCTGGACCCTCGGCGAGATGCTCAACTCGCCGTCCAACGCCACCCTCATCGCCGAACTCTCCCCCGCCGAGCTGCGCGGTCGCTACCAGGGCGTCTTCTCGCTCTCCTGGCAACTGGCCGGGGCAGCCGCGCCGATCCTCGGCGGACTGGTCCGGGAACAGGCCGGCAACGCGACTCTCTGGGCCGGCTGCGCCGCGATCGGTCTGGTGATGGCGGTGGGCCACCTGCTCTCCGGGCCGGCACGGGAGCGGCGTGCCGTCGCCCTGCGTACCGCCGGTGCTGCCCCGGTGGTGACGGTGCAGTCGACCGCACCGCAGCCCGCCGCCCCGCAGGCGGCCGAGCCGGTGGCCACCTCCCGGGGGTGACCCCCACCACCCGACGTCGCTCCCGTCGGCCGACCCCGGCAAGATCTGTTAGGTGTCCGAACAGATAGGCGGGGTCGGGACGCCGACCGAACAGCAGCACGAACGGCCGCCGGTGGGGGCGCTTCGTCGCTGGCTGACCGACACCGCGGGTGGGCTACCTGCGACCTTCTGGTACCTCTGGGCCGGCCTGCTGATCAACCGGGCCGGCGCGTTCGCGATGCTCTTCCTGTCGCTCTACCTGACCGCGGCCCGGGGTGCCAGCGAGTCGCTGGCCGGCGTGGTGGTCGGCGCGTACGGCGCGGGTGGTGCGGTCGGGGTGCTGCTCGGTGGAGTACTGGCCGACCGTTGGGGTCGACGCTCGACCCTGGTGGCAGCTCACCTGGTCACCGCCGCCCTGATGGTCGCGCTGGCTCTCAGCCAGCACCTGGGCGTGATCGCGGCACTCGCCCTGCTGGTCGGGGTGACGCACTCCATGCCGAGCCCGGCCTTCGTCGCGGCGATCGTCGACGTGGTGCCGGAGCATCGTCGGTCCCGCGCCTTCAACCTGCAGTTCTGGGCGTTCAATCTCGGCATGGCCGTCGCGTCGCTGCTGGCCGGCCTGCTGGCCGAGGCGAGCTACGTGGCCCTCTTCCTGGTCGACGCGGTCGCCACGTTGGCCACCGCCGCGCTCATCGCCTGGAAGGTCCCGGAGACCCTGGCCCGCCGGCAGTCGCGGACGAGTCCGGCCGCCGGCACCCGCCGTGCGCGTCGCCCCGGCCTGCACACCGCCCTGACCGATCGACACTTCCTGGTTTTCGTCGGGCTGACCTTCGTCCTGGCCGTACTGACCATGCAGGCGTCGACGATCATGCCGCTGGCCATGCGTGCCGACGGGCTGGGGCCGTCGTCGTACGGCGCGGTGGTGG
This sequence comes from Micromonospora sp. NPDC000442, assembly GCF_042898635.1. Taxonomy (NCBI): domain Bacteria; kingdom Bacillati; phylum Actinomycetota; class Actinomycetes; order Micromonosporales; family Micromonosporaceae; genus Micromonospora; species Micromonospora sp. NPDC000442. Next base: position 328,306 of record NZ_JBIAYZ010000004.1, on the reverse strand, counting down.
CCCTCGGCGGCGTCCTGATCGTGCTCGGGCAGTTGTTCGTACCCCGACTCATCGACCGCCACCGGAAAGCCCACGTGCTGGCCCTGTCGACGGCGCTGCTCGCCGTCGGCTTCGGCGCCCTCGCCGTCGCCGACGACCTCGTGTTCTACCTGGGCGCCTGCCTGGTCTGGACGGTCGGCTCGATGTTGGCCGCGCCACCCAACGCGCAGATCAACGCGGACCTGGCGCCACCGGCGCTGCGGGCCCGCTACCAGTCGGTGTTCTACCTGGCCTTCCCCGCGGCGTCATTCATCGCGCCGACGCTCGGCGGCTTCAGCCTGCAACGGTGGGGCGACGGGCACTGGCTGCTGATCGGCGCGCTGGGTCTGCTGGCTGCCGGCGCGCACCTGCTCGCCGGGCCGGCGCGGGAACGACGCGTGACCAGCCTGCGTCACCAGGGGGAACAGGCCGAGCCGTCGCTGGCCGGGCAGTCCTGAGCGCACGCGTAATGCCCGGCACGAAGTCGCACCGGGCATTTCACGTCGTACGACCGGCGGCGGCGGGCGACACTCACCCCCGTAAGCGACGCCCGCTCGCGCCGCCGGTCCAAACAGGTGGGCCACCGTCCCCCAACGGTGTCGGTCCACCCGTCCCCCGCGCCTCGCCCGGCTGCACAGATCTGATCGATCCGCCGCTCCCCCGAACGGTTCCGAGCGTGGCGCGGTGCAATAAAGTTAGTGCGGCCCGACCTCGCGATTCAACCTGAGCGACTGTCTCGCCCGTCACAGCGCAATCCCCTTCGAGACGGCGCTTAGGCCCTCGGTCAAGGCCAACAGCGGGTACCCGGGTGCTATTCCCGCAAACCTCTCACCCGTCCTCCCGATCGGGTGATTCGGTCCGGAAGAAGTTGCTCTGCCGGCCGTCCCGCATCTGCTCCTGGTAGATCAGGTTCAGCCGTCGCAGGTCGAAGGTGTGAAACCACTCGTCCCAGGTGATCTCGCGGATCCGGCTGCTTTCCCGGTAGCCCGGAATGTTGAACGTCAGCACCCCGGCCCGGCCCGCACGCTCGGTACCGCTGATCGTCGCCGGCTTGGCCCCCCGCTCCCGGGCCCACCGTCGAATCACGTCATGGTTGGTGGTGACCAGGCTGCGGCCGGGGCGCTCCGGCCGGTCCTGGAGCGAGGTGATCAGCTGCGACGACCGGACCGACCGCGAAGTCGACCGTCCGGTCCGCGCCGCGCCACCGCGGGCCGGGCGGGCCTCGGCCGGCCGGCGGGTGGGTGCCGCCTTTCGGGCGCGGGTGGCCGACGTACCGGTCCCACCGGCCGTCGTGCCGCTCGCCGCCGACTTGCGCGGGGCCGATCTCCTCGTCCCCGCCGTGCTCTTCCGCGCTGTACCCGTCGTGGACCGGCGCGCCGCACTTGTCGCCTTGCGGGCGGTGCCGGCGGTCGACCTAGCCGCCGCGCCGGTCGCCTTGCGCGCCGGAGCGGCCCGTTTCACCGGCGCCGTCTTGGCCCGCCCCGGTGCCGCCTTGGCTCGCCCCGGTGCCGCCTTGGTCCGCCCTGGTGCTGCCTTGGCTCGCCCCGGCGCGGTCCGGCCGGACGTCGGCTGTCTCGTGCCGGATGCCTTCGTGGCGCCGGCCCGACCGGCCGGACCGCTGCTGCGCCGCCCGGCGCCGCTGGATCGCAGCGTCTTCACCAGGGTCTTCACCAGTTCCGGCTTACGCAGGGCCGAGATGCCGGAGACCCCGTGTCGCCGCAGTTGTCCCCGGATGTCGTCCACCCGCATGCGGGAGATCTCCGCCTCGGAGATCCGTGGCGTGTTCGGGGTCTGGTTGCCCCCCTGCCGTTTGGTCCTGGTCGCGGTCCCGCCGCGACCCGAGCTGCTTCGCTGAGCCATGGACGCTCACGCTCCTCGCCACTCGCCGTCTCGGCGCGGCGGGTCCCAACGCCGCACCGCGCGCAGCGGCTTACCCGTCAGGAGCGGTCCGAACCTCCGCGTCCGTCAAGAGGCGTCCGAACCTCCGGCGGCCGGCGGAGCCGACCGGGCGGCCTCCGAGGGCTCGAACAGGTGCGCGAAGGCGGCCAGATTGGCGGTCGACTCCCCCCGCTTCACCCGCCACTCCCACTCCCGGCGGATCGAGCTGCCGAACCCGATCTCCAGCATCGTGTCGAAGGACTCGTCGGCGTAGGTCAGCACCGCGCCGAGCAGCCGATCCAACTCGTCGGCGTCGACACCGTCGGGGTTGATCCGGCCGGTGAGATAGACGTCGCCGACCGCGTCGATGGAGAACGACACGGCGTACATCTTGGCGTTGCGCTGCAACAACCAGGCCCACAGCTCCTCGCGCCGCTCGTCCGGCTGGCGCATCACGAACGCCTCGATCCGCAGCGCGTGCTCGCCGACGATCAGGTTGCAGATTGTCTTGAGCTTGTGCGTACCGGGCAGGGTCACCGCGTACGACCCCGGGCCGGTGGACTCGCAGGCGAGTTCCCGCTCCGCGCAGACGGACTCGATCAGTGCACCGAGGTCGCTCATCCGGCCAACTCTACGGCGATCACCACCGCACCGCCCGGCTGCCGGACCCGCGGTCAGCAGCGGGAGGCGGTGAGTTCGGCGGTGAGGCCGGCCCGGTGGTCGGCGATCGCCTCACCGTAGACGCTGAGCAGTCCGGCTGCGGTGCGATGCCAGGAGAAGGCCCGGGCGTGCCGGGCGGCACCGACGGACAACTCGGCCCGCCGGGCCCGGTCGGGCAGCAGGCGGGCCAGCGTACCCGCCCAGTCCGCCGGGTCGTGTCCGCGCACCAGCACCCCGCTGACCTGGTCACGCACCGCGGTCACCAGTCCGCCGACGGCAGCGGCCACCACGGGCGTACCGCAGGCCTGGGCCTCCAGCGCGACCAGGCCGAAGGATTCGTTGTACGACGGCACCGCGACCAGGTCGGCCGCCTGGTAGAGCAGGGGCAGTTCCGCTCCGGTGCGCGGTGGCAGGAAGTGCACCCGGTCGGTGACGCCGAGCGAGGCGGCCAGTTCGATAAGCGCGGTGGGCCGGTCCAGCCCGGTGCCACTGGGGCCGCCGCAGATCACCACCGCGACCTCAGGGGCCAGTTCGGGATCCCGCGCACGCAGGGCGGCGATCGCTCGGATGAGTACGTCGGGTGCCTTCAGCGGTTGGATCCGCCCGACGAAGGCGACCAGATGACCACGGGTCGGCAGGCCCAGCCGAGCCCGAGCGGCCGTGGTCGCCGCGTCCCGGTCGCCGGCGGCGGGACGGAACCGCTCCAGGTCCACGCCGGGCTCGACCACCGTGACCCGGGTGGGGTCCGCGTCGTACCGGCCGATCAGGTCCCGCGCCTCGACGCGGGTGTTCGCCACCAGCCGGTCCGCCTCCGCGACCACCTGTTCCTCACCGATCACCCGCGCCTTCGGCTCCGGCCGGTCACCGGCGGCGAGCTGCGCATTCTTCACCTTGGCCAGGGTGTGCGCGGTGTGCACCAGCGGCACCCCCCAGCGATCCTTGGCCAGCCAGCCGACCTGCCCGGAGAGCCAGTAGTGGGAGTGGATGAGGTCGTAGTGGCCCGGCGGGCGGGCCGCTTCGGCCCGCAGCACGCCCGCGGTGAAGGCGCAGAGCTGACCGGGCAGTTCCTCCTTGGTCAGGCCCTCCAGCGGGCCGGCCATCACGTGCCGGACGTGCACCCCGGGCGCCACCTCCACCACCGGCGGCAGGTCGCCCGAGGTGGCCCGGGTGAAGATCTCGACCTCGACGTTCGCCTCGGCCAACCGCCGGGAGACCTCCAGGATGTAGACGTTCATGCCGCCCGCGTCCCCGGTGCCCGGCTGGTGCAGCGGCGAGGTGTGTACCGACAGGGTCGCGATCCGCCGGGGTCGCGGCCACGGCAGGGAACCGCGCTGACGACCGACACCGGTGTGCTCTTCCGCCACGTCCGCTCCCTTTGCCACGGTTGATGCCGTCCCCGCACGACCGGCGCTCCTGCGTCAACACTCCACGCCGGATGTCATCTTCCCGATCGGCGGCGGGAAATACGTCGGGCAGTCCCTCGGGCGTGACCGACCTCATGGCGACCGTGCCGCCCGCCGTCCGACGGCGGGGAGCGAGAATGGCCGGATGAGTCGTGTCGCGATCGTCACCGGAGCGTCCAGCGGGATCGGCGCCGCCACCGCCCGGCGGCTCGCCGGTGAGGGTTTCCACGTGCTCGCCGCGGCACGGCGTACCGACCGGCTGGCCGAACTGGTCGCGGAGATCACCGCCACCGGCGGGTCCGCCACCGCAGTGGCCTGTGACGTCACCTCCGACGATTCGGTGGCCGACCTCGCCCGGGCCGCGCAGCAGGCCGGTGGGCCGGTGACCCTCCTGGTGAACAATGCGGGCGGAGCACGTGGGCTGGATCCGGTGGAGTCCGGCGCGATCGGTGACTGGCAGTGGATGTACGACGTCAACGTGCTCGGCACGCTGCGGGTCACCCAGGCGCTGTTACCGGCGTTGGAGAGTTCCGGGTCCGGCACCATCGTCGTCGTCTCGTCGACCGCCGGCTTCACCGTGTACGAGGGTGGTGGCGGCTACACCGCGGCGAAGCACGCGCAGACCGCGATCGCCGGCACGTTACGGCTGGAGTTGTGTGGGCGTCCGGTGCGGGTGATCGAAATCGACCCGGGCATGGTGAAGACCGACGAGTTCTCGTTGACCCGCTTCGGCGGGGACGGCGAGCGGGCGGAGGCGGTCTATGCCGGTGTCGCCGAGCCACTGCTCGCCGAGGACGTCGCCGACTGCATCGCCTGGTGCGCCACCCGACCGCAGCACGTCAACGTGGACCGTCTCGTGGTCCGGCCGCTGGCTCAGGCCGCCCAGCACAAGGTGCACCGGACGGGCTGATGGTGGCGCCGGCGCCCCGGCCGCTCGGTGCGGTGACCCGGGGGACCACGCATCCCAACCGGCTCCGCCGGGTCGACAACTGGATCGTGGAGTCCTGCGCCGAGTCGCTGCGCGCCGCACCGGACCCGCTGGTGGTGGACCTCGGTTACGGTGCGACCCCGGTGACCGCGGTGGAGTTGCGGGCCCGGCTCGCCGCCCGCGTCCGCGCCGACGTGCGGGTGGTCGGGCTGGAGATCGATCCGGTACGCGTCGCCGACGCGCAGTCCGCCGCCGATCCACCCGGGCTCACCTTCGCCCGTGGCGGCTTCGAGCTGGCCGGTCTGCGTCCCGCCCTGGTCCGCGCGTTCAACGTGCTGCGTCAGTACGACGAGAGCCAGGTGACCGGCGCGTGGGCCACGATGTGCGCCGGACTGGCACCGGGCGGGCTGCTGGTGGAGGGGACCTGTGACGAGTTGGGACGCCTCGGCGGGTGGGTGCTGCTCGATGCCGACGGGCCGCGCTCGCTGACCCTGGCCGCCCGGCTGGCCACCCTGGAAACGCCGGCCGAGCTGGCCGAGCGGCTGCCAAAGGCGCTGATCCACCGCAACGTACCGGGTGAGCGGATCCACGACCTGATCCGGGCCCTGGACGACGCCTGGCACGCCGCCGTCGGCTACACCCCCTTCGGCCCCCGCCAGCGCTGGCTGCACACCGTGTCGGCCGTACGCGCCCGGGGCTGGCCCATCCTGGACCGCCCCCGCCACTGGCGCCACGGCCGCCTCACCGTCCCCTGGCCCGCAATCTCCCCCACCTGAACCCCACCCCCACCCCCTGCCTGCCCACCCCGGCCTGCCGCGCCGATCATGAAGTTATTGCGCGGGAAAGGGCTTGCCGGATACAACAACCTCATGATCGACGAGGTGCTGAGGGTGGGACGGACGGACCCGGGTGGGGGTGTTAGAGGGTGCAGTTGATGAGGACGGGTTCGGGGTGGAGGGTTACGCCGAAGCGGGTCTGGACGCCGTCGCGGATCTCGCGGGCCAGGGTGAGCAGGGCCTGGGTGCTGGCGGTGCCGGTGGGGTTGGTCAGGGCGAGGGTGTGCTTGCTGGAGATGGCCGTGCCCTCGGGGCCGGGATATCCCTTGCCGAAACCGGCCTTGTCGATCAGCCATGCCGCGCTGACCTTGACCAGGTCACCGGCACCGGGCCACGCTGGCGGCTCACCCAGCCCGGCGGCCCGCTGCCGCAACTGTTCGTACGCCCCGGCGTCGAGGACCGGGTTGGTGAAGAACGAGCCGACGGAGCGGGTGTCGGGGTCGTCCGCGTCGAGCACCATGCCCTTGCCCGCGCGTAGTCCCAGCACCGTGGCCCGGGCCTGGGCCAGCGGCACCCGGTCACCGACCTCGACGCCGAGCGCCCGGGCAAGCTCCGCGTAGCGCACCGCGCCGGACAGCGGCGAGCGGGCCAGCCGGAAGTCCACCGAGAGCACCACCCAGCGCTCGTTGTACTTGAAGATGCTGGACCGGTAGGCGAAGCCGCAGTCGGCGGCCTCGACCTGCCCGACGGTCCCGGTCGTCCGGTCGTAGACCTGCACGGCGGTGATGGTCTCGGCGACCTCCTGCCCGTACGCCCCGACGTTCTGGATCGGGGTGGCACCGGTCGAGCCGGGGATGCCGGACAGGCACTCCAGCCCCGACCAGCCGTTGCGCACCGTCGCGGCGACCAGGTCGTCCCAGGGCTCGCCAGCCTCGACCCGTACCGTCACGGTCTGCTCGTCCTCGGTGAGTACCCGCAGCCCCCGGGAGCGGACGAGGACCACCGTGCCGGGGAAGCCACCGTCACCGATCACCACGTTGCTACCGCCGGCGATCAGGAGGATCTCGGAGCCCGCCTCGCGCACCCGGCTAACGATCTCGTCGGCGTTGATGGCGGTGACGACCCGGCCGGCGGGTCCCCCCAGGCACAATGTCGTGTATTGCGCCAGATCGTCCGTGCTGGCTGGTTGCGCGGCGGCTGTCGGCTGGGCGTAGACGTCAGACACGCCTCTCACCCTAGGCTGAGGGGTAGCCGTGGCACCCACTGGTGGCCCGGTCACCCCCGGGAGGATGGCGATGAGCAGAATGCACGGCACCAAGGATTTCTGGATCGGCGCGCTCCGGGCGGAGGGCCCGGCGTTCGCCGCCGCGGTGGCCGAGGCGCCACCCGAGACACCTGTGCTGTCCTGCCCCGGTTGGACCGTGACTGATCTGACCCGCCATCTCGCCGGGATCTACCGGTGGGTGCACGACGTGGCCGGCTCGGGCGATCCGTCGGCACCGCAGCAGAGCCAATCACAGCCGGTCGAGGCGGCGGCGGGCATCACCGCCGTCCAGCAGTGGCAGCAGGCGTACGACGAACTGATGGCGCTCTTCGACTCCCTCGACCCGGAGGCTCCGGCCTGGAACTGGGCTCCGCAGCCAAAGAAGGCGGCCTTCTGGCCGCGCCGGATGGCCCATGAGACGGCGGTGCACCGCTGGGACGCCCAACTCGCCATCGCCGCGGGTGAGCCGGTCGAGGCCAAGCTCGCGGCCGACGGGGTGAGCGAGGTGCTGGACACCTGGCTGCCGGCGGGCCGGCGCAGGTCGGGCGGCCCGTGGGCGGGCGTGGTCCGGTTGACCGCCACCGACGCCGACCAGGAGTGGTATCTGCGGCTGCGCGGCGAGGGGGTCGCCCTGCTCGACACCGGCACCATCCTCGACCACGACGACCACCACGCCCGGGTGCAGGTCACCGGCACCGCCAGCGACCTGCTGCTGGCGCTCTGGGGGCGGGTCAGCTTCGACACCCTGACCGTCACCGGCGACCGCACCCTGCTCGACGGGGTCCGCACCGGCTGACCCCCTCCCAGCCTCGTCGATCATGAGGTTGGCGGCGGAGTCGATCTACCCGGCTGCCGCCAACCTCATGATCAACCGGGGCGGAGGTGTGTGGGTGAGTGCGGGGGTTGTGGCCATTCTGTGATGGGTGGCGAGAGAGCGCTCTCTTGACAGCGGTCCGGGGCGGACCGCAGGCTACGAGAGAGCGCTCTCAGAAACCTTCGACCACCACCCCGACCTGAGAGGGGTCATCAGACAATGGGCACATTCCCGCGTCACCGCCTCGCGGCGGTCGCTCTGGCCGCCACCGGCGTCCTGCTCGTCACCAGCGGCTGCGGCGGCGACGACGAGGCCGCCGGGGACGGCAAGATAACGCTCACCGTCGACGTCTTCGGGCAGTTCGGCTACGAGCAGCTCTACCAGCAGTACATGGACGCCAACCCGAACATCAAGATCGTCGAGCGGGGCACCGGCGGCAACCTCGACGAATACTCGCCGAAGCTGACCCAGTGGCTCGCCGCGGGCAAGGGCGCCGGTGACGTGGTAGCCATCGAAGAGGGCCTGATGGTCGAGTACAAGGCCAACCCGGACAACTTCGTGAACCTGCTCGACCACGGTGCCGCCGACCTCAAGGGCAACTTCCTGGAGTGGAAGTGGAACCAGGGGCTCACCGCCGACGGGCAGAAGCTGATCGGGCTCGGCACCGACGTGGGCGGCATGGCCATGTGCTACCGCACCGACCTGTTCGAGAAGGCGGGCCTGCCGACCGACCGTGAGCAGGTCTCCGCACTCTGGCCGACCTGGGAGGACTACATCGCCACCGGCGAGAAGTTCAAGGCCGCCAACACCGGAGCGTCGTTCCTGGACGCGGCCACCAACACCTTCAACACCATCGTGCTCCAGACGGCCGGCAACGCGCAGGGCTACCACTACTACGACACCAGCGACAACCTGGTCGTGGACACCAACCCGGCGGTCAAGCAGGCCTGGGACATCACCATGAACATCGTCAACGCCGGCCTGTCCGGCAAGTACGGTTCCTGGTCGGAGGAGTGGGTCTCCGCCTTCAAGCAGGCCAAGTTCGCCACCATCGCCTGCCCCGCCTGGATGACCGGCGTGATCGAGGGCAACGCCGGGCCGGAGGCCAAGGGCAAGTGGGACATCGCCCGGGTGCCGGGCAACGGTGGCAACTGGGGCGGCTCGCACCTGGCCGTACCGCAGCAGAGCAAGCACCAGGACGAGGCGGTAAAGCTGGTCAAGTTCCTGACCAGCGCCGAGGGGCACATCGGCGCCTTCAAGGCCAAGGGCCCGCTGCCGTCCTCGCCGCAGGCGCTGGACGACCCCGCCATCGCCGAGGCCACCAACGCGTACTTCTCGGACGCACCGGTCGGCAAGATCTTCGGTGAGGGCGCGAAGACGCTGAAGCCGGTCTACATGGGCCCGAAGAACCAGGCCGTCCGCACCGAGGTGGAGAACGCGGTACGCACCGTCGAACTGGGCCAGCGCAACCCCGAGCAGGGCTGGCAGGACGCGATCAACAACGCCAAGAAGGCCGCCGCCAAGTAGCCGGCCCGACGGCCCCATCCCCGCCGCCGGTCCAGGTCCGCCGCGTCTCGACGCGTACGGCGACTCACCCTGGACCGGCGCGGGGCGGGGGCTTGGAAAGGAGTCAACGGGTCATGGCGTTGCAGCTCGACGCGCGACCGCCGGCCAGACCGGCATCGCGTGACACCCGCCCGTCCCGGGCCGGCCGGCTGAGCCGGATCGACGCGAAGTACTCGCCCTACCTCTACATCGCCCCGTTCTTCGTGATCTTCGCGATCTTCGGGGCCTGGCCGCTGGCGTACACCTTCTGGGTTTCCCTGCACGACTGGGACCTGTTGGGCAGCAATCCCACCTTCGTCGGCGCGGAGAACTACACCCGGCTGCTGGCGGACAGCGACCTCTGGCACTCGGTGGTCAACACCCTTGGCATCTTCGTCATCAGCACGGTCCCGCAGCTGCTCGCCGCGCTCTGGCTGGCGAACCTGCTCAACCGGCAGCTTCGGATGCGTACCGGGTGGCGGATGGCGGTGCTGGTGCCCAACGTCACCTCCACGGCTGCCGTGGCGATCGTGTTCGGGGTGCTGTTCGGCCGCGAGTTCGGCATGGTCAACTGGCTGCTCGACCTGATCGGCGTCGACGGCATCGGGTGGAAGTCCAACCGGTTCGCCTCCTGGGTCGCCATCTCGACCATGGTGGACTGGCGCTGGACCGGCTACAACGCGCTGATCTTCCTGGCCGCCATGCAGGCCATTCCCCGCGACCTCTACGAGGCGGCGGCGATCGACGGCGCGAACCGGGCCCGGCAGTTCTGGACCATCACCGTGCCACTGCTCAAGCCGACGATCATCTTCTGCGTCATCATCTCCACCATCGGCGGGCTGCAACTGTTCACCGAGCCCCGGCTGTTCCACTCCGGCACCAACGCGATCCGCGGCGGTCCGATGCGCGAGTCGCAGACGATGACCATGTACATGTTCGAGAACGCCTTCGCGCCCTACTACAACTTCGGCTACGGGTCGGCGGTCGCCTGGCTGCTCTTCGCCCTGATCGCCATCGTCGCGGCGATAAACGTGCTGATCATCCGCCGGCTCGGCGCCGGCGCCCGGCCGGACACCGGCAAGCGGAAGGGAGGCTCCCGATGAGCGAGCGAATCAGCCGGCTCAGTGCGGTGGTGGCTCATCGTGACGCCGAGCGAAGCGAGGTGGCGCGATGAGCCGGCTGTGGCGGGCGAGCCCGCTGACGTACTTCGCGCTTGTCGCCGCCGGTGGCATGTCGGTCTTCCCGATCTACTGGATGTTCGTGGTGGCCAGCCGGTCCAGCGACGCGATGGGGCAGCTACCACCGCCGGTGACTCCCGGCGGCAATCTGGGCGCCAACATCTCCCGGCTCTTCGGCAACACCGACGCCTACTTCCTGACCGGTCTGATCAACTCGGCGATCGTGGCCACGGTGGTCACCGCCTCGGTGGTGCTCTTCTCCACCCTGGCCGGGTTCGCCTTCGCCAAGCTGCGGTTCCGGGGCAGCAATGCGCTGCTGATGATCATCATTGCCACCATGATGGTGCCCACCCAGCTCGGCATCATCCCGCTGTACATGCTGATGACGAAGCTGAACCTGAACGACCGGCTGCCGGCCGTGATCATGCCCGCGTTGGTGACCGGGTTCGGGGTGTTCATGATGCGGCAGTACGCCGGGCAGGCGGTCAGCAGCGAGCTGATCGAGGCAGCGCGGGTGGACGGTTGCGGTACCGCCCGCATCTACTGGAACGTGGTGGTGCCGGCACTGCGGCCGGCCGCCGCCGTACTGGGCCTGCTCACCTTCATGACCACCTGGAACGACTTCCTCTGGCCGTACGCGGTGCTCAACGACCCGGAGAATCCCACCGTGCAGCTATCGTTGCGGGCCCTGTCTGACGGCTACTACCAGGACATGTCCCAGGTCTTCACCGGCACGGCCATCGCCACGCTGCCTCTGCTGCTGGTATTCGTCCTGTTCGGCCGCCAGATCATCGGCGGGATCATGGAAGGTGCGGTCAAGGCGTGACTGAGCTGAGATTCCCGGACAATTTTCTCTGGGGTGCGGCCACTGCGGCGTACCAGATCGAGGGGGCGGCCCGCGACGACGGGCGCGGCGAGTCGATCTGGGACACCTTCAGCCGTACGCCGGGTAAGGTGCACGCCGGCCACACCGGTGACGTGGCCTGCGACCACTACCACCGGTACGCCGACGACGTCGCGATGATGGCGGAGCTGGGGTTGCAGGCGTACCGCTTCTCGGTGTCCTGGCCGCGCATCCAGCCCGACGGCAGTGGCCCGGTCAACCCGCGTGGCCTGGACTTCTACGACCGGCTGACGGACGCGCTGCTGGGCCGGGGCATCGACCCGATCATCACGCTCTACCACTGGGACCTGCCGCAGACCCTTCAGGATCGGGGCGGGTGGACCAGCCGGGACACCGCGGAGCACTTCGCCACCTACGCCTCCGCGTTGTACGCCCGCCTGGGCGACCGGATCGGCACCTGGACCACGCTCAACGAGCCGTGGTGCTCGGCGTACCTCGGCTACGGCAACGGTGTGCACGCCCCCGGGGTGCAGGATCCGGGTGCCGCCTTCAGCGCTGTACACCACCTGCTGCTGGCGCACGGCCTGGCGACCCAGGCGTTGCGCGCGGGCGGTGCCGGTCGGGTCGGCGTCACGCTCAATCCCGCCGATGTGCGCCCCGCCGATCCCAACAGCGCCGCCGACGCCGCCGCCGCACGCCTGGTCGACGGTCTACACAACCGGATCTTCCTCGATCCGCTGCTGGTCGGCGGGTACCCGGACGACGTCCGGGAACATGTCGCGCGGTTCGTCGAACCCACCTTCGTCCAGGACGACGACGAGAAGATCATCGCGGCGCCGATCGACCTGCTCGGGATCAACTACTACGCGCCGACCTACGTCGCCGGCCGGACCGACGGTGCCGGTGGCGGCGGGGCGTACCCCGGAACCGACGGACAGGTGCAGTTCCTGGCACCGGTCGGGCCGTTGACCGACATGGGCTGGATGATCGAACCGGCCGGACTGACCCGGCTGCTGGAACGCATCGCCACCGACTACCCGGCGGTGCCGCTGCTGATCACCGAGAACGGCGCGGCCTTCCCGGACAAGGCCACCTCGGACGTGACCAGCCCGATGCAGGACACCGACCGGATCGCCTACCTCGACGGCCACCTGCGCGCCGCGCACGAGGCCATCGCCCGGGGCGTCGACCTGCGCGGCTATCTCGTATGGTCATTGCTTGACAACTTCGAGTGGGCCGAGGGGTACCGTAAGCGATTCGGCATCGTGCACGTCGACTACCTCACTCAGCGGCGTACACCGAAGTCCAGCGCCCGGTGGTACCAGGAGGTGATCTCCCGGAACGGGCTGTGACGAGGTGGTGGTTTCTCCGATGACGGGGGCGCAGCGGCCCACTCTGGAAGCGGTGGCACGACGGGCCGGGGTGTCCCGGGCCACCGTTTCCCGGGTGGTAAACGGTTCGACCACGGTCGCCGAGCCGATCCAGGAGGCGGTCCGCCAGGCGGTCGCCGAGCTGGGGTACGTGCCGAACCTGGCCGCACGTACCCTCGTCACCCAGCGGACCGACTCGATCGCCCTGGTGATGCCGGAGGAGGCCACCCGGGTCTTCTCCGACGACCAGGTCTTCCCGGGAATCATCCGCGGCGCCGCGCAGGAGTTGGAGGCCGCCGACAAGCAGCTGGTGCTGATGCTGGCCGGGTCGCCGGCCGGGCACGAACGGGTCGCCCGGTACACCACCGGTCGGCACGTCGACGGGGTGCTGTTCGCCTCGCTGCACGGGGCTGATCCGCTGCCCGGCCGGCTGGCCGCGCTGGGCATACCGGTGGTGTGCAGCGGCCGACCGCTCGACGGGGCGGACGTGCCGTACATCGACGTCGACCAGGTCGGCGGGGTCACTCGCGCGGTGCGGCACCTGATCGACAGCGGTCGACGCCGGATCGCCACCATCGCCGGGCCGCAGGACATGGTCGCCGGCATCGAACGGCTGGCCGGCTACCGGGACACCGTCGCCGCCGCCGGGCTGCCCGAGATGGTGGCGGTGGGCGACTTCACCCGCGAGTCCGGGGCGGCGGCGATGCGCGAGTTGCTCGCCGCCCACCCCGATCTGGACGCCGTCTTCGCCGCGTCGGACCTGATGGCCCACGCCGCCCTGCGTACGCTGCGGGAGGCGGGGCGGCGGGTGCCCGAGGACGTGGCGGTGATCGGCTTCGACGACATCGAGACCGCCGCGTACACCGATCCACCGTTGACGACCGTCCGGCAACCGATAGTGGAGCTGGGCCGGCAGGGCACCCGGCTGCTGCTCCGCCTCGCCGCCGGAGAGCAGGTCGAGCCGGCGCTCATCCTGCCCACCGAGCTGATCATCCGCGAATCCGCCTGAACCCGGGCTGGAGATTCAATCGACAGATGCGGATCCCCAGGGACGACGCCGACGCGTTGCAGTGGTTGCTGTTCGAGCAGTCGGGGATCGTCAGCTGGGTGCAGGCCACCGCCGAACTACCCCCGGCGAAGGTCCGGCACCTGCTGGCGACCGGGCGGTGGGGCAGGGTGTGTCGGGGAATCCTGCGGGCCGCCCCGACCGATGAGCCGTACCGTCGGGAACAGCACTTGTGGGTGGCGGTGCTGGCGGCCGGTCCGGGAGCGGTGCTGGCCGGGCTGGCCGCAGCCACCGCCGGCGGACTGCGCGGCAGATGGCGGTACGAGACGGTCGACGTGTTGGTTCCGCACCATCGCCGCCGGGCTGACCTGCTGCGCCGGCTACCGCTCGGCCTACCTGCTGTCCGAGTACGGCGGGGCCGCCCCGACCGCACCTCGATGGCCCGCTCGCTCGTGGACGCGGCGCAGTGGGCGCGTACCGACGAGGATGCGCAACAGATTCTCGCGGCCGGCTGCCAGCAGCGGCGGGCGACCCCTGCGGAGATCGGCGCGGTCCTCGCCCGACTGCCCCAGGCCCGGCGGCGGGTCCTGATCCGACAGACGCTGCAGGACATCGCCGGTGGCGCGGAGGCGCTCTCGGAGATCGATCTGATCCGGCTCTGCCGGCGCCACCATCTCCCGGCGCCTACGGCACAGCAGCGACGCCGCGACGCCGACGGACGGATTCGCTACCTCGACGCCTACTGGCCACAGTGGCGTCTGCACGTGGAGGTCGACGGCGCGCACCACATGGACGCCCGGCACTGGGCGATGGACCTGCGCCGGCAGAACCGAGTCTGGATCGAGGGCTACCGCATCCTCCGGTTCACCGCCTTCGACGTCCGGCACCGCCCCGACGACGTCGCCGCCCAACTCCGCGCCGCCCTGACCGCCGCCGGCTGGCGAGACTGAGCGTGGGTACGTTTGTTGTCGCCCCAGCGACAAGAAACGTACCCACCGCCTCGGTGCCGCGTCGGGCGTAGCGGAGTTGGGGGCGGGAAAGCGGGCGCGGAGGTCCGTGGGGTTTGGTTAGCCTGCCGCGCATGTCTGAACCGTCCGCGCTGATCCGTCCGGCCCACCCCGACGACGCCCCGGCTGTGGTGGCGCTGCGTACGCTCGTGTTTCCCTTTCTGATCCGTGGGGTCGCGTCCACCCGGCAACTGATCTCGACGCCACCGGCGGAGCAGCACTGGGGCGGTTTCGTCGCCGAGGTCGCCGGGCAGGTCGTCGGCTGGGTGTCGGCGTCCCGCAACACCAACACCAGCGCGGCCGTCGGCGAGGTGTCCCTGCTGCACATGCACCCCGACCAGCGGCGACGCGGGATCGGCGGGGCACTGCTGGGCCGGGCGCTGGAGCACCTCGCGCCGCTCGACCTGGCCCGGCTACGTGGACGCGCGCTGCCGGAGGCGCTGCCATTCGCTCGGCGGCACGGCTTCGCCCCGAGTCGCCAGGAGCACTTCTCGGCCCTGGAACTGCACGCGCTGCCACCGCTGCCACCGGCCCCCGACGATGTCCGGCTGGTCCCGCTGGCCCAGGTCGACCCCCGCCAGGTCCACCGAGTGGACGCGCTGTCCAGCGCCGACGAGCCGGGAGACGTAACCTCCGACGCCATCGGATACGCCACCTGGCGCGCCGACACCTGGGACAACGTCGGGCTGGACCGGGAGGCCAGCACGGGCGCCGAGGTCGACGGCGAGTTGGTGGCGATCAGCCTGGTGAAGCGGGACGGCGCACGGATGTGGTCGGACTACACCGGCACCGTGCCGGACTTCCGCGGCCGAGGGCTGGCCCGGTTGGCGAAGTTCGCCGCGCTACACCGGGCGGCGGCGCGCGGCGTCACCGTCGCGTACACCGGGAACGACGCGGCGAACGCGGCGATGCTGGCGGTCAACGACCGGCTCGGCTACCGGCGGGTGGCCAGCCAGTGGTCCTGCGTACGCGAGATGCCCTAGCCCTCCGCGTACACCCGCTCGGCGATCGCGTGGGTGTCGGCGCCGAAGAGCACCAGCCGGGCCTCGGTGATGTTCGTCGGCGTCGCCGCGCGCAGCACCGACAGCGCCTGACGGACGGCGTCCTCGACCGGCCAGCCGTAGACCCCGGCGGAGATCAGCGGGAAGGCGATGCTTGCCGCGCCCAGCTCGTCCGCGACAGCGAGGCTGCTGGTGTAGCAGCCGCGCAGCAGTGCGGCGCGGTCGTCGGTGGCCGACCAGACCGGGCCGACCGTGTGCACCACCCACCGAGCCGGCAGGTCACCTGCCGTGGTGGCCACCGCCTGCCCGGTCGGCAGGCCCCGCCCGTAGCGGGAGGCGCGCAGCGCACGGCACTCGGCGAGGATCGCCGGCCCGCCCCGGCGGTGGATCGCACCGTCGACTCCCCCGCCGCCCAGCAGCGACGAGTTCGCTGCGTTGACCACCACGTCCACCCGCTCGGCGGTGATGTCTCCCGCTACCAGGGCGATGTCCATGTCAGCCCTCCGTGATGGGTTGGCCGAGTGAGCGGCGGGCCAGCAGGGTGGCGCCGGCCACCGCGGCCGGCATCAGCAGTACCGCGCCGAGTGGAATCAGGAAGCAGACGAAGACCGCGACTCCGAAGCCGAGTGCGGTGGGGCGGTCGGCCTTCAGGGCCGCGCGCCGGTGCGGCAGTCGCTTGCCGCGCCGGGAGAAGGGCGCGCCGGTCAGCTCCACGGCGAGCAGCCAGCCGCCCACCAACGCGCCGATGACCGGCACCACGGTCTGGCCGACAAGCGGAATGAAGCCGGCGGCGAACAACGGCAGACCGAACAACGCCGCCAGCGCGACCAGGCGGAGCGAGTCGGCGGCGCTGCGTCGCAGCGACGGCCAGAACGGAACCTCGACCGCGTCCGGCGTACCGCCGTAGCGCCGCTCCACCCGCTCGGAGATCTTCTCGTAGAAGGGATCGCCGATGACCAGGGTGACCGCCGTGAAGGTGAGGACGGTGAGCAGGCCACCGAGGCCGAGAAAGGCCAGCGCCGCGATCACCCGGACCACGCTGCGCGGCGTCGCCGCCCAGTCGTCGGCGAACGGGGTGGCCGCGGCAGCCAGGTCGCCGACGAAGAAGATCAGGAGAGCGTACGCGGCCACGAAGATCGCCCCGGAGATCAGCGCCGGGACGACGCCGAGCAGCATCAGACCTGGGTTGCGTACGTACAGACCGACGCCCCGCAGCAGCAGCGTGGCCCCGCCGACGAAGCGGCGGCCCGCGCCCACGGCGGTGGAGGGAAGCTCGGATGCGTGCACGCCCAGGAGCGTAGTCACTCGCCAGCACATCCACCGGTTGACGGATCACCGGAATCAACCGGAGCGAGCCAAGATCACCTACAGCTGGTCGATTCGTCGCCGGCCGCCTCTGGCGACCCTTGAGCGGTACCCGGAACCGACGGCGAGAGGCGGCTGCCATGCCGGTGATCGAGGTGACCAGCCTGCACAAGCGGTACGGCGAGACGGTGGCGGTGCACGACGTGTCGTTCCACGTCGAGGCCGGCGAGATCTTCGGCGTACTCGGCCCGAACGGCGCCGGCAAGACCACCACGGTGGAGTGCGTCGCCGGGCTGCGCGTCCCAGACGGGGGCGAGGTGTCGGTCCTCGGACTCGACCCTCGCCGGGACGCCACCCGGTTGCGCCAGCAGGTCGGGGTGCAACTTCAGGAGAGCCAGCTACCCGACCGGCTCCGGGTCGCCGAGGCGCTGGAGCTGTACGCGTCGTTCTACCGCGAGCCGGCCGACCCGGCGCAGCTCATCGACGAGTTGGGGCTCGACGGGAAGCGGAACACCCCGTACGAGAAGCTCTCCGGTGGTCAGAAGCAGCGGCTCTCCATCGCGTTGGCACTTGTCGGCAACCCGCGGGTCGCCATCCTGGACGAGCTGACCACCGGGTTGGATCCGCAGGCACGCCGGGACACCTGGGGTCTGATCGAGAGAGTTCGGGACCGCGGGGTGACCATCCTGCTGGTCACCCACTTCATGGAGGAAGCCGAGCGGCTCTGCGACCGCCTCGCAGTGATCGACAAGGGGCGGGTGGTGGCTCTGGACACCCCGGCCGGGCTGGTTTCGGCCGTGGCGCCCGAGCAGCGCATCCGGTTCCGCCCGTCCGCACCACTGGACGACCGGCTGCTGACCGATCTGCCGCAGGTCACGGCCGTTACGCGCAGCGGCAGCCAGATCGTGGTGACCGGCACCGGTGACGTGCTGCACGCGGTCACCTCGGTGCTCGCCCGCCACCAGATCACCGCCGCCGACCTACGGCTGGAGCAGGCCACGCTTGACGACGCGTTCGTCGAGCTGACCGGGCGCCGGTTCGTCGACTGAAGGGGACACGATGCACGCCTTCGGCCAGATCCTCAAGACTGAGGCAAAGCTGCACCTACGGGACATCCCGACGTTGGTGCTCACCATCGCTCTGCCCACCCTGATCCTGGTGGTGCTCGGGCTGATCCCCTCACTCCGCGAACCCAGTCCGGATTTCGGCAACCAGTCGTTCGTCACGTACTTCACCCCGTCACTGCTGGTGATCACGCTGGCCATGGTCGGCATCAACGCCCTGCCCACCGTGCTGGCCACCTACCGGGAGCGCGGCATCCTGCGCCGGCTGGCCACCACCCCGGCAAGTCCGCTGGCGCTGCTGACCGCTCAACTCGTACTGGCCCTGGTGGGCATCCTGGCCAGCGCGGTGCTCCTCGCGGTGATCGCCCGGCTGGCGTTCGGCACCCCGTTGCCACAGCACCCGCTCGGGTTCGCGGTGGCGCTCATTCTGGGTACGGCCGCACTGCTCGCGGTGGGGCTGCTGGTGGCGGCGGTCGCGCCCACCGCCAAGGCGGCCCAGGCGCTGGCCGTACCGCTGTTCATGGTGATCATGTTCTTCGGTGGGGTGTACCTGCCCCGGTTCCTGCTGCCCGATTTCCTCGCCGACCTCGGCGCCTACACGCCGCCCGGGATCCAGGCGCTGCTCGACGCCTGGACCGGCACCGCACCGCACCCGCTGCACCTGGGGATAATGGCGCTGATCGCCGTGGCGGCCGGCGCCGCAGCGGCGAAGCTGTTCCGCTGGGAGTGAGCGCATGGTGAGCGGGGACGGGACGACCTACGGCGGCGGATCGACGGCCAGCCGCGACGAGAAGATGCCCACCGACGACGACCGGCTGGCCAACTGGCGGGCCCGGGAGGCGCGGCTGCAACGGGTGCTGCCCTTCGGCGGCCTGCTCGTGGGGTCGTTGCTGGCCGCCTTCGCACCGGCACCGCGCGGCCTGCCGATGCCGCTCACCCTGGTCATCGTTGGGTTGACCGCCTGCTGGATCACCTGGTTCGTCATCCTGCATCCGCGGTGGCAGGGGCGGCAGGGGCCAAGGACGGTCTACTACGTCGGGCTGCTCGCCTTCGCCGCCGTCCTGGTGGCCGCAAGCCCGTGGTACGGCTTCTTCGCCTGGGTCGGCTTCCTGCACGCCTTCCTCGTGCTAAACGGGCGGTGGCGGTTCGTCGGTATGGCCGCGACATCGGTGCTGGTCGCCACCGCGCAGGGCGGCGGACTGCCGTCCTCGTGGTCGAACTGGCCGCTGTGGCTGGTGTTGGTGCTGGTCAACGTGGTCCTGGCCGGTGCGGTGAGCTGGTTCAACCTCGTCGGTGAACGGGAGGACGCCAGGCGCAAGCGGTTGGTGGCGGAACTCGCCACCACCAACCGCCAGCTCGCCGAGACGATCCGGGAGAACGAAGGGCTGCACGCCCAGCTCATCACCCAGGCCCGCGAGGCCGGCGTACTGGACGAGCGGCAGCGGATGGCCCAGGAGATCCACGACACCCTGGCACAGGGTCTGACCGGCATCATCACCCAACTGGAGGCGGCCGAGCAGACCCGCGACCGCTCCGCCGACTGGCGCCGGCACGTGGACAACGCCCTGGCGCTGGCCCGGGAGAGCCTCACCGAAGCCCGCCGGTCGGTCCGGGCGCTGCGCCCCGAGCCACTGGAGACGGCCCGGCTACCCGACGCGCTCTCCGAACTGGGCGAGCGCTGGTCGACCCGGCACGGAGTGGCGGCCAGCGTCAGCACCACCGGGACACCCCGGCCGCTGCATCCGGAGATCGAGGTGACGCTGCTGCGCGCCGCGCAGGAGGCGTTGAGCAACGTGGCCCGGCACGCCGCCGCGTCCCGGGTCGGGCTCACCCTGTCGTACATGTCGGACGTGGTCACCCTGGACGTCCGCGACGACGGATCGGGATTCGACGTGACAAACCGGTCGACCCCGGATCAGAACGGTAGCTACGGCCTGACCGCGATGCGGCAGCGGGTCAACCGGGTCGGTGGCCAGCTGGCCGTCGAGTCCGAACCGGGCGGCGGGACCGCCGTCTCGGCCTCCGTACCGGCTCTGCCCGGAGCCGCCGCATGACTGATCCGGTACGCCTGCTCATCGTCGACGATCATCCGGTGGTGCGGGACGGGCTGCGCGGCATGTTCGCCGGCGACCCCGGGTTCGAGGTGGTCGGCGAGGCGGCGGACGGTGCCGAGGCTGTGACGATGGCCGCCCACCACCGCCCCGACGTGGTGCTGATGGACCTGCGGATGCCGGGGATGGACGGGGTGACCGCGATCGGCCACCTCGTCGACGCGGACAACCCGGCGAAGGTGCTCGTACTGACCACGTACGACACGGACGCGGACGTGCTCCCGGCGATCGAGGCCGGCGCCACCGGCTACCTGCTCAAGGACGCACCTCGCGACGAACTGGTCCGGGCGGTACGGGCCGCCGCCCGAGGCGAGTCGGTGCTCTCGCCCAGCGTGGCCGGCCGACTGATGGGTCGCCTGCGGACACCGCGCCAGTCGACCGAGGAACCGCTCAGCCAGCGCGAGTTGGAGGTGCTCACCCTGGTGGCCCGCGGCTCGTCCAACCGCGAGGCCGCCGCGCGCCTGTTCATCAGCGAGGCCACGGTGAAGACCCACCTGCTGCACGTCTACGCCAAGCTCGGGGTCAACGACCGGGCCGCCGCGGTGGCCGCCGCGTACGACCGGGGGTTGTTGACCCCGGGCGGACGGTGAGCGTCGGTGCGGGCGTCGCGGTTGCTCTCCCTGCTGCTGTTGTTGCAGGCGCGTGAGGCGCTGACGGCGGCGGAACTGGCCCGCGAGCTGGAGGTCTCCGAGCGGACGGTCTACCGGGACGTGCTGGAGCTCTCCGCCGCCGGGGTGCCGATCTACGCGGACCGGGGACGAGCCGGCGGCTACCGGCTGCTCGGCGGCTACCGGACCCGGCTGACCGGGATGACCCGGGACGAGGCGGAGGCGCTCTTCCTGGCCGGGCTGCCCGGCCCGGCCGGTGACATGGGGTTGGCCGACGCGGTAGCGGCGGCGGAGCTGAAGCTCCTCGCGGCGCTACCGCCGAGCCTGCGCGACGCCCCCGCGCGCACCGGCCAGCGGTTCCACCTGGACGTGCCAGGCTGGTTCCGGGAAACCGGGCCGCCGCCGTGGCTGAGCGACCTGGCCGGCGCGGTCTGGCGGGACCGGGTGGTACGGCTGCGCTACCGCCGCGGCGACCGCGAGGTCGAGCGGGAGCCGCACCCGTACGGGCTGGTCCTGAAGAGCGGCGTCTGGTATCTCGTGGCCCGGGTCGACGACGCGTACCGCACGTACCGGGTGGACCGGGTCACCCACGTCGAGGTGGGGACGGATACCTTCGACCGGGACGCCGGCTTCGACCTGGCGGGGTACTGGCGGGAGCAGGCCGAGGCGTTCCTGCGAAGCATGCTCCGGGTCGAGGTGACGATCCGGTTGAGCCCTGCTGGCCTGCGCCGGCTCCGCTTCCTCGCCGACGCCCCCTTCGTGTACGACGAGGCGTTCGCCGCCGCAGGCGAACCCGACGGGCAGGGTTGGGTGGTGACCCGCCTGCCCGTCGAGTCCGTCGAGGTCGCGTACTCGCAACTGCTGTCGCTGGGTCCTGAGGTGGAAGTGCTCGACCCGCCCGAGCTGCGCGCACGCCTGGCCGATGCCGCCCGGCGGGCCGCCGCGATCTACGGTGGCCCGCCGGCTCAGCGGTAGCCGGTCACGTCCGCCGGCTTGCCCGCCTCGACGACCTCGGTGAGGTACCGGAACGCGTCCGGCCGGCTCCCGTCGACGTCGGTGAACCCGTACACCTGGGACAGCTCGCCGGCCGAGACGGAGGACTGGTTCCAGCGGGCCCGGTCCTCGTCGGCGGCCAGCGCGGCGACCGCACGCCCGACGAAGGCCGGGGTTTCCGAGATCAGGAAGTGTGGATCCTTGGCGGCACCGTCGCGCCAGTTCTCCTCGGTGACGCCGAAGTGCTCCAGCATCGCTTCGGACCGGATCCAGCCCGGCGTCAGCGCGACGGCGGTGCCGCCGTGCGGCTTCAGCTCATGCCCCCAGCAGTACGCGAGCCGGTTGACCGACGCCTTTGCGAGGTCGTAGAAGACCGACAGCCGGTAGTGGGTGTCGTTGTACGCCTTCGTGCCGTCGCCGATCTCCACGACCAGTCCGCCGGGGCGACGAATCAACAGCGGGAGCGCGAAGTGGCTGGTGATGACGTGGGTGTCCACCGCCAGCCGCAGGGTGCGGAAGCCACCGTCGAGCGGCTGCTCCCAGACCGGCTTCTCCCATTTGATCAGCGGGTCGGCGCCCCAGACGTCGTTGACCAGCACGTCGAGCCGGCCCTGCTCGGCGTCGATCCGGTCGACCAGCGCGCGAACCTCGTCGGCGACCAGGTGGTCGACCCGAACGCCGACGCCCGTGCCGCCGACGGCCGTCACCAGTTCGGCGGTCTCCTCGATGGTCTCCGGCCGGTCCAGCTCCGAGCGGCCGGCGGTCCGGCTGCTGCGACCGGTCGCGTAGACCGTCGCGCCCGCCGCGCCGAGCTGCACCGCGATCTGCCGGCCGGCGCCCCGGGTGGCGCCCGCCACCAGAGCGACCTTTCCTGTCAGCGGTTTCGTTGTCATGCGTCCGACCCTGACAGCTAAACCTGACACCCGATGTCCGGTTTCCTGAACCGGTGTCATGAGAATGGACGGACCGGCCGGGCAGATCGCCCGGCCGGTCCGCCGCATCACCGCGTCGTCACTCCGTGACGGTCGCCTCCAGGTGGTACGGGTTCGCCAGCAGAGGGCTGGTGCGGCGTGCCTCGACGACGAACTCCCACACGCCCGGCTTCGGCTCGGCGTAGGTGCGGGTGAACGGGTCGCAGCCGTTGCCGTCCGCATAGTTGGTGTAGCAGTAGACGGTGCCAGGGCTGGACTTCTCCGCCTCGAGACCATCCGGCCCGTACGCCCACCAACGGGTCTGGCTGCCGTCGGCGACGCCGGAGAGGTTCACGGTCATGCTGGTGGCGTCGGCCGGAACCGCGACGCTGTAGATGACCGTGTCGTTGCGGTCGACGCGGCTGTCCACGGCCCAGTTCGTGCCCGGGGCCAGCGGGGTGGCGGCCTGGACGGCCAGCATGGCGAACTGCTCGACGGCCCGCGTCGCGGCGTTGTCGATGGTCAACACGGCGCTGTGAATGCCCTGGGTGGTCGGGGCAGCGGTCACCTTGACGACCGTCGGGACGTCCTTCACGAGGTTGACCTTGCTGGGCGCGGAGAAGGTGCCGCCGTCGCCCTGGATCCCGAGAACGTAGTCCGCCGCCCCATCCTTGCCACTGGTCCGGGTGAGGGTGATGTCGTAGGTGCGGGACTCACCCACACCCTGGCCGCCGCTGCCGGGTGCGCAGCTGTTGTACAGGCCGCTGCCGGTATGCGGCGTGACCAGCTTGTCGGAGAGGACGGTGCAGACCGGCGCGGAGACGGTGACGTCGTCGATGTCGGCCACGCCCTTGGACAGGTACTTCCAGGCGTGCACCACATCGAACTGGCCCCGGCCCTGGGCGATGGCCGGCTCGTCCTTGTTGAAGTCCGCCGTCGAGAAGATGGCCCGACGCAGCTCCGGCGGGGTGACGCCGATGCCGTTCTGCTTGGCAGCCGAGAGCAGCAGCGCGGCCGCACCGGCGGCCTGCGGGGAAGCCATCGAGGTGCCCTGCAGCATGGCGTAGCCGACCGGCAGGGTGTAGCCGGTGTCGGCCACCGCACCGCCGACGAGCCAGTTCGGGTAGGGGGCAATGGCCGCGCCGGGAGCGGTGATCTCCGGCTTGAAGCCGCCGTCCTCACGCGGGCCGCGGGAGGAGAACGGGAAGACGGACCGGACCTGGGTCACGAACGAGCCGTAGTTGGCCCACCACGTGTGCTTGGAAACCGAGGCACCCACGCTTACCACGTTGCCGGCGGCGGACGGATCACCGTGGCTGTTGGTGCCGGCGCCGGAGTTGCCGGCGGAGATGAACATCTGAACGCCGGTGGTTTCGATCAGCCGGTCGTACAGCAGCGACATCGCGCTCTGCCCGTCGTTCAGGGCGGGCACGGAGCCGATGGACATGTTGATGACGTCCACGCCGTAGTCGGTCGCCAGGGCCACCATGCCGTCGGTGAGAGCCGCGCTGGAGCAGCCGCCGCTGGAGCAGGCCCGCATGGAGACCAACTTGGCGCCGGGCGCCTGGCCGTCCATCTGCCCGCCGAGGATCCCGTTCGCGGCGGTGATGCCGGCCACGTGGGTGCCGTGGCCCTCGTCCAGGGTGTTGATGTTGACACCGATGAGCGCCGAGCTGAGGCGCCGGGCCTCGACGGTGAAGGGCTGGCGCTCGTTGAGCTCGGTCGCCGGATCGTCGGTACCGATGTAGCCGATCTGCTGGTTCTCCCGGTACGGCCGGTACCGCTCGTCGTCGGTGAACACGTAGTCCTGATTGAGGTCGATCCAGACCGCGTTGTCGGACTCCCGGTACACGACACCCAGGGTCCCGGTGAGGGTGGGATCGACGTAGCCGGCGACGGCGAGGTTCCTGCGGTTCAGGTACATGTCGTCGCTGCCGCCGTCGGGCAGCGTCCAGGTGATGTCGTACTTGTCGACCACCGGCCCGGTGACCTTGTTGCCGTTGGTGTACAGCATCCAGGTGCGGTCGATGAGCAGGTCGATGAGGTTCCGCGGATTGGTGCCGGTGACCGTGTCCACCAGCTTGCGCTCGCCGGTCGTGGTGGTGGCCAGCGCCGGGTGGGTCGGGTCGATGCCGGTGTCCATGACGCCGATGGTCACGCCGCGGCCGTCGTAGGTGGGGTACTCCGTCTTGAACGCCACCGAGCCGGTCTCCCGGGTCGGCATGTACGGGTTGTTGTCCGGAGTCGCCGCGGACGGCGCGGCCGGCCGGCTCCCTCCGTCGCCTCCGGCGCCGGCGGAGTCGACAGTCGTCTCCTCCAGCTTGAGCAGCTCGTCGGCGTCCACCCGGAGTACGGTGTCGAGGGCCACGACCTGGTCAACGAGGGCGAACGGCACGTTCGCCTTGACGTAGCCGATCTCCGGTTCGACCCCGGTGATCTCGGCCCCGAGCTCGGTGAGCTGCCGAGCGGCCTCGTCGGTGCTGCCCGACTTCACGGCGACCATCAGGGTGACGAAGTCGGGGACCGGCTGGTCGGCCTGGGCCGGCATGCTGCGGGTCCGGAACTGGGCGGCGTACTTGGCGATCAGGGCCCGGTCGTGGCTGCCCAGCTTGTCGGCCACGCCTCCCGGCGCGGTCGAGGGTTCAGCGTGGGCCGGGCCGGAGGACAGGGACAGGCCGGTCACGACGAGCGTGGCGGCGAGTGCTGCGGCGATGTGACGCGCGCGGCCCGATAGGCGTCTGGCAGGAGAGGTCACTCGGCATCCTTAGCGGCAGGGATGAGCTGACGCGCACACATTGCCATCGCCGACGGCGGATCCCGAGCCCCTGACCTGGCAGTTCATTGCCATGGCATAAATCTGCCAACGGCGGGAGCTCGCTGAGCGAAGGTGACGTCGGCAGCTCCGCTCGCGGTCTCGGGCCAGCTCTCAGATCCAGTTGCGTCGGGCGGCCTGCCAGCCCAACTGGATCCTGCTCTCCACCCCGGCAAGGCTCAGGAGCCGCTGCACCCGGCGCTGGACCGTCCGCATGCTCACTCCCAGTTGCGACGCGATCGCCTGGTCCGTGCAGCCGGCCAAGAGCAGGGCCAGCATCTGGCGGTCCTCCGCCTGCAGCGGGCTGTCGGGGAGGGAGGACAACGCGGCCGGCATCGGCAACGCCGACTCCCAGATCCGGTCGACGATCCAGGCGAGGCAGTTCACCACCGGGCGGGATCGGATCACGAGGAGCACAGGTTCCTCGGACGCCACATCGGGCGGCACGAGCGCCGCCTGCCGCCGGTCGAAGACCATCAACTTGAACGGGACGGGTGCCACCCGCATCTCCTCGCCGAGCGCGGCCCACTCCTCCAGCAGCAGCGGGATCTGCGGACTTCCCGGGTCCAACAGGTCGCGGTCGTACACCACGCGGTAGCGCACCCCGGCACGCAGCGCCTCCCGCTGGGCGACGTTGTCGGTGGCCGGTACCGCGACTGCAGGGCGCCTGGTGAGCGCACGGATGTCCTGGGTGGTCTCGCGCTGCAACATGGCGTAGCGATTTGCGATGGCCCGGGCACCCTGGATCACTTCGACGGAGTCGGCGCCGCGCCAGGCCGGGCCATAGGCTTCGAAGCGCTCGGCAAGCAGCGAGATAACGCTCTGCGCCCGGCGCAGCTCGTCCATCCGTTGCAGAGCCAGGAGTTTGAGGGCGGGGTCCGGAGGCGCTGCGCGAATCAGAACCGCCGGATCAGCCTGCACGTCCACGAGCCCTTTGCCCTGCAGGCCCGCCAGCGCGCGGTGGACCTCGGGACAGGGCAACCCCGTCCGCTCGGCGAGTTCGTCCGCGTTGGTCGCCGGCGCCGTGGCCAGCGCCAGATAGATCTGCTCCTCACACGCTTCGACGCCAACAGCCTCCAGCATTCTGGCCCCTCCACCCGGCAGTCCTGATCATGGGCGGCCCGCCGTGCAGCAGTGTAGCCAGCTGTCGGCGCAGGTCAAGGCCATGTCCGAGGACGGGTGGACCCGAGCCTCTGGGCCGACGTGCAGGTCGATCTGGAGCCGACCGGACAGCGAACTGGTCGGCATGCTGGCGTGACGGCCCATCGCAGGCGAGGCTACCCGTTGAGGAAGTCGGAGATTCGCCCGCGCAGGTCCGCGCGTTCCGTCCAGAGCACACCGGGGCGGTCGTACCGGTGCAGGGTGGCCTGGGGCAGCGCGGCGGCGAGCTGTTCGGCCACCTCCACCGGATGCAGGTCGTCCCCCTCGGCGGCGATGACCAGTGCCGGCGCGGTCACTCGGGCGAGCACCCCGACGTCGGGCAACGGCGCCTGCTCCGGCAGGTCGACCAGCCCGGCGGCGAGGCCGTCGCGCAGCAGATGGTCCAGCCGTTGCCGCAGGTAGGCCCAGCCAGCCGGCGTGTTGCGTACGGCCGGCGGCAGCTCGGTGGAGACGGCTTCCGCCACCGCCGAGGCGTCCCCGCTCTCCACGGCCGACAGCAGCTCGGTCAGCCGCGCCCGGGCGACCGGTCCGCGCGGCCGGTCGAGCGCTGCGGGAAGGAAGAAGACGAGCCGCTCGAACCGCTGCGGGCTCTCGGCGAGCAGGCGGCACAGCGCACCGGCGCCCAGGCTGGCCCCGAAGGCGCGCGTCGCGCCGCCGAGGTCGGCGATCGCCCGCAGGTCGCGGGCCAGGTCCAGGTAGCTCCACGGCCCGTCGGGCGCGTCGGAGCGCCCGTGGCCACGAAACTGGAAGAAAATTCGACGACCGGTGACACCGCTGCCGAAGGGTCGGGTGGTGGCGATGCCGTTGGCCAGCCCGTGCGCGAAGACGGTGACCGGGTCACCGACGCCGGTGACCAGCCGCTCCAGTCGTACGCCGTGCGGGGTGGCGACCAGTTCGGTTTCCGGATCGGGCAACGGCGGCCGGCCGGTACGCGGGGCACCCGGGCCGGGACCCCAGGTGCGTGGTCCGCCGTCCGGCGGTGGTGGCCAGCGGAAGGCTCTCACCAGGACCCTCTGTTGTCGCCCAGGTCGCGTAGCCCGACCCGGACGTCGAGCAGGTAGATCAGACCCGCCGCCACACCGATCAGCCCGAAGATGCTGAGGGTGGAACGGGTGAGCAGGGTGAGCAGGAGAGTGACCGCCAGGATCGCGATCCAGCCGCCCTTCGGCAGGGTGCCGATGGCCGGGAAGGCATCGGAGCGCTGCGTCACGGCGTGCACGAGAGCCACCCCCTGCACGATCAGTGCGAAGACGAACAGGATCAGCTCGATCACGTAGCGGACGTCGAAGACGAAGATCGGCGCGGCGTTGGCCATGACGGCAAGCTTATGCCGGCGACCCTGGATCCGTGGCGGCAGGACGGTCCCGGGGTCGCCGGCTGCTGACTCACTGGCTCCGCTTGGTGCCCCGGGGAAGCTTCGCCGACGGGCTGTCGGTCCGCTTGGCGCCGGTCTGCCGGGTGGTCGACTTCGCCCGGGTGGTCTTCTTCGCGGCGGCCGGCTTGGCCTCCACGATCTCGGCCACCTCGGCCGGGCTCGGTACCTCGGCCGGCGCGGACTTCCCGACGGTCGCGGTCGTCTCGACGGTCGCCGTCGGCGTGGTCGTCTCGGTCGCCTCGATGTCGGAGTTCACCGTGTCGGCGGCCTCCAGCACACCGGCACCCACGACCCGCTCACCCCGCGCCACCAGCGCGCCGTACGCGGCCAGCGCCCGCTCCTGAGCGGCCTGGGCACCGGCAACGACGACCGCCGCGTTGCGGCTGGCCAGCTCGCGCAGTCGGTCCAGGTCGGCCGCTTCCCGCAGCTTGTGCAGGTCGGCCGTCTCGCGAAGCTTGTTGAGATCCGCAGCCTCGCGGAGCTTGGCCAGGTCGGCGTGCTCACGGAGCCGGTTCAGATCGGCCGTCGGGGCGGCCTTCTGCCGCAGCGACTCGGCCGTCCGGTTGGCGTTGCGCAGCGTGTCGTTGGCCTTCTGGCGCAGCTCGAAGCCGGTGACGACGGCCTTGCCGCCGAGCTCGTTGACGACCCGACCACCGTCGACGACGACGCGGTCACGCAGCTCACCGACCACGGTAGGCAGTTTGCGCAGCTGCTGTAGGGCCAGTTCACCTGCGCCGGCCGCAGCGTAGATCGGGGCAGGGATGCGATTGGTCTTCGGCTGGGTCATGACTACTTCTCCTCCTGGACCGCGGTCGCGGTCTTGCGGACCACCTTGCGGGCGGCCTTCCTGGCTGGGGTGCTGTTCGGGGCGGGAGCGGAACCTGCTTCGGTCACGGCGACCGACTCGAGGACCGCCTCGGTCGGGGTGCCCGCCGCAGTGGTGGGTCCGGTGGCGGCCAGATTGGCCACGTCGGGGGCGGTGACGTCATCCGCGTCGGAGGTGCCGGCCTCGCCAGTCGCGCCGAATCTGCCGGTTTGGTCGCCCGCGGCCGGGCTGGCGGCCTCACCGCTCGCGCCGGGCATCGTCGCGGTCGCTTCGGCCAGTCGCGCGTTCTCTCGGCGAAATGTCTCGTAGATCTGGGTAAGGGACTGTTTCTGAGCCATCGTCAGGTCTGGATCGACGGCGATGGCGGCAAGCACACCCTGGCCCTCCTTGTCATCGAGCAGACCGGCCCGCAGGTACATCGCCGGAGTGGAGACCCGCAGCGCGCTGGCGAGTTGCTGAAGCACCTCGGCGCTCGGCCGGCGCAGGCCGCGCTCGATCTGACTGAGGTAGGGGTTGCTGACCCCCGCCTGCTCGGCCAGTTGCCGGAGCGAAATCTTCGCGTTCCGTCGCAGGTCACGAATGAACCCGCCGACGTCGGGAAGGTCCTTGGGAGTGGCCATGACTCAACGCTAACCCGCGCTGCTAGCAGCTGCAAGCAAAGTGCTAGCCGGAGTTAGCGATGTCTCATCGCCGGCTTGCGGACCCCTCACGCCCGGTCGTACCGTCCTGCGGTGACCAAGATCCAGGTAAATGGAGCCCTACTGGCGTACGACGAGGCCGGCAGCGGATCTCCGGTCGTCCTGCTGCACGCCGGGATCGCCGACCGCCGGATGTGGCGGGACCAGATCGCCCCGCTCGCGACCCGACACCGGGTGATCACCCTCGACCTGCGCGGCTACGGGGAGTCCGAACTGCCGCCGAGCGCGTTCGCCCACCACGACGACGTGGTCGGCCTGCTCGACGCCCTCGGACTGGCCGACGCGGCGCTGGTCGGCTGCTCCTTCGGCGGGGCGGTGGCGATCGACACCGCGCTCGCCCACCCGCACCGGGTGACCGCCCTCGCCCTGCTCGGTACCGCGGTGTCCGGCCACGAATGGTCGGAGCAGACGAACGATCTGTGGGAGGCCCTGGTCGGCGATGTCGACCCGGAGGATTTCGCCGTGACGGCCACGGGTGAGGTGCGGTTCTGGGTGGTCGGCCCGGAACGCGAGCCCACCGACGTCGACCCTGAGTTGGTCGCCTTCGCCACCGCGATGGACGAACGCGCACTCGCCGCCGAGTTGGCGCTCAGCGCGGTGGACGTGGCCGAACTCGACCCGCCGGCCATCGGGCGGCTTTCCGAACTGACCATGCCCGTCCTGGTCGCGGCCGGCGCGCTGGACCTGCCCGACATCCGCCACCTGGCCGATCGCATCGCCGCCGAGGCACCACACGCAGTACGCCTACCCGACGTACCAAACGCCGCCCACCTACTCCCCCTGGAACACCCCACCCAGATCAACCCCGCCCTCCTCACCTTCCTCCCCTGACTCCCCACCCCCACCCCCACCCGCCCCCGCACCACCCACCCCACCCCACCCCAGCCCCGCGCGATCTTGCACTTTCGGTCGCCGATACGCCCCTTTCGGTGCGCTTTGCGGGGACGGAAAGTGCAAGATCGACGGGGCGTTCGGTGGGTGGGGCGGTCGGTGGGTGGGGTGGGTGGAGCAGGGGTGGGGTGGGGTTACCAGAGGGGGCGGGTGGCGCCTACGGGGAGGCCGCCGCCGAAGATCGGCACCTCGGCGAACTCCGCCAGCACCGGCGCGTCGACACCGAGCCGGCGCAGGGCCGAGACCAGGACCGGCATCCGGGCACGGCCGGCGCCGTCGTCGATCTTCAGCGCCACGGCGCCGACCCCGGGCAAGGCCACGGCGATGACACCCTCCGCGCCGATCTTCGCCAGCAGCCCGGGTACGCCACGCATCAGCCGGGTGTCGTCCGCCTGCGTACCGCCGACCACCTCCGGGTGAGCCCGCATCGCGTCGGCCACCAGACCCGCCCCGGTGTCACCTTCGGCCGCGACCAACCGCAGGTAGGCCGTGGCCAGTCCGGTCAACGACGCGGACAGCACCGGAGCGCCGCAGCCGTCGACGCCGACGGCCACCGCCTCCTCGCCGGTGAACTCCGCCACCGTGTCGCGCAGCCGCAGTTGAAGGGGGTGGTCGGTCCGCCAGTAGCCTTCCATCGGCCAGCCGGCGACACGGCAGGTCAACAGCATTCCGGCGTGCTTGCCGGAGCAGTTCATCTGGATCCGGGTCGGGCCGCCGCCGGCCCGCAGTACCGCCATCCGGGCGAACTCGCCGGCCGGCAGGTCCGGCGGGCAGTGCAGGGCGTCCTCGCCGAGCCCGGCACCCGCGAGCAGCCCGGCGACCCTGGCCAGGTGGAACTCCTCCCCCGCGTGGCTGGCCGAGACGATGGCCAGGTCGGCGGGCTCGCTCAGGGACAGCCCGGTGCGCAGCATCCCGACCGTCTGCATCGGCTTGTTCGACGAGCGCGGGAAGATCGGCGAGGTGACGTCGCCCGCGGCGGCCAGCGGCGCGCCGGCGCTGTCGAGCACCACCACCGAGCCGCGGTGTACGCCCTCCACGAAGCCGGACCGGACCACCTCGGCGAGCGGTACGCCGCCCTCGTACGTCTTTCCCACAACGTGGACGGTACCCAGGTGTCCGGCCGCTCTCACGCCGGGGTGAGCAGGGACTCCACCTCCAGGCGTAAAGAATGCCGGGCGACTCGCGCCTTACAGGCCGAGCAGCTCACGGGCCTCGACGGTGTTCAACGGTGGACGCTGCGCGAGTTGGGCGAAGCCGACCGCACGCGCGACCAGCTGCATGTTCGACTCCACCGGGCGGCCCTTCGCGTACGTGACCGTGTCCTCCATACCGACCCGCAGGTGACCGCCGGCGGAGAGCGCGGCCAGCAGCACCGGAAGGCTGGTACGGCCGATGCCGGTCGCCGAGAACGTGGTGCCCTCCGGCAGATCCCGGAGCATCTGCTGGGCCGCGACGAGCGTCGCCGTGGTTCCCGGCATGCCTCCCGGCACACCCATCACGAAGTCGACGTGGACGTGGCCGCCGTGCGGCAGGCCATACTTCCCCAACAGGCGTTGGAGGGCGCTGAGGTGGCCGAGATCGAAGATCTCGTACTCCGGCACGATGCCTCGCTCCTGCATCCGGGTGTGCAGGTCGACGACGAACTCCCAGCGGTTGAGGAAGACCTCGTCACCGAAGTTGACCGTACCCATGGTGCAGGAGGCCATGTCCGGTGCCGCGTCCAGCACGGCGAGCCGGTCGGCCTCCGGGTCGGTGACCGCGCCGCCGGTGGACAGCTGCACGATCAGATCGGTGCTCTCCCGCAGCGCCGCCACGGTCGCCCGGAGCCGACCCTTGTCCAGGGTCGGCCGCGCCTCGCCGTCGCGGATGTGCACGTGGATCACGGAGGCACCCAGCGCCTCGCACTCCTTCGCCGTGAGCAGCAGCTCGTCGAGGGTCACCGGCAGCGCCGGCACCTCGGCCTTCGCCGACTCCGCGCCGGTGGGGGCAACCGTGATCAACGTCCCTGTCGTCATGCCGGCGATCCTAGAGCGCCCGCTGCCACCAGCGGTGTCGGTGGGCAGCCGCACCAGGCGACCGCCAGCTCCGGGACACCGGCGCGGGTCGTGCCGTCGGGCGGCCGGGCCGGAAGATGGTGCCCGTCCGGCCAGCGGCTGCCCGATCCGGGAACACGCTCTACGCGGGGTCGATGGCGGCGGCGCTGTCGCCGACGCGGAGCGCGGCATCGTCGGGCACCGAGCGCTTGACCACCGCGAGCGCGACCTGGCCCAACTCGTGGTGCAGCACCGCCGTGCCGACGAAGCCGACCGTACGGCCGTCCAGGGTCACCGGGGTACCGGCGACCGGCAGCTGGTCGGTGGACACCCCGTCGAGGTGCAGCAGGACCAGTCGGCGCGGCGGACGGCCCATGTTGTGCACCCGGGCGACCGTCTCCTGCCCCCGGTAACAGCCCTTGTCCAGGTGCACGGCCGGGGCGATCAGGTTCACCTCGGCGGGGATCGTCCGGTGGTCGGTGTCGACGCCGACCCGGGCCCGCCGGGCGGCCACCCGCACCGCCTCGTACGCCCACAGCCCGACCGGGGGCACCCCGTTGTCGCGCAGCCGCGTGACAACCTGGTCCATCGCGGGCCGGGACACCAGCAGGTCCACCCCGAGCGGGCCGCGCCGGGCCCACCCACCCTGCGGCAGCGGCTGCACGTCGTAACGGGCGGTCGGGCGGGGCGGCAGCTCACCGGACCGGAACTTCGGGCCGGGCAGCCCCACCACGTCCGGCTCGGCGAGCGGCGGCACGTCGAGCAGGGCCACCACCTCGGCGGCCTTCGGCCCGACCAGCGACAGCAGCGCGTGCTCGGCAGTGGCGTCGCGGGGGTCGACCTGGCTGAAGAACCGCATCTTCTCCAGGTAGGTCAGCAGCCCCGCGGTCGCCCCCGGCTCGGTATCGAGCCAGATGGTGTCCCCGTCCTCAGCCACCATGGCGTGCTGCTCGACATGGCCGTGCGGCGAGAGCACGAGAAGTTCGGTGCCCTGCCAGGGGCCCAACTCGGCCAGGTGCTGGGTGGTGAGGGTGTGCAGCCAGGAGATCCGCTCCGTACCCGGCACCGCGACGACACCCCGGTGGGACCGGTCCACCAGGCCGACCTCGGTGTCCAACTGGCGCTGCTCGCGCATCGGGTCGCCGTAGTGCGCGGCCACGCCCCGCACCCCGGCTGCGGCGTGTGCCGGCTCCGGCTGGTCCCGGCTGGCCTCGTCGATGCTCTCCACGGCCACTGCGCCCGCGATGTCGATCATGTCTGCTCCCCGTCTCCGCACCGCGCGCACAAGCCGAAGAAGGAGACGTGCCCGATGTCCACCCGGAAGCCCCGTTCCCCGGCCAGTTGGTCGGAGAGCGGACGCATCAGTTCCGGATCCATCTCGTCGATCGCGCCGCACTCGCGGCAGACCAGGTGCACGTGTTGGTCCTCACCGGCGGCGTGGTAGGTCGGCGACCCGTGCGAGAGGTGGGTGTGGGTGACCAGGCCGAGCCGCTCCAGCAGCTCCAGCGTGCGGTAGATGGTGGTGATGTTGACCCCGGCGGCGACCTCGCGTACGGCGGTGTGCACCTGCTCAGGGGTGGCGTGCCCCAGGTCCAGCACCGCCTGGAGGATCAGCTGTCGTTGCGCCGTCAGCCGCAGCCCACGGGCGCGGAGCAGTTCCGCGAGGGAGGATTCGGACACCCCCCGATCATAGTTCGGCCGTGCGCGTACCTCCCGGCACGACCGGCACCGCACTATGCTCGGCCCCCGTGGTGACCTCGCGGATCGGCGTGCTGGGTCGCGGGCGGCTGCCGGCCAATGAGCCGGTGCTGCGCGCCGACGATCTCGGCGTACTGCGAGGTGACGGGCTCTTCGAGACCATGCACCTACGCGACGGGCGAGCCTGGCTGCGCCAGGAGCACCTGGCCCGGCTGCGGATCGGCGCGGCCGCCGTGGAACTGACCCTGCCGGCGGACGCCGCCCTGGTCGAGCTGCTTGACCAGGTCGCCGCCGATTGGCCGGCCGAGGTGGAGGGCGCCCTGCGGCTGATCTGTACCCGGGGGCCGGAGAGCGGCGGCCCACCCACCGTGTACGCCACCCTGTCGGAGGTCGCCCCCGCGGCCCGGCGGGCCCGGCACGACGGGGTACGCGTGGCCACCCTCTCCCTGGGGGTGCCCGCCGAGGCCCGTCCGGAACTGGACTGGCTGCCGGTGGGCATCAAGTCCACGTCGTACGGGGCGAGCAGCGCCGCTCGGCGCTGGGCCGCCCGGGCCGGCGTGGACGACGTGCTGTGGATCTCCTCCGACGGGTACGCCCTGGAGGGACCGACCGCCAACCTCGTCTGGCTGGCCGGGGAGACGCTGTGCACGGTGCCCGCCCGACGCACCGGCATCCTGCCCGGCACCACCGTCGCCTGGCTGCTCGCCCACGCCGCCGACGTCGGCTGCGGGGCCGCCGAACGCATGGTCACCCCGGCGGCTCTGCGCGAGGCCGACGGGGTGTGGCTCACCTCGTCGGTACGCGGCCTGGTCGCGGTACGCACCCTCGACGGTGAGCCGCTGTCTCCCAGCCCGCTTACCCGGGCGTTGCAGGAGCTGCTCGGCTTTCCGCTGCCGTAGGCCGCGTTTCCTGAGGCTCACCGGAGCTGGTGCGGTGCCCACAACGTTCACCGGGCCCGGCCGAGGCCCCGGCGGGGCGCACGAACGGACCCGGTTCGGGGCGGATCAGCCGGCGACCCGGATGAGGCGGGCGGACAGGTGCGGGGACAACGGCTGGCCGACGGCGGCCATGTCCTGCGCGTAGAGCAGGGCACCCTCGACGATGCCGAAGAGGCGGTGACCGGCGGTGACCTCCTTGGCGGTGGAGGTGCGCACCACCGCGTCGGTGACGAACTCCACCTGGGTGCCCTTGCGCCGGCCGATGTGCAGCTCCATCACCCCGGTGGGAGTGGTCAGCAGGGCCTCCAACTCGTCGGTGGCCCGGTCGCCCTCCAGCACCGGGCGCCACCAGCCGACCTCCCGGCCGGCCGGCCGCACCGGACGGCTCTGCGCGTCGAGGATCCACGCCCGCGACTCGTAGTGCAGGAACGGCCGCCCGTCGTGGCTGATCCGGATCTCCTGGGCGAAGTCGAAGTCCTCGATGGTGGGGTAGCCACCCCGCCCTCGCCCCCGCCACACACCGATGTACGGCAGCAGGCCGTCGAGCGTGGAGTGCAGCTTCGGACCGACCCGCAGGTCGTGACTCTCCTCGAAGGGGTACGCCTCCACCGGCGGCGCGTTCAGCCAGGGCGGCGGCGCCAACGGATTGTCGTCACTCCTCGCACTCACCGGATCACCTTCGTTCGCGACTGCGGGGCTCGCAAAACCCGCTCACTCCTCGCACTCACCGGATCACCACTTGCCTCTCGATATGCGTACCGCTAGGTAGACCAGGCCACCGGCGAGCGCGCCCAGGCCGGCGACCACAAGGCTGACGAACCCGATCTCGGTGACCATCCGGGCCATCCTATGCTGGCAGGCATGGCCCGCACTCTTGTCGTCAAGGCCACCGCCGGCGCCGACGCACCCGAGCGGTGCGCCCAGGCGTTCACCGTGGCGGCCACCGCAGCCGCCGCCGGGGTGCCCGTCTCACTCTGGCTGACCGGGGAGTCGACCTGGTTCGCGCTGCCCGGCCGGGCGCAGAACTTCGAACTGCCGCACTCGGCCCCGCTGGCCGAGCTGCTGCACGTGATCCTCACCACCGGCACGGTGACGGCCTGTACCCAGTGCGCCGCTCGCCGGGACATCGACTCCGGTGACGTGATCCCCGGGGTACGGATCGCCGGGGCAGCCGTCTTCGTCGAGGAGACGATGACCGAGGGCGCGCAGGCGCTCGTCTACTGACTCGCCGGACAGTGCCCGGGCGGGCTCGCCGGGTACTGCCTGAGAAGGCGACGGAACCCGCCCGACAAGGCGGGCGAATGCCTACGATTCGGTTGTGACCGAGGCCACCCAGCAGTTCTTCGCGACCCTGCCGGCCCGCGCCCCGGAGGTGCTGCGTTCCCCGGTCGCGGGAACGCTGCGCATCGACCTGTCCGAGGGGCACCGCACCGAGCACTGGCTGGTCCGGATGCGGCCGGGAGCCGCCGAGGTCAGCCAGGGCGCGGATCCGGGTGACGCCACCTGGTACTGCGGCGTGGATCTCTTCGACCGGCTGGTCACCGGACGCGCGCAGGCGATCTCCGCGGTGTTCCGCAACGAGAGCACCTTCCGCGGAGACCCGGTGCTCTTTCTCGCCTTCCGCCGATTCTTTCCGTCCGCACCCGGCACCCGCGACCCGCGCGAGGTCGCCCGCGAGCACGCCAGGTGGACCCGGTGAAGGAACTGGTCAGCATCCTGGACGGCAACACCTTCCTGGTCAGCGACCGCCGTGGGGACGTCGAACCGTCGCTGGACTTCCCCACCGGGTTGTTCGCCTTCGACACCCGCTTCCTGTCCACCTGGCTGCTGCTGATCGACGGTGAACGGCTGCACGCCCTCTCCATCGACGACGCCGAGTCCCACCGGACCCGCTACTTCCTGGTACCGGGCGAGCCGACCCACTTCCTGGACGCGAAGGTCTCGATAATCAGGAGTCGGGCGATCAGCGGCGACCTGTCCGAGGAACTGACCGTGCTCAACCACTCCGGGCAGGAGATGAGCTTCACCGTCCGGATGGAGATTGCCGCCGACTTCGCGGACATCTTCGAGATCAAGGACACCCAGAGCAAGAAGGGGCACAACACCGCCTTACCCGGCGAGAACTCCCTGCGGCTGACCTATCAACGGGACGCGTTCCACCGCGAGACGACGATCCAGAGCAGCGCCGCCGCCCAGGTCGACCGCCGGGGCATGACCTTTCCGATCCGGATCGGGCCGCACGGCGAGTGGACCACCCGGCTGACCGTCACCGTCACCATCTACGGTGCCCGTGGGCAGGACGTCCGCAC
Organism: Micromonospora sp. NPDC000442; assembly: GCF_042898635.1. Lineage (NCBI taxonomy): Bacteria > Bacillati > Actinomycetota > Actinomycetes > Micromonosporales > Micromonosporaceae > Micromonospora > Micromonospora sp. NPDC000442. The sequence continues at coordinate 290,881 of NZ_JBIAYZ010000004.1, read as the reverse complement.
CCTGCTGCCCTTCGCCGGCACCCGGACGACGGCGGCGATCGAGGCGGAACACACCGAGTTCGTCGCCCGGGCGCCCAAGCTGGGTTGTGACTGCGAACCGATGGCCGGGGCGTACCGCCGCAGCCTGAACGACCTGGCCGCACTGCGGTACGAGTCGATCGCGCTCGGCGTCCGCCTGATGGCCGCCGGCCTGCCGTGGTTCATGACGCTGTTCGGCCGGGACAGCATCTTCACCTCACTTCAGGTGCTGCCGTTCGTGCCGGAACTGATCCCACCGACGTTGACCATGCTGGCCGGGCTCCAGGGCCACCGGGTGGACGACTTCCGCGACGAGGAGCCGGGAAAGATCCTGCACGAGTTGCGCTACGGGGAGACGGCCGGCTTCGAGGAGCAGCCCCACTCGCCCTACTACGGCGCGGCCGACTCGAGCGCCCTGTTCGTGATCCTGCTCGACGAGTACGAGCGGTGGACCGGCGACGTCGAGTTGGTCAAACGCTTGGAGGCCTCGGTACGGGGCGCGCTGACCTGGATCGACACGTACGGGGACCTGCTCGGCACCGGGTACGTCTGGTACCAGACCCGCAACCCCAAGGCCGGCCTGGAGAACCAGTGCTGGAAGGACTCCTGGGACGCGATCTGCTACTCCGACGGCCGGCTGCCGAGCTTCCCCCGGGCGACCTGCGAGTTGCAGGGCTACGCCTACGACGCCAAGCTGCGCGGCGCCCGGCTGGCCCGCCTGTGCTGGAACGACCCGGTCTATGCCGACCGGCTGGAACGCGAGGCCGCCGAGTTGAAGGAACGCTTCAACCGGGACTTCTGGCTGCCGGACAAGGAGTACTACGCGCTCGCCCTGGACTCCGACGGCAGCCCGGTCGACGCGCTCAGTTCCAACATCGGACACCTGCTCTGGAGCGGCATCGTCGACGATTCCCGGGCTCAGCGGGTCGCCGAACATCTGCTCGGTCCCCGGCTTTTCTCCGGCTGGGGCGTCCGTACCCTCGCCGACGACCAGGGTCGCTACAACCCGATCGGCTACCACGTCGGCACCGTCTGGCCGTTCGACAATTCGATCATCGCGTGGGGTCTGTGGAAGTACGGTCTGCGGGAGGAGGCGGGTCGGATCTGCGAGTCGATGTTCGCGGCGTCCCGCTACTTCTTCGGCCGGCTCCCGGAGGCCTTCGCCGGCTACGAACGTGACCTGACCGACTATCCGGTGGAGTATCCGACCGCATGCAGCCCGCAGGCCTGGTCGGCGGGCACCCCGCTGCTGCTGCTGCGGGTGATGCTCGGGCTCGAACCGCAGGGCGAGCACCTGATCATCGACCCGTACGTGCCGGCCGGGATGGGCCGGGTGGAACTGTTGGACATCCCCGGTCGGTGGGGCCGGGTGGACGCGCTGGGCCGCAGCCGCGACGAGGGGCCGAGCCGACCGTCATGAGCGACAGCCTGCTTCGGCGGCGAGGTGGCGCGGCTCAGCCGGCGCAACCCGTCGTCGCGGAGACCACCACCTGTTCCGGCTGGAAGTCGGCCAGCACCGCGACGCCGTCGCGCCGGTAGGCGTACACCTGCGGGGTTTCCACCACCGGTGTGCCGCCGGCCAGCGGCGCGAGCGCGGCCTGCGGCGCCGTGGCCAGCTGATCGACGACGGAGCGGATCGTACGGGTCACGCCGCCGTCGGGGCAGGGGGCGCTCCCCACCCACTCCGGGTCGCCGGCGCTGCCGTTAAGCGCGCGCACCGCCTCGGTCAGCGCGCCGACCTCGGGGCCGGCCTGGGCGGACCCGGCGCTGTCGTAGTCGTCGCCCACCGGACGGCACCCGGTGTCGACGATGAACCGGATCCGGCCGTCGGTCGCCGGCCGCCCGGTCACGGTGACGAACTCGCCCGCGTCGCCGCGCAGGCGGGGACCGTCGGGGGTGAGCCGGACACCGGCCCGCCACCGCGCGGGCAGCCGGTCGGCGACCTGCTGCAGCAGAGCCTGCTCCTCGCCGGCCGGCGCGGCCAGATCGACCGCGCGGGTCAGCGTCGCGCCGTCGGCGAACGGGCTGATCCGGCAGCCCCGGTCGACCTCCGGTGGGACCAGCGCCGGCACACCGCCGCCAGCCGCCGCCACGATTTCACCGATCGCGCCGTCGACCACCGGCCCGGCCTGCGTGAGGGTGCGTTGTTCCCGGACGGTCGGCGGATCTCCGTCCGACGAAATCCAGGTGAGGCCGGCCAGCAGTAGCGCCCAGACCGCCGTCACCGCGATCAGCCAGCGCGGCCACCGGGGGCCGGCGGCCGGTGGTCGGGGACCGGTCGGTGGGGGATACCCGGTGTGGACGGCGTTGCTCACCCGGCCATCGTGTCACGCCTGGTGCGACCGTCCGTCGGGACGCCCGTCGCCGGCCTCCGGCGGCACGCTCAGCCGGTAACCGACGCCGCGTACGGTCTGCACCTGCGGCCCGTCGGGCAGCGTCCGCAGCTTGCGACGCAGCCGCTTCACCGCTGAGTGCAGGATCGCGGTGTCGCCGAGGTAGGCGCCGCCCCAGACGGAGGCGAACAGCCGCTCGTAGCTCCACACCGTGACGGGTGGACTGACCAGGCGAGCCAACAGTTCCCGCTCGGTACGGGTCAGCCCCAGCGGCGCACCGCGCCAGGTGACCAGGTGACCCGCCCGGTCGACCATCAGGTCCCCCCAGGTCGCCGGACGGTCCGCGGGACGTTCGCCGGGCTCGTCGCCGGGCTCGCCCGGCTCCGCCGACGGGGCGGGGAACACCGCCCGCAGTTGGGCGAGGTCTGCGCAGATCACCACCGGCCCGACACCCTCCAGTCGCTGCACCACGCGCTGCCGGACGGTGGCGTCGGAGCTGACGCAGACCAGGATCGGAAACTCTGAACCGGACACGATGCCTCCCCCAAGGGCACCCCTGACCTGCGACTCCCACCGATCGCCAGTGACGGTCACCGATGGCGCCCAGTTTCAGCCTAACGGTCAGGATCGCGCCTCGTCACTGACCGAGTACTGACCGACGCCGTCCATTGATCACCGACGGTCGGGGCAAGAGCATGACTTTCAGCGGGCGGAGGCACCACCACCGGCCACCCACATCGCCCCGGCCGCTGCGCGCAGCCGCGTCGCGGCGCGCGGGTGTGCGGGCCCGAACGGATCGGGACCGACGACGTGGGGAGGAACCTTGTTCACACGACCATCCACCCGGTCGCCACGATGGCGGGCGGTGGCGGTGCTGACCGCTGCCGTGCTGGGTGTCACCGGCCAGCCCGCGCTCGCCGCGCCGGCCCAACCGCCGGTGGCGCACCGGGCCGCCGTCGACCCGGCGCTGCTCGACCAGCTCGGCACCACGTCGACCGCACCGTTCCTGGTCTATCTGGCCGACACCGCGCCGTTGGCGCAGACCAGCCGGATGCGTGACCCCGACGCCCGGGCCGGCGAGGTGCACCGCCTGCTCACCACCACGGCCACCCGCACCCAACGCGACCTGCGTACGCTGCTCGACGAGCGCAAGGTGCCGCACACCGCGTACTGGATCGCCAACGCGGTGCGGGTCGAGGGCGACAAGGCACTGCTCGACGAGATCGCCCGCCGGCCCGAGGTGGCCCGGATCGAGCCGAGTCGCAGCTACCCGCTGGTCCGGCCCACCGCGACCGAGACCGCTCGGGCGCGTACCGCCGCCGTCGAATGGGGACTGACCAACATCGGCGCACCACGGGTGTGGGACGAGTTCGGTGCCCGCGGCGAAGGCGTCGTGGTGGCCAACATCGACAGTGGCGTGCGCTACGACCACGCCGCCCTCGTCGACTCCTACCGGGGCAACCTCGGCGGTGGCAGCTTCGACCACGCGTACAACTGGTTCGACCCGGCCGGCGTGTGCGCCGGCACCGCGCCCTGCGACAACAACGACCACGGCACCCACACCATGGGCACCATGGTCGGTGACGACGGTGCGGGCAACCAGATCGGCGTCGCCCCCGGCGCGAAGTGGATCGCCGCCAAGGGCTGCGAGTCGGACGACTGCTCCGACGCCTCGCTGCTCGCCGCCGGTCAGTGGGTGCTCGCCCCCACCGACGCCAACGGCCAGAACCCCCGGCCGGACCTGCGGCCCGACATCGTGAACAACTCCTGGGGCGGTGACGGTGGTGACCCCTGGTACCAGCAGACCGTGACCGCCTGGCGGGCCGCCGGCATCTTCCCCGTTTTCTCCTCCGGTAACGACGGTCCGGCCTGTGGCAGCGCCGGCTCACCGGGTGACTACACCGACGCGTACGCCGTCGGCGCGTACGACGTGAACAACGTGATCGCCGGTTTCTCCGGGCGCGGCTCCGGAACCGACCCGCTGAAGCCGAACATCGCCGCCCCCGGCAGCAGCGTCCGATCCAGCGTCCCCAGCGGCGGATACGCCTCGTTCAGCGGCACTTCGATGGCCGCGCCGCACGTGGCCGGCACGGTGGCACTGCTCTGGGCGGCGGCACCCGGACTGCGCGGGGACCTGGCCGCGACCGAGGAGTTGCTGGACCGTACGGCCCGCGATGTCGACGCCACCACCTGCGGAGGCACGCCGGCCGACAACAACGTCTTCGGTGAGGGACGGCTCGACGCGTACGCGGCGGTGCGGGACGCACCCCGTGGACCGGTCGGCCGGGTCAGCGGGGTGGTCACCGACTCCGGTGACGACGACCCGTTGTCCGGCGCGACGGTGACCGACGGCACCCGCAGTGCCACCACCGACGCCGACGGGCGGTACGCGCTCACCCTGCCGGCCGGAGAGACCACGCTCTCGGTCAGCGCCTTCGGCTACGCCGACGAGTCGGCGACCGTCACGGTGCCCGACGGTGGCACCGTCACCCGGGACTTCGCCCTGCTGGCCACCCCGGCGGTCACGGTGAGTGGAAAGGTCACCGACGGTTCCGGCCACGGCTGGCCGCTGTACGCCAAGATCGAGGTGGCGGGTCGGCCCGGCGATCCCGTCTTCACCGACCCGGTGACCGGCCGCTATTCCGTCACCCTGCCCGGCAACACCTCGTACCGGATGACCGTGACCGCCCGGTACCCGGGCTACCGCACCGTCATCCGTGAGGTGGCGGTGGGCGGCGACGCCACCAAGGTCAATGTGGCGGTACCCGTCGACGCCGCCTGCACCGCCGCCGGCTACACGGCACAGTTCGGCACGCCGCTGCTCACCGAGAGCTTCGACGGGACGAGCGCGCCGCCCGGCTGGAGGGTGGAGAACCGCACGGACTCCGGCGGCTGGGTCTTCGACGATCCCCGCTCCCGGGGCAACCTCACCGGCGGCACCGGCGGCTTCGCCATCATCGACAGCGACGCCCTCGGCTCCGGCAACACGCAGGACACCGACCTGATCGCCCCGCCGGTCGACCTGTCCGCGACGGCCGCACCGGTGCTGCGGTTCCGCAGCGACTGGCGGGCCGTCGGCATCAGCGACACCGCCGACATCGACGTTTCCACCGACGGCGGGGCCAACTGGACCAACGTCTGGCACCAGACCGCCAGCCGGCGTGGCCCTCGGGTCGAGGAGGTACCGCTCGACCCGGCCGCGAACGCAGCGTCCGCGTTGGTCCGCTTCCGGTTCAAGGGCACCTTCGCCTGGTGGTGGCAGGTGGACGACGTGGAGGTGGTCAACCGCGAGTGCTCGCCCGTGCCCGGCGGGCTGGTGGTCGGCACCACCACCGACCGCAACACCGGTGACCCGCTCAACGGCGTGACGGTAGCCAGCGACCACCGGCCCGAGGACCGGGCGGTCTCGGCGGCCACGCCCGAGGACCCGGCCGAGCCGGACGGCTTCTACTGGCTCTTCTCCGGGCTCACCGGCACCCACCCGTTCACCGCCGACCGCACCCCGTACACGCCGGTCACCAAGGAGGTGGCGGTCACCGCCGACCGGGTCAAGCGGGCGAACTTCGCCCTCGCGGCCGGCCGGCTGACGGTCAACCCGACGTCGATCGAGTCGCATCAGCCGTACGGCAGCAACCGCACCACCCGGGTGACGGTTCGCAACACCGGTACCGCGCCGGCCAGCATCGACCTGCTGGAACGCGCCGGTCAGTTCGAACTGCTCAGGCGCGACGGCGCGCCGCTGCGGCAGCAGAAGATGAAGGGGATCAGCAAGGCCCGCACCGGCACGGCGTACGGCGGGGCGACACCGCAGGCCGCCACCGCCGAGGACGAGGCGTGGAGCGAGATCGCCAAACTGCCGGCGTCGATCTACGACAACGCCGCCGCCTGGCTGGACGGGAAGATCTACTCGGTCGGTGGTGGCGGTGGCACCGGCACCGAGCGCAGGGCATGGGTGTACGACCCCGCGCCGGGCGCCTGGACCGCCCTGCCCGACCTGCCGACGGTGCGCTCCAAGCCCGCCGCGGCGGCGGTCGACGGCAAGCTCTACGTGATCGGCGGCTGGGGCGCTGACGACGCCACCGTCGCCACGGTCGACGTGTTCGACCCGGCCAGCGGCACGTGGAGCACCCTGCCGGGGGCGACCAACCCGGACCCGGTCGCGGCGGCCGGCTCGGCAGTGGTCGGCGGGAAGGTGTACCTGGTGGGCGGCTGCGCCGACGCCACCTGCACCGACAGCGACGGACTGGTGGTGTTCGACCCGACGACCGGCTCGTTCAGCACCGGTGCCGCCTATCCACACCCGGTGTCGTGGTTGGCCTGCGGCGGGATCGGCGCCTCGGTCTACTGTGCCGGCGGCACGGGCAGCACCGAGTACACCGACGCCTACCGGTACGACCCGGCTGCCGACAGCTGGAGTCCGCTGCCGGAGCTGCCGCTGGAGCTGTGGGGCTCGCAGTATGCGGCAGCCGGCGGGCTGCTGGTGCTGGCCGGCGGGGTGACCTCCGGATCGACGGCGGTCACCAACCGTACGGTCGGCTTCGACCCGGTCACCGGGGCCTGGCGTGACCTGCCGAACGCCCAGTTCAGCCGGTACCGGGGGGCCGCCACCTGCGGCGCGTACAAGATCGGCGGGTCGCCCAGCTCCTTCGTGGGCAGCGCGGACAGCGAGCGGCTCGGTGGCCTGGAACTCTGCGCAGCCGAGGCCGATCTGCCCTGGCTGGACAGTTCCCCGGCCAGCTTCACCCTCGCACCGGGCGAGTCGAGGACGGTGACCGTCACCCTGACGGCCACCGAGGCGGCGGGCGTCGCCCAACCCGGTCGGTACGCGGGCGAACTCGCCATCGCCTCCGACAGCCCCTACCCGGTCACGCCGGTCTCGGTGGAGATGAACGTGTCGCCGCCGGCCAGCTGGGGCAAGATCCGGGGCACCGTCACCGGCACCACCTGCGGTGGCGTCACGGTCGGTATCCCGGCGACGGTACGGGTGAACCTGATCTCGGCCGGCACCGGAACCACCCTGACGGCCGACGGCAACGGTCGTTACGCCTGGTGGCTGCCGAAGGGCCGCTACGAGGTGATCGTGGCCAAGGACGGCTGGGTGCCGCAGGTGCAGCGCCACCGCATCGAGGCGGGCATCGTCGGCACGCTCGACTTCGCCCTGGAGCCCGCCTCCACCTGCACCAGAGCCACCGGAATCTGACCCCACCCGCACAGCGGGGCGCCGACCCTCACGGGCCGGCGCCCCGCCCGGGGCTCCCCCGCCGGGGCGCCCCGCGAAGGACGCCCCGCAGTTTCGGGGAGGTTGCTGCATCCGCCTGTGGACCTGTGGTCGAGGCAGCAACATCAGCGAAGTTGCGCGGCGCGGTGGTCGGTGCACGGCGCGTGGCCCGCATTCCTCCTCGGGAGGAGTGCGGGCCACGGGACCGATCAGAGCGTGTCAGTCGGTGACGGTGACGGCCACCTCGTTGATGCCGCGACCGGCGGTCACGGTGGTGTCTCCGTTGCCCTGGCGGGAGAGCGCCCGCAACGTCCAGGCACCCGGTGCGGCGAAGAAGCGGAACTGACCGGCCGGCGAGGTCACCACCTCGGCGGTGAACTCACCGGTCGAGTCGAGCAGGCGGACGTACGCGCCCGGCACCGCCTCGCCCTCGGCGGAGCGGACCACACCGGTGATGACGGTCTCCCGCTCCAGGTCGAGGCCGGCAGGCAGCGGGGCGGCCTGATCGGGGGCCGCGCAGCCGGCGGCGGTGCTCGCTGCGGTCGGTGCGGTCATCTCAGGCCTCCCCCGGCTCGTCGCCGAGCGCCACCGGCACACCGACCAGCGAGCCGTACTCGGTCCACGATCCGTCGTAGTTCTTCACGTTGCGGTGGCCGAGCAGCTCCTGGAGCACGAACCAGGTGTGCGAGGAGCGCTCGCCGATGCGGCAGTAGGCGATGGTCTCCTTGCTGTCGTCCAGCCCGGCCTCGCCGTAGATCTTGCGCAGCGCGTCGTCGGACTTGAAGGTCCCGTCCTCGTTGGCCGCCTTCGACCACGGCACGCTGATCGCGGTCGGGATGTGGCCGCCGCGCTGCGCCTGCTCCTGCGGCAGGTGGGCGGGGGCGAGCAGGCGGCCGGCGTACTCGTCGGGGCTCCGCACGTCGACCAGGTTCTTGGTGCCGATCGCGTCGACGACCTCGTCACGGAAGGCCCGGATGCTGGTGTCCGGCTCGCTGGCGACGTACTGCGTGGCCGGGCGGGTCACCGTATCGTTGACCAGCGGACGGGCGTCCAACTCCCACTTCTTGCGACCACCGTCGAGCAGCTTGACGGCGCGGTGGCCGTAGAGCTTGAAGTACCAGTACGCGTACGCGGCGAACCAGTTGTTGTTGCCGCCGTAGAGGATGACGGTGTCGTCGTTGCTGATGCCCCGCTCGGACAGCAGCGCCTCGAACTGGGTCTTGTTGACGAAGTCCCGGCGGACCGGGTCCTGGAGGTCGTTCTTCCAGTCCAACTTGATGGCACCGGCGATGTGGCCGGAGTCGTAGGCCGAGGTGTCCTCGTCGACTTCGACGAAGACGACGCCCGGGGCGTCGAGGTTCTTCTCGGCCCACTCGGCCGAGACGAGTGCGGTGTCGCGACTCATCAGATCACTCCCTGGTGAGGATGGATGGTGAGCCAGCGCGCGGAGATCGTGGAATGTGAAGGTGTCGCACCACGCGCGGGACCCATAGCTCGGAACGGATCACGGGTTCGTGCGACGGCGCCGCTGCCGGGCGTCCGGTGGGGTGCACCGGGAACGAGGTACGCGTGCCCTGAGTGCCTTGGCCGCTAGGCGGCCCGAGACAGCCCCGCCGTCAGATGACGGGGCGACACAGGCAGGTGGCCACGCGGCACAGGTCGACCGCGCGCCGTTTGGTGAGGAGCGTCCCCATGAGCACGGAGCCTACCAGCGATCCCAGATATCTCTACCGGGCCGACCAGCATCCGGGACGCCGAGCCGGTGGTCAGCCGACCGAGTTGATCGGCACGTCCCGTGCGTCCGCGGTCACCGTCAGCCCCTGCGGCTGCGGCCGGACCTCGCGAACGGTGAGCTGGAACGGCAACTCCGGCAGCGGCACGTCGACCGAGATGCTGCGGGCGAAGTTGTTCACCAGGGTGCGGGCCAACGGCACGTTCGGCAGCCCTTCGGCGTCCAGGTCGTCGAACTTCAGCGACACCTGTCCCTGCTCACCGACGACGATGTCGGCGGTGCCGGTGACGGTCAGCCGCTGGCCGAGGATGTCCACCGGCGCGGTGACGGCGAGTTGCCCGTCCCGCTCGCCGAGGGTCAGCCCCTCCCGGTCCAGCAGGGCCGACAGGCTCTGGTAGCTGATGGTGCCGGTGCCGTTTACCGTCTCGGCCACGACCTCACCCTGACCGGTGCGCAGGGTGTCCAGCGAGGCCCGCACGTTCCGGGCGTCGACGTCCAGACTGGGCAGCGCGACCGCGTCGCCCTGCACCGAGGCCTGCACGTCCCGCAAAATGATCGAGATGCGCTCGTACCGGCCGTCGAGCACCTGGGTGAGGAACGGGAAACCGCCCACCTCGACCTCGGGTGGCGCGGATTGCGCGCCCTGCTCGGCGACCTGCTGGCGCACCTCGTCGGCGATGGTGCGCTCGGCCACGCTCGCCGCCACCCGGTCGGCGATGGCGATCAGTCCGGCGAGCACGAGCAGCAGGACGACGAACCCGATCAGTACCTTGCGTCCACGTCGCCGCGGCCGCCGTTCGTACGTCTGCTCCTGCTCCACGCCGCCTCCTGTCTCGTCGTGCCTCGATGCCGCAAGCGGTGGACCGGTGGTACCCGTGGTCCGGACTTCTCAATCGCGCGGCCGGACGGCCGCGATGTTGCCGGTGGTCAGAGCACCAGCCGGCACATCAGGTACGCGGCTGGCGCCGCCATCGCGAAACCACCGAGTGGCCCCTGGACGTGCCGTACGGCCCAGACCGACGGCATTTCCCCGGCCATCAGCCGGCCCGCCTCCGCGTAGCTGACGGCGAGGTCGGCCAGCACGGCGACGACGGCCGCCACCAGGCCGATGATCGCGGCCCGGGTAGGGGTGAACGGAGTGACCAGGTAACCACCGAGAAGCGCGCTGATCAGCGTGCCGACCATGGCGCCGCCGACCACCCCCGCCGCTCCCCTGGGCACCTGGGGCGCCAGCCGCGGCCAGGCCGCGACGGCGTCGGTCACCCGGGCGACGGTGAGCGCCACGCCGGCCGCGGTCAGGCAGACGGCGATCGCCTGGGTGCCGGCCGGAATCCGGCTGAGCACGATGAGCGTGGCGAACGCGACCACTCCGAACACGGTGGTGGCGGTGGTCCGCAGCGAGTCGGTCACCCGGACCCGGTCCACCCGTCGGACCAGTTGACCGAGCACCGCGGCGAGCACCCCGCCGACCGCGATGTAGAGCAGCGGGGCCAACCGGGCCTCGGCCGACCGTACGGCCACCACGTCGGCCGCCACCGCGGTCACCGCGCCGACCCCGAGGACGACCGCCAGTGCCGGTGGCCGGGTGACCATGGTCCAGACGAGCACGAACAGCACCTGCCCGGCGAGCACCACGAGGGTGAAGGGCAGCCGGTGCCCGGGGCTGGACGTCTGCGCGGCAACGACCAGGCCGAGACCGAGCAGCGCGGCGAAGCCGCCGATGGCGAGGGAGAGCTGCCGGCGTACCTCGACCGGTGGTTCCGCCTCCTCCTCGTCGTCGGCGTCCGCCTCGTCGTCGACCCGGCGAGCCGAACCGCCGCGGCGCAGGCGGCGCGGGCCACGCGAGGGCCGCTCGTCGGTCTCCACGGCCGGACCGGTGCGCGGCGCCGAGCCTCCCGGGGCGGGCGGATCCTCGGCCCACGGGTCACGGCCGGTCTCGGGCGAGTTGGAGGGAAACACCCACCGATCGTGCCAGACCAACCTCACATCGCGGATGCCAGCGTTTCCGCGACGTTAAAACCTGGGCCGCGATCAGGGGCAGATGGGGCAAAGAGGAAACCGCGCCAGGGTCGTACGCGAGCAATCGGTTACGCTCAACGGCGAAACCCGCCCGTCAGCGACGCCGGGACCCACGGAAGTTCCCAGCGCCACACCTCCGCAGGAGTGCCGCTGGTCGCGCGCGGCCTGCAACGGGCCGCCGGGACGGAGGTGATCGTGGAGATCCTGCTGTTGGTGACCGCACGGGCAGGCGAACCATCCGCAGTGCTACCGGCACTGGACCTGCTGCCGCACTCGGTCCGCACCGCACCCCGCGATGTCCGCACTCTGGTCGCCGGCCCGAGCCCGGACGCCGTGCTGGTCGACGCCCGCTCCGAGTTGAGCGAGGCCCGGGCCACCTGCCGGATGCTGCACGCCACCGGGCTCGGCGTACCGCTGGTCGCGGTGGTCACCGAGGCCGGCTTGATCGCACTGAACGCCGACTGGGGCGTCGACGACGTCATCCTCGCCTCCGCCGGCCCGGCCGAGGTGGAGGCCCGGCTGCGGCTCGCGGTCGGCAGGCTGAGCAACGCGACCGCCGGTGCCGGTGGTTCCATCCGGGCCGGCGAGCTGATGATCGATCCGGACACTTACGCGGCGAAGCTCAAGGGCCGCCCGCTCGACCTCACCTACAAGGAGTTCGAGCTGCTGAAGTTCCTCGCCCAGCACCCGGGGCGGGTGTTCACCCGCGACCAACTGCTGCGCGAGGTGTGGGGTTACGACTACTTCGGCGGCACCCGGACGGTCGACGTGCACGTGCGTCGCCTGCGAGCCAAGCTCGGCTCCGAGTACGAGTCGATGATCGGCACCGTCCGGCAGGTGGGTTACAAGTTCGTGGTGCCGTCGTCGCGGAACCTGCCGGAGGCCGCCGAGCACGCGCCGCTGCCGATGCGAGCAATCACCGTCGAAGGCTAAATTTCCTATATGCCCTTTTTGGTCGACTAGTGCGTCTTATGGTGACTGCCAGTTGACCAGCGGGGGGCATTGGTGGGCGGTTACCAGATGGGGGCGGCGCGGGCCGTCGGGATCATCACGCTCGTGGTGACGGCGGTCCTCGGATCGGCGTACCTGCTCGGACGAAGCCTGGTACCGGACGCGTCGCGGAACGACACCGCCGTCACCGCGACCGGTGCCGACCACCCCGAGTACGCGGACCAGTCGGCTGCCATCGACGCCGAGCCCGTCACCACCCGTACGCCCGCTGCCGGGCCGAGCGGGTCGCAGCGCATCGACGAGCAGGAGCAGGACCCGACCGTCGGCCCGATGGGTACCCGGGTGAGCACCGGCACCGCCGCTGTCGCGCTCACCTTCGACGACGGACCGCACCCCGACTACACCCCTCAAGTCCTCGCGATCCTGCGGGAATACCACGTCACGGCCACCTTCTGCGTGGTCGGCAAGAACGCCCAGGCGTACCCCTGGCTCGTCGAGCAGATCGTCGCCGAGGGACACACCCTCTGCAACCACAGCTGGGACCATGACGTCGCCCTGGGCGCCCGGTCGTCCGAGTGGATCCGCGCCGACCTGATGCGGACCAGCGAGGCGATCCGCGCCGCCGTTCCCGACGCGCCGATCGCCTGGTACCGGCAGCCCGGCGGTGCCTGGACCTACTCGGTCATCTCCGTCTCCCGCGACCTCGGCATGGCACCGCTGCACTGGAACCTGGACCCCTCCGACTGGCGGGCGCCGGGCGCGACCCGGATCGCCGCCTCCGTGGTCAACGGGGTGCGGCCCGGCTCGATCGTCCTGCTGCACGATGCGGGCGGCGACCGCCAGGGCACCGTCGACTCGTTGTACCGGATCCTGCCCGAACTGGCCGGCCGGTTCGAAGTTCAGGCGTTGCCACCGCGCGGTCTGTGACGGGGGTACCAACCGTCCCTCCGGGCGGCGTACCCGTGGTGCGGTTACGGTGATGCGATGAGCAGCACCCAGTCGGGCATCGACCAGGTCAGCCGCGTCGACCGGCTCGGCCCGGCGGAGATCACCGAAGTGCTGGCGCTCGCCCGCACGGCCGGTGACGCCGACGGGGCGGACCCGATGGACGAGCACGTGCTGCTCCGCCTGCGCGACGAGCACGCTGCGGCGAGCCACCTGGTGGCCCGCTCCGCCGACGGCACGCTCACCGGGTACGCGCACCTCGACACGACCGACCCGGACCGCGGCGTCGGCGTGGAGCTGACGGTGCACCCGGCGTACCGGCGGCGGGGCACCGGACGGGCGCTGGTCCGGGGGGTGCTGGCCACCGCCGCCGGGCCACTGCGGGCGTGGGCGCACGGCGACCACCCCTCGGCCGCTGCCCTCGCGGTCGACCTCGGATTCCACCGCGCCCGGGTGCTCTGGCAGCTGCGTCGACCGCTCGTCGCCCCGCTTACCGAACCGCGCCTGCCCGACGGGGTCACGCTGCGCGCATTCCGCCCCGGCAGCGACGACGAAGCCTGGTTGACGCTCAACGCGCGAGCCTTCGCCGACCATCCGGAGCAGGGCCGGTGGACCGCCGAGGACCTGCGGGTACGCCTGGCCGAACCGTGGTTCGACCCGGCCGGTTTCCTGCTCGCCGTCGAGTCGGCGACCGGCCGGCTGCTCGGCTTCCACTGGACCAAGGTGCACGAGCGACCCGGCTCCGCCCGCATCGGTGAGGTGTACGTGCTCGGGGTGGAGCCCGCCGCGCACGGCGGCGGGCTGGGCCGGGCCCTGACCACGGCCGGGCTGGCGTACCTGCGCGACCGACGCGGGCTGGACCGGGTGATGCTCTACGTCGACGAGTCGAACACCGGCGCGGTGGCGCTCTACGAGCGGCTCGGCTTCGCCCGCTGGTCCGCCCACGTCAACTACCAGCTCGGCTGATCCGTCGGGGTCAGGGCAGGTAGAACCGGGGCCGGTCGGGGTCGGACAGATCGAGCCGGGGCGTGATCGGGGTGACCGCGTCGCGGTCCGCCGCCGCCGCTGCCACCGCGGCGAGATCGGTGCAGGCGGCCATCTCGCCGAGGGTGACCAGGGTTGGCGGGAGCATGGTCAGCGCACCGGCCGCGGCCCGCCTGCCCGCCTCGACGGGCCGGATCCACAGCGTGTGGTCGGCCTCACCGGAGACGTCGCGGGTCCGCTGTCCGTCGGGCAACAGCGCCACGAAGAAGTACGTGTCGAACCGCCGCGGCTCGAATTCCGGGGTCACCCAGCGGCTCCACGGCAGCAGCAGGTCCGACCGGAGGGTGAGCCCGCGCCCGGCGAGCAGGTCGGCGAACCCGGTTCGCCGCTGTTCCAGGTCGGCCCGGGCGGCCTCCCAGGCGTCGTCGCTGACGTCGCCGACGACCCGCGTCGCGTCCGGCCCGGCGAGCAGCACCCCCGCCTCCTCGAAGACCTCGCGGGCCGCCGCGCAGACCACCGCCTGCGCCGCGGCCGAGGCCAGCCCGAGGCGTACCCCCCAGTCCGTCGGTGTCGGGCCGGCCCAGTCCAGGTGCGTCGTGGAGTCCGAGGGATCCACGCCACCACCCGGAAAGGCGTACATGCCACCGAACGTCATCGCCGCGACCCGGCGGATCAGGTAGACCTCGAAGCCGCCGTCGGCCGGGCGGAGCAACAGCACGGTGGCGGCCACCCTGGGCACCGCCGGCACCGCGCCGGAGGCCCGGAACCGGCGGGCGTGCTCCACCAGCGCGGGCGGCGCCGGGAAGCCACGGTCGATCGTCATGCGCCGAGACTAGTCCCGACCCGTGGATGCCCAGTACAGCCCTCTGCTGATCTTCGGTAGCGTCGCGCCATGACTCGTTGGGGCATCCTGGCCACCGGCCACATCGCCGCCCGCTTCGCCGAGGATCTCCGGCTGGTGCCGGGGGCCGAGCTTGTCGCGGTCGGTTCCCGCACCGCCGAGACCGCGGAACGCTTCGCGGAACGGCACGGCGCACCACGGGCGTACGGCTCCTGGGCGGAACTGGCCGCAGACGCCGACGTCGACGTGATCTACGTCGCCACGCCGCACGCCGCCCACCACGAGGCGGCCCTGACCTGCCTCACCGCCGGCCGGCCGGTGCTGGTGGAGAAGCCGTTCACCCTCGACCTGGCCACCAGCACCGAACTCATCGACACCGCCCGCGACGCCGGGGTCTTCCTCATGGAGGCGATGTGGATGCGGTGCAACCCGCTCATCCAGCGGGTCTGCCAGCTGATCGCCGACGGCGCGATCGGCACGTTGACCGGGGTCCGGGCCGACTTCGGCGTCGCCGGCCCCTTCCCGCCCGAACACCGGATGCGCGCCCGGGCGCTGGGCGGCGGCGCCCTGCTGGATCTCGGTGTCTACCCGATCAGCCTGGCCCACCTGCTGCTCGGCACGCCGCAGCACGTACGGTCCTGGGCGAAGCTGGGTCCGGAGGGCACGGACGAGAACACCGGCCTGGTCTTCGGCTACGACTCCGGTGCCGTGGCCACGTTGAGCTGCGGCATGGTGGGAGCCACCGGGCTCACCGCCTCGATCACCGGCAGCACCGGGCGGATCGATCTGCCCGAGCCGTTCTTCCGGCCCGACGGGTTCACCCTGTACCGGGCCGACACGGAGCCGGAGACGATCACCGAGGAGCTGGTCGGCTCGGGCTACCAGCACGAGGCCATCGAGGTGCAGCGGTGCCTGGCCGAGGGGCTGACCGAGAGCCCGTTGGTACCGCACTCGGCCACCCTGGAGATCATGGGCCTGCTGGACGACATCCGCGCCCAGATCGGCGTCTCCTACATCTGAACGGCCGGTCGACGGGCCCCTGGGACGTCCCAGGGGCCCGTCGACACAGCTCAGCTGAAGACCGGACGGACCAGGAAGTACATCAGCGCACCGATCGAGCCGGCGGCCGGGAAGGTCAGGATCCAGGCTCCGATGATGTTGCCGGCCACGCCCCACCGCACGGCGGAGAGCCGCTTGGTGGCACCGACGCCCATGATCGCCGAGGTGATCGTGTGCGTGGTCGAGATCGGGGCACCGAGCACCAGGGCGTTGAAGTAGAGCACACCACTGGCCACGGTCTCGGCCGCGAAACCCTCCGGCGGGCGCAGGTCGATGATCTTCCGGCCCAGGGTCCGGATGATCCGCCAGCCACCGGCGTAGGTGCCGGCCGCCAGCACCGCCGCCGAGGTCCAGAACGCCCACTCCGGGATGTAGGTGGCGTCGTCCTGGAAGCCACCGACGAAGAGGGCGAGCACCACGATGCCGATGGTCTTGGCGGCGTCCTGCATGCCGTGGCCGACCGACATGGCCGCCGCCGAGACGGTCTGGGCCCAGCGGAAACCGCGGTTGAGCTTGCCCGGATGCCCGTTCCGGAAGACCCACTGCACCGCGATCATCACGATGTAGCCGAGGATGAAGCCGACCATCGGCGACAGGATCATCGGGATGATCACGCTCTCGCCGATGCCGGTCCAGAGCACGGTGCCGGAGGCGGCGACGGTCGAGCCGACCAGGCCACCGATCAGGGCGTGCGAGGACGACGAGGGCAGACCGAAGTACCAGGTGATGATGTTCCAGGTGATCGCGCCGATCACCCCGGCGAAGACGATGCCGAGGCTGGAGACGCCGGTGGGCAGCTCGACCAGGCCGCTGCCGACGGTCTTGGCGACCTCGGCACCGAAATGGGCGCCGATGAAGTTGCCGACCGCAGCCATGGCCAGGGCGACCCGGGGTGTCAGCGCCCGGGTGGAGATGCTTGTCGCGATCGCGTTGGCGGCGTCGTGGAAGCCGTTGGTGTAGTCGAACACCAGGGCCACCCCGATCACCGCCAGTACGGCGATGAGCTCGGGACTCACAGGATCAGGACTCCTTGACCGCGATGGTCTCGACCGTGTTGGCGACGTGCTCGAAGGCGTCGCAGGCGGCCTCCAGCTCGTCGGCGACCTCCTTCATCTTCAGCACGGTCAACGCGTCGTACTCCCCGGAGAAGAGCCGCACCAGCAGCATCCGGTAGGCCTGGTCGCCGTCGTTCTCCAGCCGGTTGATCTCGATCCAGTAGTCCTCAAGATCCTTCATCGACTTCAGTCGGGGCATCGCGTCGGCGGTCAGCTTCGCCTGCTGGTCGAGCACGTGCACCAGCTCGTGCATCTCCCGTGGCAACGACGGCAGCTTGGTCAGCCCGTAGAGGTAGAGCAGGTTGCCCACCGCCTCCAGGTGGTCCATCACGTCGTCGAGCAGAGAGCCGAGCCGGTAGATGTCCTCCCGGTCGAAGGGGGTGACGAAGGTGGAGTTGATCTTCTTGTACAGATCATGGGTGATCTGGTCGCTGTCGTGCTCCACCTCGGTGAGCCGCTCGCTCACCGACTGCACCTCGACATCGGGCAGGGCCAGCTCGTTGAGCAGCTCGGTACCCCGGACCAGATTCTGCGCGGCCCTGGTGAAGAGCTCGTAGAAAGCGCCCTCGTTGGGGCGGAAGGAAAACCTCACAGCACGGACCTCGTCGTGTCGGGTGGAAGGGGTGGCGGCCGCCGCTCCGGCGCCCTGCTGAGGGGAATGCTAGGGAACCGTCAGATCGGCGATTTTTCGGCCCACCCTTGGCCAGATTGCATTCACCGCTCGTTCAACTTCCGTTCACCTTCACCGGCCCCGTGGTTCCCAGCAGCCGCTCCCGTTCCCGCTCGATGTCGAAGTCGGCTGACGGATACCCCAGATCAAGAGTGTCGAACGTCTCACGCAGCAGGTGCGCCACCGCCCAGTCCCGGTACCACTTGCGATCCGCCGGCACCACGTACCACGGCACCCGGTCCGTACCGCACCTGGCGAGCACCTCGGCGTACGCGGCCTGGTAGTCGTCCCACCGGGCCCGGGCGTCGACGTCGGACGGGTGGTACTTCCAGTGCTTGGTCGGATCGTCCAGGCGGGCCAGCAGCCGGCTCGCCTGTTCGGCGTTGGAGATGTGCAGGAAGACCTTCACCACGATCACCCCGCCGTCGGTCAACTCCCGCTCGAACTCGTCGATCTCCGCGTACCGGGGCCGCCAGACGTCCTCCGGAGCCCGTTCCTGAACCCGGGGCACCAGCACGTCCTCGTAGTGCGAGCGGTTGAAAACCCCCAGGTTGCCGGGGGGCGGCAGGGCCCGGCGGATCCGCCACAGGAAGTGGTGCCGCAGCTCCTCGGCGGTCGGCGGGCCGAACGCCCGGATGTGCACGCCGAGCGGATTCATCGCCCCGACCACCCGTTTGATCGTGCCGTCCTTGCCACCGCAGTCCATCGCCTGGAGCACCAGCAGCACCCGCCGGCCGACGCCCGGGTCGGCCTTCGCGCCGGCGAACAGCATCTCCTGTTGCCCGGCCAGCCCCGCACCCAGCCGGGCGAGTTGCCGGCGGGCCCACGCCTTGCGGTCCGGCCCGGTCACCTCGGGGCCGGGCAATCCCGGAGTCGAGCGGGGATCTATCCCCGCGAGGTCCACCGGTCCGCCGGGCCGCACCCGGAGCAGGTCGCGTACCGCGCCGCCGTTCGGCGCCACCACCTCGAAAACACCGTCGTCCACCATCGGAGCATCATCACCCGCCCGCCGCCGGTCCGCGCGACGGAGTCGGGTCGTCCCCTGGGCTGGGAGCCGATGCGGGCGACGGTCCGCCCGCCGGAGCAGGCAGCGGTCAGACCACCAGGGCCAGCCACTTGCGGTACGAGGTGGCGAACGGCTCGGTGCCGTCGCCGAGCGCGCCGAACAGCCAGCGCGCCGCCGCCTCGGCCTCCACCACCAAGTCGTCGGGATACCCGTAGCGGGCCCGGTGCTCGGCGAACTCGTCCTCGTCGCGCAGCTCGACCAGGCCGGTCTCGCGACGCCGGACCACGTCCAGGTCGAGGTCGACCAGATGCACGGTGTCCTCGCCCTCCCAGCGGGCCGGGCTGGCGATGTCGCAATAGACCTCGCTGGTGCGTGGCGGTGGGTTGAACATGCCCGTCCACCAGGCGTGGTGGGGCACCAGCAGCACGAACGGAATCTGCTCGACGGACGGCCGGCCGTGGTAGACCGAGCTGGTGCCGGCCGACACGCCGAGCCAGACGCCGAGGTCGTCCTCGGCCAACCGACGGGCCGGGTAGTCGCGGTGGGCGCTGCCGTCGAACTTGCGGTAGATCACACGGATCACGTCGCTCGGCATGAGTCGCACCCTAGCCGATTCCGCCCACGCCTCGCCGTCGGGAAGTTACCGGACGACATGGCGATATTCGCGCTGCGCGCGAGCGCGACACGGCCTGCTCGGTACCGACCGCGTCCGCCCCGACGGGTACCGTGCCACGGTGACTCCGCCCCGCACCGCCACCGGCACCGGCACCGCCCGCGACAAGGCACGTCGGCGGGGCGACCGGCCGGGCGGAGCCGAGCTGCTGTCCGCCGCGGTCGGGGCCGTGCCCGGCGGTACGGCCCGTCCGGGCCAGCAGCGAATGACCGCGGCGATCGAGGAATGCGTCAGCACCGGTGACCACCTGCTGGTGCAGGCCGGCACCGGCACCGGCAAGTCCCTGGCGTACCTCGCTCCGGCGT
This sequence comes from Micromonospora sp. NPDC000442, assembly GCF_042898635.1. Classification (NCBI taxonomy): domain Bacteria; kingdom Bacillati; phylum Actinomycetota; class Actinomycetes; order Micromonosporales; family Micromonosporaceae; genus Micromonospora; species Micromonospora sp. NPDC000442. Next base: position 271,072 of record NZ_JBIAYZ010000004.1, on the reverse strand, counting down.
TGACGGTGGACGGACCCGTGGTGGTCTCCACCGCCACCCTGGCGTTGCAGTCCCAGCTGGTGGAGCACGATCTGCCCCGGTTGGCCGACGCCGTCGAGCCGTTGCTCCGGCGCCGCCCCACGTTCGCCGTGCTGAAGGGCCGCCACCACTACCTCTGCCTGGCCCGGCTGGAGAACTCCACGGCGGACGAACCGGAGGACACCCTCTTCGACGCCCCGGCCGAGCGCCCCGGCGGCACGCGCTGGCTCGGTGAGGCCGGCCGGCTGGGCAAGCAGATCCAGCGGCTGCGGGACTGGGCCCTGGAGACCGACACCGGTGACCGCGACGAGTTGGACCCGGGCGTCGACGACCAGACCTGGCGGTTGGTCTCCATGCCCGCCCGCGAGTGCGTCGGTGCCTCCCGCTGCCCGTACGGAGCGGAGTGCTTCGCCGAGGCGTCCCGGGCGCGGGCCCGGGAGGCGGACATCGTGGTGACCAATCACAGCCTGCTCGCGGTCGACATGCTCGCCGGCCGGCACATCGTTCCGCCCCACCGGCTGCTGGTCGTCGATGAGGCCCACGAGCTGGCGGACCGGGTCTCCTCGGCGGCCCAGGCGGAGCTGACCCCTGAGCTGATCGACCGGTCCGCTCGACGGGCCCGCCCGCTGCTGCGCCCGGAGACGGCCGAGGCGTTGACCGCATCGGGTGACGCCCTCGCGGTCGGGTTGGCCGAGGCGCCGGTCGGGCGGATCACCAGCGGGCTGCCCGGCCCGCTGCGGGAGGCCTGCACGCTGTTGGACGCCGCCACCCGTACCGCCCTGGACAGCATCGGCGACGTCAAGGCCGACGACCCCGACCCGGTGCGCAAGCAGCAGGCCAAGGCCGTCCTGGACGAGTTGTCCACCACGGCCCAGCGGTTACTGGACGAGGCCGAGCACGACGTGGCCTGGGTGGAGCGCAACGACGTGACCGGACGGCGGGCACTTGTGGTGGCGCCGCTCTCGGTCGCCGGCACCCTGGCCACCCACCTCTACGACGAGCGGACCGTGGTGGCCACCTCGGCCACGCTCGCGCTCGGAGGGCGGTTCGAAACGGTCGCCCGGGCCCTGGGCCTCGACTCGCCCCCACCCAGCCCACCGTCGCCGGCCGCCGCCGCCCTCGCCGAGGCCACCCGGCGACCGACCGGCCCCGACGAGGCGGCCGCTGGCACCGCACCGAGCCGGCCGGACGACGCGGACGGGTTGACGGACTCCGGGCTCGGGTGGCGTTCGCTGGACGTGGGCTCGCCGTTCGACTATCCCCGGCAGGGCATCCTCTACGTGGCCGCCCACCTGCCCCGCCCGGGGGCTTCCGGGCTGCCCGAGGCCGCCGGGGAGGAACTGCTCACGCTGGTCACCGCGCTCGGTGGGCGTACGCTCGGGCTCTTCTCCTCGCGGCGGGCCGCGCAGCAGGCGGCGGAGCTGTTGCGCGCCCGGACCGACCTGCCGGTGCTGCTTCAGGGTGAGGAGGCGCTGCCGCTGCTGGTCCGACGTTTCCGCGAGGAACGGTCGAGCTGCCTGTTCGGGGTGATGTCGTTGTGGCAGGGCGTCGACGTTCCGGGCGATTCGTGCCAACTGGTGGTGATCGACCGGCTTCCGTTCCCTCGCCCCGACGAACCGCTCGCCGCAGCCCGCGCGGCGGCGGTCGACGCGCAGGGCGGCTCCGGATTCGCCGCGGTGAGCGTCCCGATCGCGGCGGTTCGGCTCGCACAGGGCGTGGGCCGGCTGATCCGGGCCAACGGCGACCGGGGCGTGGTGGCGGTGCTCGACTCCCGGCTGGAGACGGCCCGCAGCTACGGCTCGTTCCTCCGTCGCTCACTGCCCCCGTTCTGGTACACGACCCGCCCGGAGGTGGTCCGGGGCGCGCTGACCCGCCTCGCCGAGAGCTGAGGCGGCTGGCGGTGTACGCCGGCGATCGGGGGCCGCACCCGGCGCGCGACTGGGATCAGGGCGCCCGGGAGGCGACGACGACGGCGTCGGGCGGGGTGTCGGGGACGCGCCGGGCGGCGAGGCGGCGTACCGCCGTGTTGAGCACCGCGATGATGGGCACCGCGACCAGCGCGCCGGTGATCCCGGCGAGGACCACGCCGGCCGCCAGACCGATGATCACTGCGAGCGGGTGGATGGCGACCGCCCTACCCATGATCAACGGCTGGAGGATGTGCCCCTCCACCTGCTGTACGCCGATCACCACGCCCAGGATGATCAACGCGGTCACCGGGCCGCTGTCGACCAACGCCACAAGCACCGCCACGCCCCCGGAGAGGGTCGCACCGACGATCGGGATGAACGCGCCGAGGAAGACCAGGGCGGCCAACGGGAAGGCGAACGGGATGTCGAAGATGACCAGGAAGATGCCGATACCGACGGCGTCGATGAAGGCGACCAGCACCGTCGCCCGGACGTAGGCCACCAACGTCGCCCAGGCGGCCCGACCGGCGTCGTCCACCTTCCAGCGCGCGGCGACGGGCAGCAGCCGGACCAGAAACCGCCAGATGATGTTGCCGTCGCGCAGGAAGAAGAAGGTGGCGAAGAGGACCAGCACCGTGCCGGTCAGCACCTCGGCCAGCGTGGCAGCGGTGGAGAGCGCGCCACTGGTGAACCGCTCGGTGTTGTTGTCGACCCACCGCTGGGTCTCCTCGATGTACCGGTCGAGGTCGTTGTCCGACAGGTGCAACGGCCCGGTCTTGAGCCAGTCCTGGATCTGCTGCAGACCCTGGGTCGACTTCGCGGTCAGTTCCGGAACGCCCTTGATGAACTCGTTGACCACCAGGGTGAGCGTGCCGATCACCGCGGCCAGCCCGGCGACCAGCACCACCGCGGTCGCCAGGGACCGCGGCAGGCGGACGCGTAGCAGCCAGCCGACCGCGGGTGCCAGCAGCGCCGACAGCAGCAGCGCCACCGCCAACGGGATGATCACGATGCTGATCGTGCCGACGAGCTTCAGCAGCGCCCAGAAGACGATGCCGATGACGATCAGCCGCCAGCACCACGCGGCGGCGATCCGCAGCGCGTGCGGCACGTCGGCGTCGTCGCGACTGGAGGTGGAGTTGTGCAGCGGGGTGGGCGGCTCGACACCGACCACGGTCGCCGCCGCCGGTGCCACCGGCCCGGGGCTCGACGGCGAGGCCGGGCCGGCCGGCTCCGGTACGTCGGGCGGCGTCTGACGACCCGCTCTAACCGACTCCCGGCCCGACTCGTACGCGCGACGCAGCCGTCCGCGTATCCGCTCGAAGCGGCTCAAGCGCACCTCCCGGCAGATCGGCCTGCGCACTGCGTCAGGTCGGACAGGATACGCCCGACCAGGCAACGGTAGGACGAATTCGCCACCCACAGTGCCCCGCCCGACCGGTCCGCTAACCCGGTGACCACCGACGGCCGACGGGGGACGACACGGTAGCGTCTGCGGCGTGACCGCCGATCCGAACCTCGACTCCGGCCTGCCCATCCGGCTGCTGCACGACCGCGTGCTGGTGCGGATGGAGGGCAGCGAAGGCGAGCGGCGTTCCAGCGCCGGCATCGTGATTCCCGCCACCGCTGCGGTGGGCAAACGCCTGGCGTGGGCCACCGCCGTCGGGGTCGGCCCCAACGTGCGCTCCATCGTCTCCGGCGACCGGGTGCTCTTCGACCCCGATGACCGATCCGAGGTCGAGTTGCACGGCCGTGGCTATGTGCTGCTGCGCGAACGCGACGTGCACGCGGTGGCCGCCGAACGGATCGAGGAGAACGCGACCGGTCTCTATCTCTGACCGGGCTTCAGGACCCGCTCCCGGCCCACGCGTCGTTTGCCGCGCTCCCCGACGGGAAGCCAGCCGCACCACCGGCCTGGGGAGGGACGATGCCGGTATTCGTGAAGAAGGTGCTGGCCTGGGGAAGCCTCGCGTTTCTGATCTACTTCATGGCGTTCCGGCCGGAGGGCGCCGCACAGATGTTCAAGGCCATCGGTGCGGCCCTGATGATGATGGCCCAGGGACTCGGAGACTTCCTCACCAGCCTGATGACCTGAGCACCACAGCCTGATGGTCGGAGCACCACCGGCCGGCCGACCCGGTCACCGGCCGGCCCGGGATCAGCGGTGACCGGGTGGGCGGGCGGTCAGCGGTGACCGGGTGGCCAGGGAGCGGCGGGACGTGGGCCGTACCAGCCGGGTTGGCCGTAGCCGGCGGGGAACGCGGGCGGCGGAGGTGGCGGGGTGAGCACCACCGGGATCGGGACCACCGGCTCCTCGGGTGCCTCCACCGCCCGCTGCGAACCGTCCGGGAACCGCAGGTGGTAGCGGTGCCCGTCCCAGACGCCGACCGGCGACTGCGGGTCTCGGCCCACGAAGTACGACCGGTACGCGGCGATGGAGTTGAGCAGTTCCTGTTCCTCCCGGGCCGTCCGGTCCCGGTCGACGGGGCGGCGGTCCAGACCTCGGGTGGCGCCGTCCCGAAGCAGCGCCAACCGGGTCGCCGCGAACTGATAGCCGCGCATCGCCCGTAGACCGGCGTCGCCAGCCACCCGCCGGGCCCACACCCGCGCCGCGTGTCGTCGGCCGAGGCTGCTCAACGCGGCCACCTCCGGTGGCGTGAGCCAACCGGCCCGGACGTAGTCCGGCAGCACCCGCTCGGTGAGCCGCCCCTCCCAGGCCCGCAGCCACACCGCCAGGCCGACCATGCCGAAGAAGATCGGGACCATCACGCCGACGAAACCGAAGAGCGAGATCAGCACCTGACCGGTGGCCTGGGTCAGCGTCGGCAGCAGGTTCCACGTCCCGTGCAGCATCATCGCCAGCAGCAGCCCGGCGACCGGGGCGAAGAACCGCACCCGACGGTCCGCCGACCGCGCGGCGATACCGAGCCCGATACCGGCCATCGAGGTGAACAACGGATGGGCGAACCCGAAGAGCAGGATCCGGACGATGAAGATGGCGATGACCTGTTGCGCCCCGGTCGCCGGCCCGTACTGCTCAACCCCCGAGGCGTATCCGTACCCACCCAGGTAGAGAATGTTCTCCACCATCGCGAAGCCGATCGCGGACAGCCCGCAGTAGACCAGGCCGTCGGTGATGCCAGACCATTCCCGCCGCCGAAAGATCAACAGCAGGATCGGGCCGAGAGTCTTGGTCAGTTCCTCGATGAAGGGCGCGACCAGGACGGCGGTGAGGGCGACGGGCAGGCCCTGGTCCTCGAACCAGCCGGCCGCCGTCTCGTTCACCGTCAGGGACGCCGCAGTGGAGACGAAGGCACCCCAGGCGAAGCAGAAGACCAGGTACTTCAACGGCTCTGGCTCGTAGCGGTCGAGCCAGAGGAAGCAGGCCACAAGCACCGGGACCGGCAGTACCGCCGCAGCGGTACCGACCAGCAGCGCCTCCGGGCCGAGGCTGGTGCCGAGCGTGAAGAGCATGAAGATCGCGCAGGCCGCGATCAGGATGATCACCCCGATCAGCACCAGCGCCCGGCGCCAGCTCAGGCGGCGTCGCGGCATTCCGGGTACGCCATCACCCACGCCTGGGGCGGCGGGCACGGACGGCGACGGCGGCAGTGATCCGCCGGACGGGGTGACGGCCATGCGGTCAGCGTAGTCATGCCCGGCCCGCCGGGCCGGGCGCATGGCCGCCCCCGGTGACTCAGCCGACCGGGGGCGCGGTGGGCCGCTGCACGGCCGGTTCCGGCCCGGCCGGTGCCCCCGGTCGCTCCAGTTCACCGAAGGAGCGCCGCACCAGCCGGTTCGCCTCCTCCTGGCTGATACCGGAGGCCACCAACAGGTCACTGGCGGTGGTACGCACCTGCGCCACCACCACGCTGCCGGAGAACCCGACCCCTTCGCCGTACGCCCGACCGGCCTCACTGACGGCGCGCAGCGACCGCTCCCGGGCCTGTTCGGGCTCCTCGCCCTGGGCGAACTCCTGCTGGAGCAGGCGTACCGCCTCGGCGAGGTGACCGACCGCGTCCGGCATCGGTTCCGGGAGTGGCTCGTCGTCCTCCACCAGGGTCACCGCGCGACGGATCAGCGTGCCGCTGTTACGCATCGCCCGTTCGATCGGGTCGGCCGCCTCCGCGTAGTGGGTGAGTTCGCTGCGTCGGTGCCAGCGGGCCGGGGAGAGCATTGCGGTTTCCTTGGCACCCTCGATCGCCTCGGAAAAGGTGGCCAACTCCTCCTTGTTGTCACGCAGCCGCTCCAGCGCACTCTGGATCTTGTCGCGATCCTGTTCCCGCAGCCCCTCGGCGGCGAGGTCGAGCTGGTCGGCGAGCAGGCTGAGCGCGGGCCTGGCGGCTCGGTTGAGCACCCGTAGTGGGTTGAGCGGCAGCAGGATCGCGGTGACCAGCAGGGCGATGCTGCCGCCGACGATCGCGTCGATGAACCGGGGTATCTCCAGGTCCTCGACCGACGGGCTGAGCGTCACGATCAGCACCGCGGTCGCCGCGGCCTGGATGACGATGGCGACGCTGCCCCCGGCGAAGACGGTCAGCACGATGGCGGAGGTGACCACCAGGCCGAGTTGCCACGGCCCGGTGCCGAGGAAGTAGATCAGCAGGTCGCCGACGAACACCCCGACGCCGACCCCGAGGATCAGCTCGATGGTCCGGCGGAACCGCTGGCCCACCGAGACGGCCAGGGTGCCGACGGCGGAGATCGGGGCGAAGACCGGTTGCGGGTTGCCCAGCAGCTCGTGCGCGGCCACCCAGGACAACCCGGCCGCCAGGCCCGCCTGCGCGGCCAGGCCGAGTGACAGGCGCACCCGGTGCAGGCGGTCGCGCAGGGTCGCCTTGCCCCGGTCATGCAGCTGCGCCACGGTTCCGGCGATCCGGGCCGTGTCCACGTCGGACCGGCCGTCGCGCGCGCCGTCTCGGCGCAGCAGCCGAGAAAGTCCGCGCCGGGCCACCGTCATGGCCGGGACTACCCGCCTGAGGCCCGGACATTCCCGCCGAACCGGCACATCCCGCCGGACGGGCGGCAGCACCTCCACCGCACCCCTCGCCGGATCGGGCAGACTCGGGCTGGTGACGGGGTTGATCGCACGATGGCGTACCGCCGCCCGGGCGGCCGGAGCGGGTGACCCGGCGTCGGTCGAGGCCGCCGGGGCGGAGTTGCTCGAACGGTGGCGGGAGCCGCACCGGCACTACCACACGGTCGCGCACCTGGTCGCCGTGCTCGACGTGATCGACCAGCACGCCTCGACCGCGCCTCGACCCGATCTGGTGCGACTCGCCGCGTGGTGCCACGACGCGGTGTACGACCCCCGCGCGTCGGGCGACCGGAACGAGCGCGACAGCGCGGCGCTCGCCGACGCCCTGCTCACCCGGTTGGGGCTGCCCGCCGTCGCGGTGGCCGAGGTGAATCGGCTGGTCCTGCTCACCGCCGGTCATGTGGTGGAGCCGGCGGACGCCGACGGCGCGCTGCTCTGCGACGCCGACCTGGCCGTGCTCGCCGCCCCTCCACCGGAGTACGACCGCTACGCCACCGCGATCCGCCGGGAGTACGCCCACGTCCCCGAGCCGCACTACCGGGCCGGCCGCGCCCGGGTGCTTTCCGACCTGCTAGCCCTGCCCGCCCTGTACCGCATCCCCGCGCTGGCCGCCCACTGGACCCGCCCCGCCCACACCAACCTCACCCGCGAACTGACCCGCCTATCCCCATAACTCCACGTCGATCTTGCACTTTCCGTCGGGACATAACGGTGTCAAAGCCGCGAATGGGGGACCGAAAGTGCAAGATCGCGGGAGTCTGGGTGGGGGCGGGAGAGGTGTTTGGGGCGGCGGAGGTCGGCGGCGTGCAGGAGGCGGACGATGTCGCGGCTGGGCACGATCTGGGCGCCGAGCCAGACGGCCATCGGAAAGCGCTCGGCGGGAACGTCGTAGTGGTCCCGGTCGAAACCCCGCCCGGGGGCACCGAGCATCTCGGCGAAGGCGTGCAGTTCGGCGAGGGAGACGTCGCTGATCAGGTGCGACCAGAGGCGGCCGCGCCCCGGCCAGGTCGGCCGGTCCACGTAGATCACGCAGCCACCGTACCGGGCGCCGGCCCAGGTTGATGATCACCAGTGGCCGGTCGTAGCCTCGGCCGCATGGCCACCTCCCCGCTCCTCGACGACCTGCGCGCCGCCCTCGGGCCGGACGCGGTGCTCACCGATCCTGACCTGCTGCGTGGGCACGAGCGGGACGAGGCCGACCTGTGTGCGTCGGCGACACCGCTTGTGGTTACCCGCCCGCGCAGCACCGAGGAGGTCGTCGCGGTGGTCCGGGCGGCCGGGCGGCACGGCGTACCGGTGGTGCCGCAGGGTGCCCGTACCGGGCTGGCGGGCGCGGCGAACTCCGTCGACGGCGCGGTGGTGATCAGTACCACCGCGATGAACGGGATCCTGGAGATCGACCCGGTGAGCCGGATCGCGGTCGTCCAGCCGGGAGTGGTAAACGCCGCGCTCACCGCCGCGGTGGGCGAGCACGGTCTGTGGTACCCGCCCGACCCGGGTTCCTGGGAGTCGTCCACCATCGGCGGCAACGTGGCCACCAACGCGGGCGGGATGTGCTGCGTCAAGTACGGCGTGACCACCGAGTACGTGCTCGGCCTGGAGGTGGTGCTCGCCTCCGGCGAGGTGCTGCGCACCGGGCGGCGTACCGCCAAGGGCGTGGCCGGCTACGACCTGACCCGGCTCTTCGTCGGCTCGGAGGGCACCCTCGGAGTGATCACCGAGGTGACCGTGGCGCTGCGGCCCGCGCCGGCGGAGTCGCTGACCCTGGTGGCCGTGTTCGGCTCGACCGCGGACGCGGGCGACGCGGTGGCCCGGATCGCCGCCCAGGGCCTCTCCCCCAGCCTGCTGGAACTGCTCGACCGCACCCACCTGGCGGCGATCGAGGCGTACCGGCCGATGGGGTTGCGCACCGACGCCGAGGCGCTGCTGCTGGCCGCCGCCGACACCGGCCCCAGGGCGGCGGCGGACCTGGCCGAGTTGGCTGCGGTCTGCGAGGCGGCCGGTGCCGAGGAGGTGTACGCGGCCAGCGACGCCGTGGAGGCCGCCGCGCTGTTGCAGGCCCGCCGGTCGGCTCACCCGGCCATGGAAAAGTACGCAGCGGAGGCGTACCCGGGCGGCAGCGGTGGCCTGATCATCGACGACCTGGCGGTGCCCCGGGGAGCGCTCGCCGCACTGCTCGACGGGGTGGCCCGGATCGCGGCCGAGTGCCAGGTGCCGATCGGGGTCGTCGGCCATGCCGGAGACGGAAACATGCACCCCAACATCGTGGTCGACCGAGCCGATCCGGCGAGCCTGGAGCGTGGCCGGCGGGCCTTCGACGAGATCATGCGGTTGGGATTGGACCTGGGTGGCACGTGCACCGGTGAGCACGGCGTCGGCCTGCTGAAGCGGGACTGGCTGGCCCGCGAGATCGGTCCGGTGGGCGTACGGGTGCACCAGGCGATCAAGGCGGCGCTCGACCCGACCGGCCTGCTCAACCCCGGAAAGGTGCTCTGACCTCGCCCGGCGGCTCGGCCGTCAGCCGACCATCTCGGCGGGCGTGTTCTGGGTGAGCAGCAGCAGGATCTCCTCGGCCACCGGCGGTCGCTCCTCCCCCGGGCAGTCCTGCGAGGTGATCAGGCCGGCCGCGGTCAGCAGGCTGGAGGTGAGCGCGCCGACGCAGCTGACCCGGTAGCCGCGCGCCTCGTCGGTCTCCCGGGCCAGGTCCGGTTCGGCCAGGAGCTGCTGAAGCCGCTCCCGCTGCTCCTCGCTCAAAGCGCCGGTCGAGGTGACTCCGTCGCCGGCACAGTCGATGCATTCCCAACGCCCGTCCGGCTCCACGTTCAGCGTGCGCAGCGGACCGTCGGGCCCGTCGTTCTGGAGCAGGCTGACCCGGCCCTTTCCGGTGGTGGTGGCCCCAGCGCCGCCGGGTTGCCCGGCAGCCGGCGCGCTCGCCTCGACGGGCGGTTCGGAACGATCACCGAAGGGCGCACAGCCGCTGAGAACGATCGCCAGCAGGACGATGCCGGGCAGGAAGGCCAGTCGTGATCGGGAAAGCGCCATCACTCGCGGAACTTACCCCACCGTAGGTAGGGAGCGTAACCCGTCGGAAGGATATCCATGCCCGGCGATCTCCAGAGTGGATCCCTCAGCGGGCCAGGCCCGCCGCGCCGTCGTCGGCGCCCCGATCCGCAGCGTAGCCGCGCACATCCGGCGCACCGAGGCGCGCGGCGTCGGCGGTCGCGTCGTCCGGCATGAGCTGGGACTGTCGCTCGGCCTCCACCCGCGCCCGGTAGTGGGTCACCTCCCGCGCCTGCCGAGCCGCGTCCCAGCCCAGCACCGCACCCATCAGCTCGGCCGCGTGCTCGGCCGACTCCAGGCCCCGGTGGGTGGTCTCGATCGAGATCCGGGTACGCCGGGTCAGCACGTCCTCCAGGTGCAACGCCCCTTCGGCGCGGGCCGCGTACGTCACCTCGGCGGCGAGGTACTCCGGCGCGCCCGCAAGCGGGGAGGCCAGCAGCGGGTCGGCGTCGATCAGGGCGAGCAGGTCGAGGGTCAGGCTGCCGTAGCGCTCCAGCAGGTGCTCCACCACGCCCACCGGCAACCCGTGGCGGCGGGCCAGGTCCGCCCGGTCCCGCCACATGGCCGCGTACCCGTCCGCGCCGAGCAGCGGCAGATCGGCGGTACGCGACGCACGTTGGCCGCCGAGCCGGCGCACCGCCCGGTCGACCACGTCGGCGGCCATCACCCGGTAGGTCGTGTACTTGCCGCCGGCCACCAGCAGCAGCCCGAGCATCGGCTCGATGACGGCGTGCTCCCGGGAGAGCTTCGAGGTGCTGTCAGCCTCGCCGGCCAGCAGCGGACGCAGCCCGGCGTAGACACCTTCGATGTCGGCGGTGGTCAGCGGGCGGTCCAGCACCGTATTGACCTGCCGGAGCAGGTAGTCGATGTCACTGGCGGAGGCCGCCGGGTGTGAACGGTCCAGCCGCCAGTCGGTGTCCGTGGTGCCGATGATCCAGTGCCCGCCCCACGGGATGACGAACAGGACACTTGTGGCCGTACGCAGGATGAGTCCGGTCTCGCCGGTGATCGCCGAGCGGGGCACCACCAGGTGCACGCCCTTGGACGCCCGGACCCGGACACCGGGCCGCAGTCCGACGTCGTTGAGCATCCGGGACATGTCGTCGGTCCAGACACCGGTGGCGGCGATGACCGTGCGGGCGCGTACCTCGAACTCGGCCTCTGGTGAACCGGCGGGTGCCTCCAGGTCGCGGACCCGGACCCCGGTGACCTCCCGAGCCTGGCGGATCAGCCCGACCGCCCGGGCACTGCTCACCACGGTCACGCCCAGGCTGGCGGCGGTGCGGGCCAGGGTGACCACCAGGCGGGCGTCGTCGACCTGCCCGTCGTGGTAGCGGATCGCGCCGGCCAGACCGTCGGAGCGCAGGCTCGGGAAGACGCGGCGGGCACCCTCCCGGCTCAGGTGGCGATGCAACGGCATACCCCGGCCGCCGCCGAAGAGGCCGGCGAAGGCGTCGTACGCGGCCACCCCGGCGCCGTAGTAGACCCGCCGCAGCAGTCGGGCGGGCAGGTCGCGGACGCCCTGGCCGGCGGGGAGCGGCACCAGGAACGGCACCGGCCGCACCAGGTGCGGCGCCAGCCGGGTGGCCAGCAGCCCGCGCTCGGTCAGCGCCTCGTGCACCAGGCCCAGCTCCAACTGCTCCAGGTAGCGCAGGCCACCGTGGATCAGTTTGCTGGACCGGCTGGAGGTGCCGGCGGCGAAGTCGCGGGCCTCGACCAGGGCCACCTTGAGGCCCCGGGACGCGGCGTCGACGGCCGCCCCGGCGCCGGTCACCCCGCCCCCGATCACCAGCACGTCGAACCGCTCGGCGCGCAACCGACGCAGGTCGGCGGCGCGGCGGGCGGGCGAGAGCTGCCCGGCAACGGACCGCAGAACGTTCGGATCACGCACCCGTCCACGTTAACCGGCCCGGCCCTCCGCCGACATGCGCCAGCCCGGGCACCTCGATCACATGTGCCGGCCCGGGCACCTCGATCAGTCGCCCGGCGGATCCGTACCGGCGGTGCGGCGGCTGCGCCGTACTGTGTGCGGATGCGGGCGGAACCCACCACACCCGGCTCGACCGGTAACCCCTGGGCGATCGTCGCGGCGGCTCTCGCCGGCTGTTGGATGGTCGCGGTCACGGTCCTGGCGCAGACCGGCGGCTGGGCCGTGGACCAGGTGGTGCTGATCGGCGGCCTGGACCGGCTGGTGCCGCTCTGGCCGGTGGTCTGCCTGCTCAGCGTGCTGCTGATCGCCGCTGCGGCGCTGCCGCTGGCCCTCGTTCCCCGCTCGGCGGCGGTCCGCGTCACCGGCCGGGTCTGGTTCACCGGCGCGCTCGTGCTCGGCCTGCTCGGGCTACTGCGGACGATCCCCCCGGTGCACCATGAGGCGTATCTCGGCGCGCTGGCCATCGTGGCCGCGCTGCTGACGGTGGTGACGAGCCGGCTGCCGTCCCACGTCCTCGGCCCCGGCCGGCTCGCCGAGACCTGGCGGCCCGCGCACCCATCTGGCGACCCGGGTGCGGAGACCACCACGGCCGGGGACGGCTATGTCGCTGACCTCCGTACCGAGGTCGGCGGTGCGGAGACCACCACGCCCGGGGACGACCCGGGAGCAGGGACCACCGAGCGCGGGGACGACCCGGGTGTCAGTGCGGGTGACCCGGCCGGGCGTCAGGCGCGACTGGGCGCGCAGCCGTCGGTGGCGGCTCTGCTCGCGGTGGCCGCCGGGCTCGCCCTGCTGCTGCCCTGGGTCTGGTGGGGCGCGCTCGGCGGGCTGTTGGAGACCATCCTCGCCGGGTTGGCTGCGGCGGCCGTCGGCGCGCTGGCCGCGACGCTGCTCGACGCTCGGTTCTGGGGCCGCTTCGAGGCCGACGAACCGCCTCGACCAGCCCGCCTGGTGCTCGTGGGCGGGCTCGTCGCCGGGGTGGTGCTGCTGCTGGTGGGCGCCGGCACCGGCCACTCCGGCGCACAGCTGCCGCTACTTGTGACGCTGCCGCCGGCCGGTTTCGCATTGGCCGCGCTGCGGGCCGTGCACCGCCGGCCGGCCGACGGGCGCGGCGTCGCCCACCCGGGCACGGGGCACGGCCTGCCGGCTCACCCGGTCGCCGGTGGCGTCGTGACCCACTATCCGGCCGGGGCGGGCGGTCGGGCACCGACCGCCTGGCTGGTCGGGCTCGGCGTGTTCGGCCCGCTTGCCTACACCGATCCGGAGGAGGTCAGCCTGCTGCTGGTCGGCACCCGCGACGTGCCGTTCTGGGTGGCGGCCGCGACCGGTGCCGGGCTCGCCGTCGGACTGGTGCTGGCGGTCGGGTACGGCCTGCTGCTGGCGCGACGCTCGGCCCGCACGCCGAGCCGGGTGCTGGCCGCGGCGAGCGCCCTGACGCTGCTGGTCACGGTCGGTCTGGTCGGCGCGACCGCCGGACAGCCGGGGCTGCACGGGGAGCGACTCTTCGTACTGCTTCGGGAACAGGCGGACCTCAGCGGGGTGAGCGGCGGGCCAGGTCGGGCGGGCCGGGACGCCCGCGCCGGGGAGGTCTACCGGCGGCTGGTCGACACCGCCGACCGGACCCAGGCCGACCTGCGGCGGGACCTGCGGCGCGCCCGACTGCCACACACCCCCTACTACCTGGTCAACGCGATCGAGGTGGCTGGTGGGCCGGCGGTACGGGCCTGGCTGTCCAGCCGGCCCGAGGTGGCCCGGGTACTGGTCAGCCAGCGGCTGCGTCCGTTGCCGGCGCCCGCCGACAGCGCCACCGGTAGCGCCTCGCCCCCGTCCGGCCCGCCTTGGAACATCACCATGATCGGCGCGGATCGGGTCTGGTCCGAACTCGGCGTCACCGGCGCCGGGGTGACCATGGGCAGTTCCGACTCGGGAGTGGACGGGCGGCATCCGACCCTGGCCCAGGGTTTCCGGGGCGGCGACGACTCGTGGTTCGACCCGTGGAACGGCACCGAAGCGCCGACCGACCGCAGCGGACACGGCACCCACACCGTGGGCAGCGCCGTCGGGCGGGACGGCATCGGTGTGGCCCCCGGCGCACAGTGGGTCGGCTGCGTCAACCTCGACCGCAATCTGGGGAACCCGGCCGCCTACCTCGACTGCCTCCAGTTCATGCTGGCGCCCTTCCCGCCCGACGGCGATCCGTTCCGACAGGGGCGGCCCGCCCGGGCGCCCGAGATCCTGACCAACTCGTGGGGCTGCCCGCCGATCGAAGGCTGCGACCCCTCGGCGCTGCTACCGGCCACGACAGCGCTGGAGGCCGCCGGAATTCTCGTCGTCGCGGCGGCCGGCAACACGGGCCCGTTCTGCGGCTCCGTGCAGGACCCGCCCGCACCGTACGCGGACGTGCTGACCGTCGGTGCGGTGGACGACCGGGGGCGGGTCACCGCCTTCTCCTCCCGTGGCCCGACGGCCACCGGGGCGACGAAACCGGATCTGATGGCGCCGGGGGCGGAGGTCCTCTCCGCGATGCCCGGCGGCGGGTACGCGGTGCTCGACGGCACCTCGATGGCCACACCGCAGGTGGCGGGTGTGGCCGCGCTGATGTGGTCGGCCAACCCGGAACTCGTCGGCGACCTCGACCGGACGCGGCGGATCCTGCGCGAGACGGCCGCCCCGATCGAGACCAGCGACCCGGCCCAGGGTCAGACCGACGAATGCGGCGGGCCGGCGAACCTCGTCGGCGCCGGCCTGGTCGACGCGTACGCGGCCGTCTCGGCGGCCCGTGGGTGATCGTCACCGGACTTCGATGATGCCGCCGACACAGCGGAAGGGGCGGACCGCTGACGCGGCCCGCCCCTTCCGGCGTTGGGAGCTGGACTCAGAAGTCCATGTCCCCGCCGCCCGGGCCAGCCGGTGCGGCCGGGGTCTTCTCCGGCTTGTCCGCCACGACGGCCTCGGTGGTGAGGAACAGCGCGGCGATCGACGAGGCGTTCTGCAGCGCGGAACGGGTCACCTTGGCCGGGTCGATGATGCCCGCGGCCAGCAGGTCGACGTACTCGCCGGTCGCGGCGTTGAGGCCGTGACCCGGGTCGAGGTTGCGGACCCGCTCCACCACGACGCCGCCCTCAAGGCCGGCGTTCACGGCGATCTGCCGCAGCGGGGCGTCCAGCGCGATCTTCACGATCTGCGCACCGGTCGCCTCGTCGCCGGCCAGGTCGAGCTTGTCGAAGGCGGTCTTGCCGGCCTGAACCAGCGCGACACCACCACCCGGGACAATGCCCTCCTCGACGGCGGCCTTGGCGTTGCGGACCGCGTCCTCGATACGGTGCTTGCGCTCCTTGAGCTCGACCTCGGTGGCCGCGCCGACCTTGATCACCGCAACGCCGCCGGCCAGCTTGGCCAGCCGCTCCTGCAGCTTCTCCCGGTCGTAGTCGGAGTCGCTCTTGTCGATCTCGGCCCGGATCTGGTTGACCCGGCCCTGGATCTGCTCGGCGTCGCCGGCACCGTCGACGATGGTGGTCTCGTCCTTGGTCACCACGACCTTGCGGGCACGGCCCAGCATGTCGAGGCTGACGGCGTCCAGCTTGAGGCCGACCTCCTCGCTGATGACCTGGCCACCGGTCAGGATGGCGATGTCGGTCAGCATGGCCTTACGGCGGTCACCGAAGCCCGGCGCCTTGACGGCGACCGACTTGAAGGTGCCGCGGACCTTGTTGACCACCAGCGTGGCCAGGGCCTCGCCCTCCAGGTCCTCGGCGATGATCAGCAGCGGCTTGCCGCCCTGCATGACCTTCTCCAGGATCGGGAGCAGGTCCTTGACCGACGAGATCTTGCTGTTCGCGATCAG
The DNA here is from genome assembly GCF_042898635.1 of Micromonospora sp. NPDC000442. Taxonomy (NCBI): domain Bacteria; kingdom Bacillati; phylum Actinomycetota; class Actinomycetes; order Micromonosporales; family Micromonosporaceae; genus Micromonospora; species Micromonospora sp. NPDC000442. The sequence goes on along the minus strand of NZ_JBIAYZ010000004.1, from coordinate 255,272 downwards.
GATGTACGGGTCGTCGAAGACGGCCTCCATACGCTCCGGGTCGGTCATGAAGTAGGCCGAGATGTAGCCCTTGTCGAAGCGCATACCCTCGGTGAGCTCCAGCTCCAGCCCGAAGGTGTTGCTCTCCTCGACGGTGATGACGCCTTCCTTGCCGACCTTGTCCATCGCCTCGGCGATGATCTCGCCGACGCTGGTGTCACCGGCGGAGATGGAGGCGGTGGAGGCGATCTGCTCCTTGGTCTCGACGTCCTTGGCAAGCTTCAGCAGCTCCTCCGAGACGTTGGCGACCGCAGCCTCGATGCCCCGCTTCAGGGCCATCGGGTTGGCACCGGCGGCCACGTTGCGCAGGCCCTCGCGAACGAGTGCCTGGGCCAGGACGGTCGCCGTCGTCGTGCCGTCACCGGCGACGTCGTCGGTCTTCTTGGCGACCTCCTTGACCAGCTCGGCGCCGATCTTCTCGTAGGGGTCCTCGAGCTCGATCTCCTTGGCGATGCTCACACCATCGTTGGTGATGGTGGGGGCACCCCACTTCTTCTCGAGCACGACGTTGCGGCCCTTGGGGCCGAGGGTCACCTTCACGGCGTCGGCGAGCTGGTTCATGCCCCGCTCGAGGCCGCGGCGCGCCTCTTCGTCGAACGCGATCATCTTGGCCATACGGCGTTGTCCTCCTGGACACTCACGGGCCACCCGAGTGTGTGCCCCGGATGGGCCGTCTGGTGTACGCACCTTGGGACGTCGCCACCTGGCGACGGCGACGTCTCCTCGGCCGGGCCGGATAGCCCGCGACGACCGGCCACGTGCCCCACCCGTGGTTATGTCACGAGCGCGACCGCGGCCCCACCGTCCCGACCAGCTGGCACTCACGCCATGCGAGTGCCAATGACTTGTTTAGCACTCTGCCCTGCCGAGTGCAAGCACGATGGCCCGGGTCAGCCGAGTTCGGCCGCCAGTTGGGCGGCGTTCACCGGACCCTCGTGTGCCCGCTGCTCGGCGTATGTGACAACGAGCCCGACCAGCTGCGCGAGGTACGCCGGCAGGGTCAGTACCGCGACCACCGTGACCGTCAGCACCGCACCCACCGCCGTACCCGGCGAGTCCAGCGGAGTGGCGCCGAACGGCAGGATCGCCAGCGACTCGACCACGCTCGCGGCCAGCGAGAAGCCGATCACGGCGGCGCCCACAAGTGCCACCCGACCGAGCAGCAGCCCCAGCCGGTCACGCAGCATGCGATGCGACCTGCTGAGCGGGTCGTGCCGCTCGAAGAGGTAGACCGGGCCGGCCATGGCCAGCGCGAACGCCGCGTACACGCCGGGCAGGAAACACAGGCAGAAGCCGAAGGTGACGATCAGGGTGATGAGCAGTGTCCAGCCCCACAGACCGAACGCCCGACGCAGTCCGTAACGCAGCGCGGCACCGGTGCCGACCGACTCGCCGATCGCCTGCCGGCTGATCACCCAGGTGCCGGCGGCCCAGCCGACCGCCTGCACCACACCGAGCAGCAGGCTGCCGCCGACCAGCACGAGCAGGAGCGTCGCGAGGTCGGACCAGAAGTTCGCCGGCAGCGCGGCGGAGTCGCTGGCGAGTTGGGCGTCCCAGCGGGCCGAAGGGTCCACGGCCAGCACGAGCACCGACAGCACCGCGGCCGGCAGCGCCTGGGTGAGTACGAGGATCGGCAACAGTGGTCGCCAACCGCGACGGGCGGCGCCCACGCAGCGCGCGAACCAGCCGCCCAGACCGGCCCCGGGCGGGGTGACCAGGGTGTCGGAGGGGTCGAGGCCGTAGCCGCCCGGGGGGTACCAGCCGTAGACCGGCTGGCCGGGATACGGCGTCATGCCGACGTGGGGCGGCTGCGCGGGATGAGCCGGCGGCACACCGTACGGAGGCTGGCCGGGGAGGGGCGGCTGGCCGACCCATCCGGCGGGCGACTGCGGCTCACCCGAAGGCGAGGAGGACGGACCTGTCGGGGGCGGCTGGTCGGACATGGGATCTCCTCAGCGACGGCTGGATCGGCCCATGATCTTCCCTTGTGGGGCACCGGCACCGCAGCCCCCTCCGGCGATGGTCACGCCACCCCGACGACGATCGGTCGGTGGGGGTGGGCGGTCGGCGCTCAGGCGATGACGCGCACCTGCTCGGCCTGTGGGCCCTTCTGGCCCTGGGCGATCTCGAACTCCACCCGCTGACCGTCGTCCAGCGCCTTGTAGCCGTCCATCTCGATTGCGGAGAAGTGAACGAAGACGTCCTGCCCGCCGTCGACGGCGATGAAGCCGTAGCCCTTCTCGGCGTTGAACCACTTCACGGTGCCTTGTGCCACGGTGTTTTCCTCACTCTGCACGGCGTTCCACTACCTCGGGTCGCCGGCGCACCGGGGACCCGGAAACCACCGGTTTCGGCAGTCGTCGACGACCGCTGAAACGGGTGACCGAAATCGCACGCTACACGAGGAGTGACGACGGCGCACGACCACAAATCGGGCGTATTACAGTCGACCGTATCGTCGTACGTCATTGTGATAAGCATGCGGGCATGACGATCGTCACCGACGGAACGGGCGTGCGCCGGGCCGTCATCCGCCGAGTCGAGCCGGCCGACGCAGCTCGGATGCGCGCGCTACGCCTGGAGATGCTGGCGGACGCGCCGCTGGCCTTCCTGGAGACGATCGCCGAGGCCGCGGCCCGGCCCCACGCCGAGTACGCCGCCCGGGTCGCCCGGGTCTCCGCCGGCCCGGACACGGCGCAGTTCGTGGCCGATCCGGGCGGCCGGCTCGTCGGGCACGCCGGTGGGATGGCGCACCCGGCCGAGCCGGGGGTGACCGTGCTGTACGCCGTCTACATCACTCCGAGCTGGCGGGGCACCGGCCTGCTCGCGGATCTGGTCGGTGGGGTGGCGGGCTGGTCCCGGGCCTGCGGACGGAAGGAGCTGATGCTCGAGGTGGTGGTCGGCAACGACCGGGCCTACCGGGCCTACCGGCGGCTGGGATTCGTCGACACCGGCGTCCGCGTCCCGCACCCCAACATCCCGACCCTGCGCGAACTCCAGATGCGCAGGGCCGCCTAGACCCCACGGACGATCACCGGACCGGGCGGCCCCGGGGCGGCCCCGGAGCCCCCAGCGCAACCCCTCAGACGTGCCGGCGGCTCTGCACGATCCGGAACCGGTTCGCCACGTACGCCCCGTCGGTCAACGCCGAGTTGGCCGCCGCGTTCGCTCCGCTGCCGTGGAAGTCGGAGAAGGCCGCCGACTGGTTCACGAAGACGCCGCCGGTGAGGTTGGCCGACAGGTGCACCCCGACCTCGATCGCCGCCGCCTCGGTGGCGTCCAGCACCGCGTCGTCGGTGGAGTAGACCGCTGCGGTGAGCGCGCCCTTCTCGCCCACGGTCGAGCGCAGGATCTCCAGGCTGTGCGCGGTGGAATCGGTGGCGATGGCGAAGGAGATCGGCCCGAACCACTCCCGCGAGTAGGTCTCGGTGTCGCCGGCGTCCAGCTTGACGATAGTCGGCGTACGCACCACGGCCTCGGGGAACGACGGGTGCTCGACGGTACGCGACTCCAGCACCGGCGAACCGACCTTGGCGACCTCGTCCAGCCGCTCCAGCACCCCGTCGTTGACGATGGCGCCGGTCAGCTCCACTCCCCGGGCCGGGTCACCGGTGAGCTTGCCGACCGCCGTGGCGATGCCGCCGGCCACCTCGTCGAAGCTCTTGTGCCCCTGGTCGGTGTCGATGCCCTCCCGGGGGATGAGGATGTTCTGCGAGGTGGTGCACATCTGCCCGCTGTAAAGGGTCAGCGTGAAGCCCAGGTTGCGGCACATCCCGGCGAAGTCGTCGGTGGAGTCGATCACCACCGTGTTGAGGCCCGCCTTCTCGGTGTACACCGCCGCTTGGCGGGCGTTGGCCTCCAGCCAGTCGCCGTACTCGGTGGAGCCGGTGAAGTCGACGATCTTCACCGCCGGATGCAGGGCCAGCGTCGAGGCGAGCTTCTCGCCCGGTGCCTCGGGGGCCAGCAGCACCAGGTTCGGGTCGAAGCCGGCCTCGGCAAGCACCTCCCGGGCGTACCGCACGGTGATGGCCAGCGGCAGCACGGCGCCCGGGTGCGGCTTGACCACGACGGGGTTGCCGGTGACCAGCGAGGCGAACAGACCCGGGTACGAGTTCCAGGTCGGGAAGGTGTTGCAGCCGATGACCAGGGCCACTCCCCGGGGCACCACGTGGAAGGTCTTGGACATCCGCAGCGGGTCGCCCTTGCCGGCGGCCTTCTCCCAGCCGGCGGTGCCCGGGTGCCGGGTCATCTCCGTGTACGCGTAGGCCAGCGCCTCCAGCGCGCGGTCCAGGGCGTGCGCACCACCGGCCTGGAACGCCATCACGAACGCCTGACCACTTGTGAACTGCACCGCGTTGGCCAGCTCGAAGACGTTCCGGTGCAGCCGGTCGAGGATCTCCAGACAGACACCGACCCGGGTCCGCGGGCCGGCGTCCCGCCAGGCGGGCAGCGCCGCCGACGCGGCGGCGACCAGTTGGTCGGCGTCGGCGTGCGGGTAGCGCACGTTCAGCGCGACGCCGAACGGGCTGTGCTCGGTGGCGACCCGGTCGCCGCCACCATCCGGCTGGTCGAGCGGGAAGTCCCTGCCGAGGTACGCCTCGAAGGCGGCCTTGCCGTCAGCGGCGGCGGTCTCGCCGTACACCCGTGGGCTTGGTGATTCCGGGTAGGCGGACCAGTACCCCCGCTCCGTGATCGCGGTCAGCGCACGGTTGAGGGTCTCGGCGTGCCTGTCGTAGAGGGGGTGCGGGGTCTCCGTCATGCCCGCCATCATGCAACACGAAGCCCTCAGATCAGTAGGGGCGTGTCACAACTTCAGATGGTCAGCTGCCAATCGGTCCAGGCGTCGACCGGGCGGAACCCGAGCTGCTCGTTGATGCTGATCATGTGATCGTTGACCGCCGCGTTCCAGGTGTCGATCGCGGCCAGGGCCGGCTCGTGGGCAAGTGCGTGCCGAAGGTTCTCGACCTTGACGAGCAGGCCGAGGCGGTGCCCCCGGTGTGCGGGGTCGACGATGGTGATCTCCTGCCAGGCATGCCACGGCGTGGACGGCCCTCTGTCGATCATCGTCCAGGCCACCATCCGGCCGGTCGCCTCGTGCACCGCGCCGACGTGGTAGCGCCGTCGGCCGCGCAGCCGCTGGATCCGCTCGATCTCCCGGAGCCGCGCGGCATCAACCTGCTCCGCCTCGATCGCGAGATCGCCCATCGGCGCGTCGGTGAGCAGCCGGCTCTCAAGCCGGGCGATGTCGACCACGTACTCCTCGGCCACCGGCCCCCGCCAGGCCACCGTCCGGTAGCCGGCGGCCCGGGCGCGGGCGGCGTCGTGCAGCGCGGTCAGGGCCGCCTGGTCGAGCCGCGTGGTGTCCAGGCGGCGTCGCACCTCGGCCAGCGCGGCCTGCGCTCCGGCCGCCGCCGCGAAGGCCGCCCCGGGCGCTTCCCGCCCCGGTCCGTCGGGCAGCGGCCCGGGAGTCTCACCGATCAACCGCTCCCGGCCGTGCTCGGCGGCCACCTTCCGGGCGTACGCCAGCAGGGTTCGGCCCACTCCCCGCCGCCGTTGCGCCGGATCGACGGTCAGCTCGACGGTGGCGATGCCGGTGTTCTCCAGTTGCGGCAGCCGCATCCGCAGGTGGCCGGCCACCTCGCCGTCCCGCCGGGCCAGCGCCTGGTGAATCACGTTGCCGTGCGGCGGATGGACGACCAGGAGCCCGAACTCGGCCCGGTCCCCCACCGGCAGGTCGGGCAGGTCGACCGCCTGCGCCGCCGCGACGACGCGGTACGCCTCGTCGAGCGCTGCCTCGTCGGTGGACTCGTACGGCGTGACGGCGATGTCCATGGCGGTGAGCGTGCCGGCACCGCCCGGCCACCGCCACCGGTTTTCGCTTGTCACACGTCTAGCTGCCAGTTGCTCCAGCGATCCCGCACCCGGAAACCGAGCTGCTCGTTGATGGCGATCATGTGGTCGTTGCTGGCCGCGTTGAAGGTGTCGATCACCCGCACGCCCGGCTCGTGGGCGAGCAGGTGCCGCAGATTTTCGATCTTGGAAAGCAGGCCCAGCCGATGACCCCGGTGCTCCGGGTCGACGATGGTGATCTGCTGGAACGAGTGCCATTCCGCGGACGCCCCGACGTCCAGCAGCGTCCACGCGACCAGCCGACCGGACGCCTCGTGGCGGACACCGACGTGGTAACGCCGCCGGCCCCGCGCCTCCAGCGCCAGCTCGGTGCCGCGTAGGCGTTCGGCATCGACCTGCTCCGGCTCCCACGCCAGGTCGCCCATTGGCGCGTCGGCCAGCAGCCGTCCGTCGAGGTACGCCACGTCGGCGGCCAGGTCGTCGGGAGTGCCGCCGCGCCAGCGCAGCACCTCGTAGCCGACCGCTCGGCCCCGGGCGTCGGCCAGCAGCGCGTCCAGTGCCGCCTGATCGAGGTCAGCGGTGTCGAGGCGCCGCCGCACGTCGGTCAGAGCATCGACCGCGCCCATGGCCGCGGCGAACGCGTTACCCGGCGACGGACGGCCGGGCTCGCCGGCAAGCTCCGCCCGGCTCATCGCACTCACCCGTTTACGCCCGCGCCCGCGCAGCAGGCCGAGCCCGTGTTCGGCCAACGCGCGGCCCACGCCTCGGCGGCGTTGCGCCGGATGAACGATCAGCTCAGCGGAGGCGTTCTCGGTGTTGTCCAGCTGCGGCAGGTCCAGCCGGAGAAAACCGGCCGGCTCACCGTCGATCCGCGCCAGCAGCATGGTGGTCTCGTAGCCCGGCATCGGATGGCGGAGCAGGGCGGTGAATCGTCGCCGGCATAGGGGCGGGAAGTCCGGCTCATCGGCGGCCACCTGTGCGGCACCGATCTGATACGCCTGCTCGACGGCCACCTCGTCGGTGGCCTCGACAGGGGCGATGGTGATGGTCATGCCGGCAGCCTGCGCCAGCGACAGACGAGCGGGCCAGCGAATTTTCGCTGGCCCGCTCGGACGTTGGTCGGGAGGGACGATCGCACAACGCCTCCGGCGCTGGGTCGTAAAGACTGAAAGTCTACGGCGAAGCGCCCTCCCGCACGGAGCATCTTGCGCCGTCGGTTTGCGGTCGTCAAGTCCCTGGCGGCGTGTTTCGCTCACTCCCTGCGAAATACCGCTTACTCATCCGTTCGCCGTCGTCAGCTCAGCAGGCCCGCGTCGCGGGCGGCCCGCAACGAAGGCTTGATCCGGTGGGTGGGGCCGACCTCACCGGCGACCGCGTCGAGTGTCTTCAGCCCTTCGCCGGTGTTGAACACCACCGTCTCGGCGGTCGGGTCCAGTCGGCCCGACTCGACCAGCTTGCGCAGCACCGCCACAGTGACCCCACCGGCCGTCTCCGCGAAGACCCCGGTGGTACGCGCCAGCAGGCGTACCCCCGCCCGGATCTCGTCGTCGTCGGCGTAGTCCATCCAGCCACCGGTGCGGCGCACCGCCTCCAGTGCGTACAGCCCGGCCGCCGGGTCGCCGATGTTCAGCGACTTGGCGATCCCGGTCGGCTTGACCGGGGTGATGGCGTCGGTTTCCGCGTGCAGTGCGGTGGTGATCGGGTTGCAGCCTGCCGACTGCGCCCCGAAGACCTTCCAGCCACCGGCCGGGGCCTCGACCAGGCCGATCTCGACCAGCTCGCTGAACGCCTTGTCAATCTTGGTGAGCAGCTCGCCCGAGGCCATCGGGATGACCACCTGGGCGGGGATCCGCCAACCGAGTTGCTCGGCCACCTCGTACCCGAGCGTCTTGGACCCCTCCGCGTAGTACGGCCGCACGTTGACGTTGACGAAGGCGGTGTCCTCGAACTCGTCGGTCTCGACCAGTTCGCCGCAGAGCCGGTTCACGTCGTCGTACGACCCGTCGATGGCGACCAGGTCGCCGCCGTAGACGGCGGTCGTGACGACCTTGCCCTGCTCCAGGTCGCTGGGGATGAAGACCACGGACGGCGTACCCACCCGGGCGGCGTGGGCCGCCACCGAGTTGGCCAGGTTGCCGGTGGAGGCGCAGGCGAACCGGGAGAAGCCCAGCGCGCGGGCGGCGGTCAGCGCCACCGACACCACCCGGTCCTTGAAGGAGTGGGTGGGATTGGCGCTGTCGTCCTTGACCCAGAGCGGAGCGGTGATGCCCAACTCGGTGGCGAGCTGGTCGGCGGCCACCAGCGGGGTGAACCCCGGATCCAGGGTGACCCGGGTGGCCGGGTCCTGGCCGGCGGGCAGCAGGGCGGCGTACCGCCAGAGATTGCGCGGACCGGCCTCGATCTGCTCGCGGGTGACAGTGGCGAGCGCGGCCGGATCGTAGTCGACCTCCAGCGGGCCGAAACACTCGAAACAGGCGTGCTGGGCGGCGAGCGGGTAGCGGGCCGAGCAGGCACGGCAGACCAGGGCACGGGCGGGGCTGGCGGCGGTGTCGATGCCGGACGGGGCGAGCGTCGACGTCATGTCGAAGTCCTCTCATCTTTCCCCGCATCGCACCCTGCGGCGGGGACGGAATTGGCACCTGCCCCGCCGGACGCTCAACGGTGAGCGCGCGAGGTGGTTGCCGGGGCGTCGTCGGGCCGTATCCCTCAGCCCCTCTGGATGAGGTATGCAGTTGTATCGCCGAGTCTAGGCAATCCGGCCGCAGCCGTCGCCGGTCAATCCCAGCTTGTGAGCGAATCCTCAGCGGCGCCGTCGCGTGCCCCGGCACCGCTGAGGACCGCCGTCAGACCGGGACGGATCGCGGTTCAGCCTGATCCAGGGCGACCGTCGCCGCCCCGCGCCGCCACAGGTTGTCGACTGCCCAGGTGCCCGGGCCGAGGACCGCGACCAGGAAGAACGACCAGCAGAAGAGCACCGACAACTCGCCGTTGTTGCGCAGCGGCAGCAACGCGTCGGGCTGGTGGACCACGAAGTACGCGTACGCCATGGAGCCCGACGCCAGCAGGGCCGCGGGCCGGGTGAACAGCCCCAGGAGCACGAGAGCGCCGCAGACCAACTGGATCATCGCGGCGTACCAGCCCGGCCACTGGCCGAGCGGCACCGCCTCGCCGGTGCCACGGTTGCCGCCGAAGACGCCGAAGACGGACGACATTCCGTGAATGAGGAACAACAAGCCGATGACAATGCGGAACAGGGACAGAGCCGGCCCGCCGAACCGGTCAGTGCGCATTGGTACCTCCTACGAGTGGGGTGGTGGTACCAGAATGCGGACTTTATAGATAGTTGTCGATGCAATCTCTCTTGGTGGGAACGCTCCCAGTCATTCTAGCGGCCGAAACTTCCGGGGGCAGCACCGTGACGGAAACCTTATCGGCTGCTGACGCGGGTGCCCGGGGGCATCGGCCGCCGCGACCGGGTGCGACGATGCACCGATGCCACGCACAACGGTCCGCAGCTCGACCGCCGGCGGCCGTCGGCTCGTCACCGTGCCGGTCTCGATCGCCGCAGCGTTCGGTCTGCTCGCCGGCTGCGCCCCGGCCGGCGACATCGCAGGTGCGCCGCCCGGCCCGGTCCCGGCTTCCAGCGGGCCCGGCGGCACGCCGCCCGGTGACGCCGGTCTCGGCGGTACGCCCTCCCGGGACGGCGATCTCGGCGGGGCCAACGGCCCGACGTCCGGCTGCCCCGACTCCGGCGTCCGGATCAGCGCCGGCGACGTCAACGCCGCCATGGGGCTGCGGGCGATGGGCCTGGAACTGGTCAACTGCGGCGACCGCCCCTACCGGCTGCACGGGTATCCGGAGCCGCAACTGCGGGACGCGGACGGCGAGGTCATCCCGGTCCGGGTGATCCGGGGTGCCGAAGGAATCACGTCCGGCTTCGACGATCCACCCCGGCCGCTGGTGCTGGCCCCCGGTGAGGCCGCCGGCACCGCCCTGCTCTGGCGCAACCTGGTCGACAACCCGACCGTGGTGGCGACCAACGCCGAGCACCTCGACGTCGCCCCGCTGCGCGGCCGGCCTGCGCAACGGGTCGTCATAGCGGGGCGGATCGACCTGGGCAACACCGACCGGCTCGGGGTCAGCGCCTGGCAGAAGCGGGAGCCGAGCACGCCGGAGCCGACGCCCTCGACGCCGAACCCGCCGCCCACCACACCGGTGCCGCTGCTCTGAGCTGTTCCGGCGCGACAAGATCCCGTGCCGGGACAGCCCACCGCGGACGGCGCGAACCGCGCTCGTGACCTGCGTTCAGCTGGTGATGTCCTTGCGGGTGAAGCGCCAGAAGGCCAGGCCCCAGAACACGGTCGCGTAGCAGATCGCCGAGACCGTGCCCCGGACGATGTCGTCGGTCTGCACGGGCGTGGAGAGCAGTCCCAGCCACGCGGTGCTGTAGTGGGTCGGCAGGAACGACCGGATCGCGCCGAGCGCGGTGATCTGATCCAGGATGCTGGAGAGAATCCACAGCAGCACCGCACCGCCTACCGCGCCCAGCGCCGCGTCGGTGGTCACCGAGAGCAGAAACGCCAGGCCCGCGACCACCAGCAGGACGATCGCCAGGTAACCGAGCACCGCGAGCAGCCGCAGCAGCCCCTCACCCGGCTCCAACTGGGCGGCGACCGTGCTGCGCAGCGGCGACCAGCCGTAGCGCAGGGTGCCGATGGCCAGCGCGGTGCCGGCGAGCAGGATCAGCGTCAGCGCCGAGTACGCGAGCGCGACCAGCAACTTCACCGTGAGCAGTCGGGCCCGGGGCACCGGGATCGCCAGCAGGTAGCGCAGACTTCCCCAACTCGCCTCGCTCGCCACCGTGTCACCACAGAACAGCGCGACCACGACGACCAACAGGAACGAGGCCGACACGAAGATGGTGAAGAGGGTGAAGTTCAGCCCACCGGAGGTGGCGAGATCGATCAGGCTGCCGAACTCGCCCCCGCCGTTGTCGTCGTCGTTGGTGTCGAACTGGAACGCGATCAGGATGATCAGCGGCAGCAGCACCATGAAGCCGAGCGCCAACTGGGTACGCCGGCGCGACGCCTGCCGGCGGAACTCCGCCCCGAACGGCAGCGTCCGGGCGGGCCGGTAGCCGGCCGCCGCACCCGAGGCGGCAAGCGTCGTCGTGTCCCGCGTCGGCTCGACAGTCGATCCCGCCATCACCGGTCCCCGCTTCCCCGAGAGTTCTCGCCCACCAGGGCGAGGAAGGCGTCCTCCAGGCGGCGCCGGGGCACCACCCGGTCCACTGCGATCCCGGCCCGGACCAGCTCGGCGACCACCTCGCTGCGGGCGGTGCCGTTCGTGTCGACCACCAACTGCCCATCGGCGTCGTCCAGGACCCGTACGCCACCGAGGCCGTCGAGCACGGTGCGGGCCGCGGTCGGGTCACCCACCTCGAACAGCACGCTCGGCGAGTCGCCGACGATCTCCTCGACCGGTCCGGAGGCCACGATCCGGCCCTTGTTCACCACCACGGCGTGGGTACAGGTCTGCTCCACCTCGGCGAGCAGGTGGCTCGAGACCAGCACCGCCCGACCGTCGGTGGCGTACCGCTGGAGCACCCGGCGCATCTCGGCGATCTGCGGTGGGTCCAGCCCGTCGGTCGGTTCGTCGAGCACAAGCAGTTCCGGTAGGCCGAGCATGGCCTGGGCGATGGCGAGGCGCTGCTTCATGCCGTGGCTGTACTTACGCACCCGCCGGTGCACCGAGGAACCCAGCCCGGCGATCTCCAGTGCCTGCTCGAAGTGGGCGTCGGCCGCCGGCCGGCCGGTCGCCCGCCAGTACGCCTTCAGATTCTCCAGACCGGACAGATGCGGCAGGAACCCCGGCCCCTCCACCAGCGCGCCGATCCGCGAGAGTACGGGTGAGCCGGGCACCAGTCGGTGCCCGAAGACGTAGATCTCCCCCGCGGTCGGCTGGGTGAGCCCCATCAGCACCCGCAACGTGGTGGTCTTGCCGGCGCCGTTGGGCCCGAGCAGGCCGACCACCTGACCGGGGTGCACTTCGAAGTCCACCTCGGAGACCGCGACGAAGCCGTCGGCGTACTCCTTGCGCAGCCGGCGTACGGCCAGCGGGGTGTCCGCGTACTGCGGATGCACGGAGCTGTCCTGACGACGGTGCCGCAGGCGCAGCACGGCCACGAGCACGACGAGGCCGACCACGATCGCGGCGAGCAGCCCGACCAGGATCCAGCGCCAGAGCGCCGCCTCGGTGGGGATCGGGTCGCTGTCGACCGTCGGCAGGCTGACGGGCGTGTCGCCGACCGCCACCGTGTAAACGGCCGGCTCGATCGGCGTCGTGTACGCCTGGTCCGAGGTGGCCACCACCAGCCGGAGCCGATGCCCGGCCTCCACCCGGTGCACGATCGCCGGCAGGGTCACGGTGACCGGTGCGGCGGCGTCGACGCTCGCCGGCAGGCCGCTGAGCCGGATCGGCGCGATCAGCCCGCTGGGCAGGGTGGCCGCCCCTTCCGGGTCGACCACGTAGAGCTTGGCGAAGAGGACGGCCTCGCCACTGCTCGACGCGGCGCGCAGCGACACGGTCGGCGCACCGACGATGTCGACCGCCTCGGTCAGCGGCTCGGACTCGAACCGGGCGTGCTGTCCGGGTATGTCGCCGGCCACCCCGCTGAGCAGCGAGCTCAGCGAGCCGGCGAACGGTACCGAGGAGATCGCGGCGGGATTGCCGCCGGGCGGGTTGGCCACCGGCTGGGCCGGGCCGGCCACAGCCAACTCGACGCGAAAGTCGCCGCCGAGACCGGGGTAGTCGTCGGTGCGGTACCCGGTGGCGACCAGGCCCCGGTCCATCGCGTCGAAGCCGGCGATCCGGGAGAAGGTGAAGGTGTCGCCCGGCGCGTCACCGTCGCCGGCCACGTAGTGGTCGAGCCACTGCGCGGTGAGGAACTTCACCCGATCGGAGTCGGTCTGCGGTCCCGCACCGCCGTCGTGGCCGCCGGTGAACCAGGCGACCCGGACCGGGGTGCCGTTCGCGGCGATGCCCCGGGCGTTGGCGTCGGCCTCGCCGAGCGGGAAGAGCGTATCCGCCGCGCCCTGCACCAGCAGGGTGGGCGCGGTGATCCGGTTCAGCACCCCGGCCGGGCTGGACCGCCGCAGCAGGTCGACGGCGGCCTGGTCGCCTCGCCCGGTGGCGGCGATGCGCAGGTACGCGGCGCAGACGTCGGCGGCGAACCGTCCGCAGGAGGGATCAGGCAGACCGCCGACGGTCGGTGCACCGGGTGCGGTGCCGGGCCCCTGTCCCGGGGCGGGGCTGGGTGGCCCGGCGCCCGGCGCGCCCTCCGGTGTCTCGGCGCCGGTGCCGGAGATCCCGGCCGGACCGGAGCCGACGTTTCCGCCGCCGCCGAAGAAGATGCCGGCCCAGCCGGACTTGAACACACCCTCGGCCGGCTCGCCGCCGGTGCTCTCCGGCAGGAAGGCGCGGGACAGATCGTTCCAGGTGATCATGGGAACGATCGCGTCGACCCGCTGGTCCTGGGCGGCGAGCAGCAGTGACAGGGCACCACCGTAGGAGCCGCCGACCACACCCACCCGGGGGTCACCGGTGGCGTCGGTGCGGACTTCCGGACGCGCGGCGAGCCAGTCCAGCAGCCGCTGCGCGTCGCGTACCTCATGGTCCGGACTGTCCAGATGGATCTGGCCACCGCTGCGACCAAAGCCGCGCGCGGTCCAGGTCAGTACGGCGTACCCCCGGTCGGCCAGGTCCTCGGCGTCGGTGCGGACCGACTCCTTGGTGCCGCCGAAGCCGTGGGCGAGCAGGACCGCCGGCACCTCGCGGCCGGCGGCGGCGTCACGCGGGAGGTACAACGTGGTGTCCAGGTCGACCGGCTCGTCGCCGTCCGGTCCGGAGCGGACGGTGAGCATCGCGGACTCGGTACGGAAGCCCGGCCGGTCCGGCCAGACCGCCCACACCACGGCCGCCGCCAGCAGAACGACAACCGCGGTGGCGGCGACGGCCCGGCGACCGGTGGGCAGGGCACGTCGGATCCGCGCGGCCGAGAACGGCGATCTCATTGGGCACACGGTACGGCCCGAAACCTGAGTATTAGCTGAGATCCGCCGTACGTCCGTTCTGGTAGCCCGATCGTCATCCGGCGAAGGTCATCCGCACAGCGTCCAGTCGGCGAACCTTTGGGATGACTTCGCATCGCGGAAATTCCTGCCTTTCATTCGAATCCATACTCAAGTGCGCCTATCTCCTACATCAGCGGCACCCACCGTGAGCGAATTGATCGCCGTGAGTCACATCGCTCGAAGTGACGCAAAGCCGACGGTTGCCGACCGACCGATAGCACCAGGCTTCGATTAGTTTTCCGGTCCGGCGCACGGGACCGGCTCGTCGACGCCGTCGGACAACCTGCGCCATGCCGGAGGAGACAACCATGACCGTTCCCGCTCCGCGGGTCCGTCGCCGGCCCCGGACACCGGGCCGGCTGTTGCCGCTGCTACTCGCCACCGCGCTGCTGCTGCCGGTGGCGTTCCTCGTCGTACAGGCACACCAGTTCGTCGACACCGACCGCGACGTCGTCGCGCGGGAACGACTCGGCGTCGAGTATCTCCGCGCCCTCGGTCCGGTGACCGACGCGCTTGTCGACGCGCAGAGCGCCGCCGTCACCGGTCGGTCACTGCGCCGGGACACCCTCGACCAGGCGGTCGAGCGGGCCGCCACGGTCGACGCGCGCATCGGTGGCGAGTTGAGCACCAGCGAGCGGTGGGCCGGGCTCCGCGCGAAGTTGGAGGCGCTGCCCGAACGCCCACTTACTGACCCGGAGGCTGCCTTCACCGTGTACGGCGAGGTCACCGACCTGCTGCTGGCCCTGCACGGCAAGGTCCGGGAGACCTCCGGCCTGATCCGGGACCCCGGTGTCGACGCGTACTTCCTTCAGGACGGCGTCGCGGAGGAGATGCCGGAGGCGATGGTGGCCGCCGGCCGCCTCACCGACCTGGCCGTACTGATGAACCGCCGGCCCGCGGCCGAACGGATCCAGTCGCTCAGCCAGCTGGCCACCCTCCGGGGCGCCGCCCTGCAACCCGCCAACGACCTGGCCAACAACCTGCGGGCGGTGGTGGAGAACACGGAGAGCGCCGACCTGGGCACAAACGTGCTCACCCCCTTCGACGCCTACCAGCGGGCCGTCGAGACGATGGCCCTGCACTCCCAGCCGGTCGACCGGGCGGGCACGGTCGACACGACCCGGCTCCTCGCCGCCCGCAACGACGCACAACAGGCCGCGAAGCAGCTCCACCCGGTCCTCCTCGACGAGATCGACCGGCTGTTGGTGGAGCGACTCGACGGGTTGGACCGGGATCGCCTGCTGATCCTCGGCGCGGGTGGCCTCGCCGCACTGCTGCTGCTCGGGCTCGCGGTGGGCAGTTGGATGTCCCGCCCGAGTGACACCTCCGCCGCGCCGGCGGGCGGCGGCGTGCCGCCTCCGCCGCCCGGTGTCCGATGGGACGCCGTCGGGTCACGCCCCGTCGGACCGCCACCGGCGCTCCAGCCCGTCGGACAGGTCCACGAGCCGGATCGGTGGAGGCCCTTCGATGCTGCTCGGTAGGCTCCGCATCCGGGGCAAACTCACCCTGCTGGTGACCATTCCCCTGCTCTGCATGCTGGGGCTGACCCTGCCGGTGGTCTGGGAACGAGCCGGTGTGGCCCAGCGGGCCGGCGACATCGACCAGACCGTCCAACTCGCCAGCCGGGTCGGCACCCTGCTCCAGCACCTGCAGCGGGAACGCATGCTCGCCGTCGGCCTCCTGCTCGGGCAGGTCGAGCGCAGCGCGCTGGTGCAGGAGATCGCGGAGGTGGACGACCGGATCGTCGATCTGCGGGTCGACTTCGACGACGACCTTCCGACCGAGGTGGGCAGGGCACTCGACGGCGTAGCGCAACTCGCCGAGGTACGCACGGCCGTACTGGCCGGACAGGCGGCGCCGCCACAGGTCATCGGCGCGTACGGGCCGGTCCACCTCGCCCTGATCGACTCGTTGCGGCTGCCGCACGACGTGGACACCCGGACCCCCGCCGGACGACAGACGCTGGCCCTGGACAGCATCCTGCGCAAGAGCGAGGGACTCAGCAGCGGCGGTGCCCTGATCGTGCTGGTCGCCGCCTCGCCGGACCCACAGTTCGCCACCGCCTTCGTGGCCAACATGGCCACCCTCCAGTCGGAGAGCGACAAGATGCTCGGCCTGCTCACCCCGGAGCAGCAGGCGCTGGTGAACATCGAGCAGACCGCTGTGGACGCCCGGACCAGCCCGGAGTTCCTCCAACAGAGCGTCCTGGACCCGGTGGCCGCGGTGGGGGACATCCCCATCCAGGCCCTCTTCCCCACCGTCTCCTCACTGATCACGCTGGGTCAGTTCGTCGAGAAGAAGCTGGTCGCCGACGTGACCGCCGAGGTACGCGCACAACGGCAGACGGCGCTGGCCGGGGCGTACTGGGTGACCGGGCTGGTCGTGGTGATCCTGGTCGGCGTGGTGCTGCTCGCCCTGGCCATCGGCCGCACGGTGACCGGGCCGCTGACCCGGCTCACCCGCTCCGCGGACCGGGTCGCCCGGGTCGCCGAGTCCGAGCTGGTCCGGGTGGCCGACGACGAGGCCGACAACGCCCAACCCGTCCGCCTCGATCCCGTCGATGTCCGCGCCCGGGACGAGGTCGGCGACCTGGCCCGTGCCTTCGAACGGGTGCAGAACACGGCCGCGCGGCTGGTGGAACGGCAGGCGGCGAGCCGCCGCAACGTCGCCCAGATGTTCGGTCACGTCGGCCGGCGTACCCAGAACCTGGTCGGTCGGCAGATCGCCCTGATCGACCGGTTGGAGCAGCAGGAGACCGATCCCGGGCGGCTGGAGAACCTGTACCGGCTCGACCACATCTCCAGCCGGCTGCGGCGCAACGCGGGCAACCTCGTGGTGCTCTCCGGCGCGGTGGGCGACGTCGCGCACGTCGCGCCGGTTCCGCTGGCCAATGTGGTCCGGCTCGCCCTCGGCGAGATCGAGGACTACACCCGGGTGGACGTGCAGGTGCCGACCGAGGCCGCAGCGGCACCGGCGATCGTCGGCGACCTGGTGCTGGCGCTCGCCGAACTGATGGAGAACGCCACCGTCTTCTCACCGCCGCACGCCCGGGTGCTGGTCAGCGGTGAACTCACCGAGAACGGCGTACAGCTCACCGTGGTGGACCACGGCATCGGCATGACCGAGGCGCGACTGACCGACGAGAACGCCCGCCTCACCCGACGGGAGCGGCTGGACCTCGCCCCGACCGAGGTGCTGGGGCTGTTCGTGGTGGGTCGGTTGGCCCGCCGGCACCGCTGGGCGGTCGGTCTCTCCGCCACCCCGGGCGGCGGCGTCACCGCCACTCTCCGGATTCCCCGCACGTCGCTTGTCGTCGGGACGCCCGAGCCGGCCGGCCCTCCGGTCACGCCGGTCGGCCGGGCCGCACCGGTGGCCGCCCTCCCGGCCCGGCACCAACTCGAACCGGTGCCACCGACCCGGGACAGCCCGGCAGCGGTAGACCTGGCCGCCCCCGCGACGGCACCACCCGGGCTCAACCCCACGCTGCTGACGCGAGCCACCGAGAGCATGGAGCTGTCCGAGTCCTGGGACGCGTTCGCCACCGGTCCGGAGCCCGCCGAGAGAACCGGCGCGGAACCGGCCGGGATCGACGCGGCGACCGTGACGGTGCCGCAGGTCGCACCGGCGTCGGCGGCCCCGCCGGCCCCGATGCCCGGCATCCGGCAGCGGGTGCCGGGTGCCAGCCTGCCGAGGACGGCACCGAAGGTGGGCCCGGTCGACACCACCGGCGTGGACCCGAGTGCCGCTCGCGCCGCTGTCGAGGCGTTCGAGTCAGGGGTACGCCGGGCCGAGCTGAGCCAGGCCGACGCCCTGCCACAGCCGGTCGAGCCGCCCGCTCCCCCGGGTCTGGCCCAGCTGTCCCGCCGGGTGCCCGGCGCCAACCTGATCGAGCAACTACCGCAGCAACCGCTCACCCAGGACCCGGGCGATCCGGCCGAGGTCCGCGATCGCATCAACGCGTTCGAGACGGGCGTCGCCCGGGCTCTGCGCGATGTCCGTAACGACCGCAGCGACGACGAAGGAACGCCACGTTGACCAGCCCGCACGTGCACGACAACCTCGACCACCAGAGCCATCCGGCCGGCGACCTCAGCCCCGAGGCCCGCACCTTCAACTGGCTGCTGGATTCCTTCACCTCCGGGACCGCGGGGGTGCTGGAGGCGATCGCCGTGTCGTCGGACGGCCTGCTGATGGCCATGTCCGCGATCAAGGACAGGTCCAACGCGGAGCGTCTCGCCGCGGTCGTCTCCGGTATGACCAGCCTGGCCGGCGGGGCCGCCAGTTGGTACGCGTTGGGCGGCCTCAACCGGGTCGTCGTGGACATGGCCGAGGGGTATCTCCTGATCAGCGCGATCAGCAGCGGGTCGGTGCTCGGCGTGGTCGCCGACCGGTCGGCGAACCTGGGCACCGTCGCCTACGAGATGACCCTCTTCGCCGGCCGGGCAGGTGGTGCGCTCACCCCGCGCCTGATCGCCGAACTCAAGAACTCCGTACAGCAATGACTCCCGACGCCGCCGGTGCGGAACAGGAGCCGGTTATCCGCATCCGGCCCTACCTGCGCGAGTCCTCCCCGGCCGGCTCCGCCGGCCCGGCGGGCGCACCGGCGGCGATCGGACCGGAGCCCGAGGAGGCCGGGCCGACCGGACCTCGCCCCTTCGTGCTGACCGCCGGCCGGGTGGCCGGCGCCGACCCCACGATCGGCCTGGAGACCCAGGTGACCGCCCGACCGACCACCGAATCGTGGAAGGTCACGGCCGCCCGGTTGAGCCCGGAACTCCAGGCGATCGTGGCGCTCTGCGGTGAGCCGATCTCGGTCGCCGAGATCTCCGCCAAGACCCGGTTGCACTTCGGCGTGACCCGGGTGCTGGTGGGCGATCTGCGCGCCGCCGGCCACCTGGACGTACACGTGACCGACGCCGACGACGCCCTCGACCCCGACGTCATCCTGCGAGTGATTGATGGACTCCGTGCAATCTCCTGACTGGCCCGCCGCGCCGCCGGGCGCGCTCGCCGCCAACAGCGCCGCGGCCCGCTACGGCGGTCCGGCACCGACCCCACCGTCCATCGGCCGGGCCGCCGCGCCAGCGCCACCACCACCGGCCCACGCCGCCCCGGCACCGCCGCCGTACCGGCCGCCGGCCGCGACGCCCGCCGCCGCGGGTACCCCGAGGGCGACGCCGCCGATCCCGGTGAAGATCCTGGTGGCCGGCGGCTTCGGAGTCGGCAAGACCACCACCGTGGGCTCGATCTCGGAGATCGCCCCGCTGACCACCGAGGCGGAGATGACCACCGCCGGGATCGGGGTCGACGACCCTGGTCAGCGCTCCGGAAAGACCACCACCACGGTTGCGATGGACTTCGGTTGTGTCACCATCGACCGAAGCCTGAAGCTCTACCTGTTCGGCACGCCGGGCCAGACCCGTTTCGGCTTCATGTGGGACGACCTGGCCCGAGGTGCGCTCGGCGCGCTGGTGGTGGTCGACAGCGCCCGGCTCGACGACTGCTACCCGGCCATCGACTTCTTCGAACGGGCGGGACTGCCGTTCGTGGTCGGGGTCAACGCCTTCGACGGGCGCTTGGCGCACGACCTGGGTGCGATCCGGTGGGCTCTGGCGATCGGCGAACATGTACCCCTGGTGCAGTTCGACGCGCGGGACCGGCTTTCGGTCCGGGACGCCCTGCTGGTCGTCCTGGACCGCGCGCTGGATCGGGCCACCCGGGAGAAACGGGCCTGAGCCGACCGGCTCGCAGGCCCCTCGTGGGAAGGGGTGAGGCGATGAGAGGCGGACTGGACGAGACTCTGGCCCGGATGCGTCGGCGCGAGGAGGCGCTGCGTCGACGGGCCGCGGACCCGACCATGCCGGCCGACGACCAGCCCGGTGCGGAGCCGGGCCCGAGCCACGGGTCCGACTCCGGTTGGCGGCCCGACAGCCGCAACGCGGGACCCGGCTGGTCCAACGTTCACGAACCGGTCCACGAGGCACCGCCACGGCACCCGGTGGAGGACGTGGCCGAGGCGCTGCGCGCGGCCGTCGCGGCGCACCCGGGGGCGTCCGTCGCCGCGCGGGTCGAGCACGACGGGCAGGCGTACGACCTGCGGGTGGCCTGGGTCGACCAGCAGGTCACGGTCAGCGGACAGCCAGCCGCGCCCCCACCGTCCTGGCCGCTGTCGGTCAAGACGGTGCCCGGCTGGCCCTCCGCCCAGGACGGGCTGAGCGACGACCCGGCGGCCCGACTGGCCGAGCTGATCCGCCGGGATCCGTCGCTGCTCACCGGGGAGGAGCCGGCCGGCCGACCGGACGAGGTGTGACCAGGCGCTAGGGTCGGGCGGTGGGCGAACCCGAGCTGACCCTGATCGCGAGCCTGCGGCCGGCCGCACTGGACGCCCGGCGGGGCATCGTCCGGCTGCATCCGGAGGCGCTCACCGCCCTCGCGCTGCGCCCGGGTGACCCGGTCCGGCTCGCGGGACGGCGGGTGACCGCCGGCCTCGTCGCGGCGGCCGAGGGCACCGCCAGCGCGGCCCTGCTGCACGCCGACGACCTGATGCTGGGCAACCTCGGCGTACGTGACGGCGGACAGGTGCGACTGAGCCCGGCCCCGGTCACCCCGGCCCGCCGGGTGCTGCTCGCCGGGCCGGCCGAGATCGTCGCGGTGGTCTCGCCGGAGATGCTGCGGCTGGCCCTGCTCGGCAAGGTGGTCACCGCCGGGGACGATGTCTCCCTGCTGCCCCAGGACGTGCTGCCGGACGCGTCGACCCGCACCCTGGTCGAGGCCGCCCGGCGCAGCCTCTCCACCCGGGTCGGCTACGCCTGGACCAGCACCCTGCTGCGGGTGCTGGCCGCCGAACCGGACCCGGGCGCGCTTGTCACCATGGACACCCTGGTGGCCTGGGAGCATGGCCCGGCCACCTACGGCGGCACCGGCTCGGGTGGCTCCCCGGTGGCCGGCAGCGGGACGGCGGTGGACGCCACAGGCGCCGGCGGCAGCCGTACCCGGCCCGCCGTGCGGGGCGGGAACGCCCGGCGTGCCGGCGTCGGGCCGGACATCGACGGTGCCGGGGCCGACGAGTCGAGCGGGCAGGACGTGCCGTCGGTGGACGAGCTGCCGGGCCTGCGCGCCCAGGCCGAGGAGCTGACCGAGCTGCTCGACCTCGGCTTTCACCACCGGGAGGTGCTCAGCCGGCTGGGCACCACCGTGGCGCTGGGGGTGCTGGTGAGCGGGCCGGCCGGCTCGGGCAAGGCGGCGCTGGTCCGGGCGGTGGCCGCCCAGGTCGGTGCCCGGGTGCATCCGCTCTGGGCACCGGAGGTCGCGGCGTTGACAAACGACTCGGCCGCGGCCCGGCTCCGGGCGGTGACTGCCGAGGCGCTGGCCGGCGGGCCGGCCGTGCTGCTGGTCACCGACGTGGAGGCGCTGGCCCCGGCGGAGGCTCCCGGACCGGTCGCGACCGTGTTCCGGCAGTGCGTGGCACAGCTCGTACGGGCCGGAGCGGCGGTGGTCGGCACCAGCAGCCGGCCGGAGGCTGTCGACCCGACCCTGCGTGCCCCGGACCTGCTCTCGTTGCGGATCGACGTGCCGCTGCCAGACGCCGCCCTACGCCGGGAGCAGCTGACCGTGCTGACCCGTCCGGTGCCGCTCGCCGACGACGTACGGCTGGACGAGGTCGCCGCGCGTACCCCCGGTTTCGTCGCCGCCGATCTGGCCGCGCTGGTTCGCGAGGCCGGCGTGCGCGCGGCCCTGCGGCAGAAGTCGGCGCAGACGCCCACGGTGCTGATGGCGGACTTCACCGCCGCTCTGGAGGTGGTGCGGCCGACCACCATGGCCGCCGCCACCCTCGAACTGGCCCGGGTCACCCTCGACGACGTCGGTGACCTGATGGAGGTCAAGCAGACGCTCACCGAGTCGGTGCTGTGGCCGCTCACCTATCCGGACACCTTCGCCCGGCTCGGCGTGCAACCACCACGCGGGGTGCTGCTCTACGGCCCGCCGGGCTGCGGCAAGACCTACCTGGTGACCGCGCTGGCCGGGACCGGCCGGGCGAACGTGCTGTCGGTCAAGGGCGCGGAGCTGCTGTCCAAGTGGGTCGGCGAGAGCGAACGCGCGGTACGGGAACTGTTCCGCCGGGCCCGGGAGGCCGCCCCGACGCTTGTCTTCCTCGACGAGGTGGACGCCCTCGCCCCGGTACGCGGCCAGGCCACCGACGGCGGCACCACCGACCGGGTCGTCGCCGCCCTGCTCACCGAGCTGGACGGGGTGGAGGCGCTGCGCAACGTCGTGGTGATCGGCGCGACGAACCGTCCCGACCTGGTCGACCCGGCACTACTGCGCCCGGGTCGACTGGAACGGCTGGTGTACGTGCCGCCACCGGACGCCGAGGCCCGGACGGAGATCCTGCGGGCCGCCTCACGCAACGTGCCACTCGCCGAGGGCGTCGACCTACCCGCGCTCGGTACGGAGTTGGACGGGTTCTCGGCCGCCGACTGCGCGGCGCTGATCCGCGAGGCCGCACTGGCCGCGATGCGCGAGTCGCTTACCGCCTCCACGGTCACCGCCGAGCACGTCGCGACGGCCCGGTCCCGGGTCCGCCCGTCCCTGGACCCGGCCCAGGTCGCCTGGCTCGCCGCGTACGCAGAACAGCGCAGCTGAGCGCGCCTCGTCAACAGGCCGCCACGTCGTCCAGCGAGATCTCGGCGTACACCCGGTCGTCGGCCTCGCGCAGCTTCGCGCCGCACCTTTCGAGGACGGAGAGCGCACCGCGGTTCTCCGACGCGGTGTCCGCGACCACGGTCCGCATGCCGGCCGCTGCCGCCAGGTGCAGCAGTTCCCGCAGCGCTGCCGCGCCGATCCCCTGGCCACGGGCCGACCGGCCGAGCCACATGCCGACCTCGGCAACCCCGGGCTCGTCCCGCCGGCTCATCCGGATCATTCCGACCACCTCGCCGCCCGCCACGATCGCGTACATCGCACTGCGGGCGGACGCGTCGAGCCCACCGAAGCGGGCCCGGTGGAACTCGCGGAACGCCTCCCGCCGCGCGTTCGACCAGCCGGCCGGCGCCTCCACCGGCGGCATCACGTCGGACGGCTCCGCCTCGGCCACCGCCACCGAGAGCAACGGTTCGAGGTTTCGCTCGTCCACCGGCTCCAACCGGACCGCACCAGTCACGTGCCGCAGTCTTCCGCGCCCGGGGCCGCGCGTCCACCCGGTTGGCGACGACCGACCCCTCCGGCGGAGCGGACCGACCGGTCGGGTCGAATCACCTCCCGGGTCACTCTCGGCGATCGTCCGGCCGGCCGAACTCGCAGTAGACGGCGGAGGCGTCGTCGGCCGCCTTGTGCCGGCGTCGCCGGTCGGGATGGTCCCGTTCGGCGGCGCGTACCCGGTCGATGAGTGCGTCCGGACCCTCCGTGGCCACCACGTCCAACAGGCCGGACCAGTCGAGCAACCCGAATTCCTCGACCGCGGCGGAGGCACCGTCGGAGAGCAGCACGGCGCGGCGCAGCGCCGCCGGCCCGTGTCGCGGCACCGTCCCGACCACCGCGTGGTAGGCCGCGTCGGGATCGGCGGCGGCGACCCAGTAACCGTCGGTACGGTTCATCCGCTCCCGCTGCACCGTCACAGCGCGCCGGAACCGGGTGGCCCAGTCGGTCGGCTCGGGCAGCAGGTCGGCGGTCTCGCGCAGGTCGGCCGCCGAGGCGGCCAGCCGATCGTCGACCACCACGTCGACCCGACCACCGGTGTCGAGCACCAGCGGGCTGTCACAGAGCACGAGATAGTCGACCTGGTCGCCGCCGTCGCGGAGCAGGCACACCGTGCTCGACGGGGTGCCGGGGTGGTCGAGGTCGCACTGCTCGCCGTGGTCGGAACGGACCGCGAGGATCGCCGCGGCCAGGTTGCTCACCAGCGTCGCGGCCGGGCGGGCGGCCTCCGCCAGGCCGAGCCGGGCGGCGAGGTGCCGGACGTACCACTGCGGCCCGTGTACGCAGCCGGTGTCGAAGCCTTCCGGCACGGTGGCGCCGTCCAGCACTCCGACAAGCGAGCCGAACCGGAACACCAGGTCCTCGTTGACGGCCCGGCCGGGTGGCGGGGCGGACGCGGATCGTACCCGCATGGTGCTTGCGGTCCCGACCACCGCGCCCCGCCGACGCTCGTCCGGGGCCGCCTCGGGCACGCCGATGTCCGGATGCGCCGTTCGTCCCGGCTGTCTGGGGCCCCCGCTGCTCATCGCCACCTCCCCGCGCCCCGGCTACCCACCTCGCGCCGGACGACACTCGTTTGTCATACGGCACGAGGTGGGCACGTCGCTGATCGGCGGCCAGCGGTGTTGCCGGCCCCGTCAGCGGCGGCGGTTGCGGGTCCGGGAGGCACGCAGCCGCACCAGCCGGCCCACCAGCACCGGGTCGGCGGCCAGGGCCGCCGGATTGTCCAGCAGCGCGTTCAACAGTTGGTAGTACCGGGTGGCCGAGAGCCCGAACCGGTCGCGGATGGCCTGCTCCTTGGCACCGGCGTGCCGCCACCACTGCCGCTCGAAGGCGAGCATCTCCCGTTCCCGCTCGTCGAGCCCACCTGCCGGGGCCGCTTCCCCGCCCGCACCGGCATCCGACCTGACGGGTGATTCCCCAGCTTCCGGCGACGCGGTCGGTGACTCCCCGGCCTCCGCCGCGACAGCCGATGTCGAAGCGGCGGCCTGCGGCGACGCGGCGGAGGGGTTGCCCTGCGACGTCGACTCGACCTCGGGGGCGGATCTCGGCGGTGGCACCGTCACGGCGTCCGGACCGGTCTGCGCTGCCGGGGTGGCGTCGGCGGGCTGCATCGTGCTCCTCATCCGGGGGCGGCCGGCACGGCAACGCCAACCTGGCCCATCAGCCTAACGAGGGCCATCACCTGCCGCATCCCGCCGGACGGCGGCACCATCGCGGGGCATGGCGGACCGCCCCGGCGAGGACGGTCCGCCACCGGCCGGCTCAGGTGATGTCGCGCCGCCGCATCGTCCACAGCGCCGCGCCGAGGAAGAGCACGATCCCGACGGTGAACAACACCGACGAGTGCTGCCAGGTGATGTCCAGGGTGGCGGGCTTGCACTCACCGGTGTAGGTGGCGTTGCAGGCCTGCCAGTCCTGGAGCGTGACCTTCTTGGTCATCCAGGCGATGGCGTAGGTGGGCAGCAGCCACGCCTCGGCGAAGCGCACCTGCGCCATGGAGAGCAGGATGCCGAGCCCGATCTGGCCGACCACCATGACGGCGATCGCCCCGCCGAGCGCCATCGCGGTGTGCCGGCCGAGCGAGGCCAGGGCGAAGCCCACAGTCGCCGCGACCAGCGCCAGCACGATGCCGCGCAGCCCGGTGATGAGGAACGACTGCCAGGCGCCGGAGGTCATCCCCTCGGTGGTGCCGCGCCAGTTGGCGATCAGCCACATGCTGCCGAACCAGGCCGCCGTGGCGGGCAGCGCCAGCGCGAGCAGCCCGGTGAGCAGTGCGCCCAGCTTTGTGAGCAGGACGGTCAGCCGCTTCGGCCGCCAGAGCAACAGGTTCATCATCCCGCCGGTGTTCCACTCGGCCCCCACGAAGGAGGCACCGACCACGAACCCGACCAGGCCCAGGATCGCGGCGAGCGGGATCAGCATCTCGCCGAAGCTCTTCCGGAATTCGAAGGTCGAGGGCAGGAACCACTGCTCCTCGATCGACTCCCGAGGCGGCGCAGTGATCTCGGCGCAGTCGGCCGGGTAGTAGTCGACGGTCTCACCCGCCGCCTTGGCCCGCTCGCAGTTCGCGCGTTCCTGTTCGGCCCAGCGGACCTGCTCCTGATGCTGCTGGTCGGCGGCCCGCCGCGCCTCGGCGAGCTGGTCCGGGCCGATCTTCTGGTTGGTCAGGAACATGCCCGCCGCCACCAGGACCAGCACCAGCAGGCCACCGGCGGTCATCCAGCGGGCGAAGCGCCGCTTGGCCAACCGGCGCAGTTCGGTACGGAAGAGACTCACGCGCCCCAACCTCCTCCGGCGGGCGCCGACGGTGCCGTCCCGTCGACTCGTACGGACTGGTCGACCTGTCGGTGCTGGCCGGGTACCGGCGCGGTGGCGGTCAGTTCGAGGAAGACGCTCTCCAGGTCGACCGCGATCGGCGCGAGTTCGCTGACGTAGAGGCCCTGCTCGGCCAGGAGTCGGGTGACCGTGGCCGGCTTGTCCACTCCGGCGAGCATCAGGTGGTCGTCGTTGGTGGTGACGCGTACGCCCGCCCGGGTCAGTGCGGTGGCGGCGACCGGAAGGTCGGTGACCGCCTCCAGCCGCACCCGGACCGCGCCGGACGAGTGCTGTGCCAGCACCTCGTCGACGGGGCCGAAGGCGACCCGCCGGCCCAGCGAGATGATGGTGACCGAGTCACAGATCAGCTGGATCTCACCGAGGATGTGGCTGGACAGCACCACCGTCATGCCGGCCTCGGAGAGGTTGCGCATCAGCGTCCGCATCTCCCGGATGCCGCCCGGGTCGAGGCCGTTTGCCGGCTCGTCCAGGATCAGCAGCCGCGGGTTCTTGAGCAACGCCGAGGCGACCGCGAGCCGCTGCTTCATGCCGAGCGAGTACGTCTTGACCCGCTCACCCGCCCGGTCGCGCAGACCGACAAGTTCCAGCACCTCGTCGACCCGCTGCTGGGGCAGGTCACCGGCGCCGGCCAGCAGCGACAGCGTGTCGCGCGCGGTGAAGTGCGGGAAGAACTGCGGGCTCTCCACGATCGCGCCGACCTGCGGTGCGACCTGATCCAGCGTGCCGGGCACCTCGTGCCCGAGGATCGCCATCCGGCCGCCGTCCGGCCGGATCAGGCCGAGCAGCGTACGCAGCGTGGTGGTCTTGCCCGACCCGTTGGGCCCGAGGAAGCCGTGCACCTGGCCCGCCTCGACCCGCATGTCGAAGCCGTCCAGGGCGTTGCGGGTGCCACGGCGTCGGCTTCGGTACGTCTTTCGTAGACCTTCGATTTCCAGGACAGCTGGCAAGCTGCACCTCCCCCGTTGGTTGTGGGCGACGACGACACCATACGCGGTATGCAGCCGTGGGCAATACCCGGTATGCAACGCCACGCCGAAACGGGGAATCTCGAAACCCTAAGCGTCGACCACGCGACGACGCGTCAGCTCTCAGGCACAGATGACGTGGACGCCGGCCGCGCGGAAGGCGTCGACCACCTCGGGCTCGGCGCCGGAGTCGGTCACCAGCGTCTCGACCCGGTCGACCGGACAGATCCGGGCGAAGGCGTGACCGCCCAGCTTGGACGAATCCGCGATGATCACCACCCGCTTGGCCCGCGCCACCATGAGGTTGTTCATCGCCGCCTCGCCCTCGTGGTGGGCCGCCGCACCGAGCAGTGGATCGATGGCATCCACCCCGAGCAACGCCACGTCCAGGGTGACCTCACGCAGCAGCGCCCCGCCCAGCGGGCCGACCAGTTCGAAGGACTTGGGCCGCACCACGCCGCCGGCCACCACGACCTTCATCCGGGACCGGACGAGCAACTCGTTTGCGATGTTCAGCGCGTTGGTGACCACTGTCAACTGGGCACCCTCGGCGTTGGTGTTGAGGTCCGGCCGCACGGCCAGCGCCCGGGCCACCTCGGTACTCGTGGTGCCGCCGTTGAGGCCGACCACCGTGCCCGGCGAGACGAGCGCCGCCGCCGCCGCGCCGATGCGCTGCTTCTCCGCCGAGTGCTTGGCCGTCTTGTAACGCAGCGGCAGGTCGTACGAGACCCCGTTGGCGACCGCCCCACCCCGGGTACGCGTGATCATCTGCTGTTGCGCGAGTTGGTCGAAGTCCCGACGGATGGTCGCCTGGGAGACGTCGAGCCGTTCGGCGGCCTCCTCCACGGTGACCCGGCCCGAGTCGGTAAGCATTTCGAGCAGGGCGTTCCATCTCGCGTAGCGGTCCACCCCGGGCCTCCCGTGTCTGCACGATCGGTGCTTGGTTGCGTGCACAGTAGTGCTCGAAACTACGAAGATGCAAAAACCACCTCTGCTCGATCGCTGCCGTGGTTGCCATTTCCGGTAGGTTTCACGCAGAATGGCGCGCGAAAGACGGGATTAACGAGCCGTAATGCGCAAGGCTCCGCCTGCGAGGAGTTCTCATGGCGTACGTCCACGCGGAGATCGCGAGCCAGCCGGACTGCTGGCGCCAGGCGAGCGAGCTGGCTCCGGCGATGCTCGACCGCCTCCCCCACCCCGGTGAGCGGGTCGCCGTCGTCGGCTGCGGCACGTCATGGTTCATGGCCATGGCGTACGCGGCCCGCCGAGAGGCCGCCGGCCAGGGTGAGACCGACGCCTTCCAGGCCAGCGAGTTCCCCGCCGGCCGCCACTACGACCGGCTGTTGGCGATCACCCGCTCCGGTACCACCACGGAGGTGTTGGACCTGCTCGCCGCGCTGCGCGGCCGGATCCCGACCACGGTGCTGGTCGGCGATCCCGGTTCACCGGTGGTGGAGACCGCGGACGCCGCCGTCACCCTGCCGTTCGCCGACGAGCGCTCCGTGGTGCAGACCCGCTTCGCCACCACGGCGCTGGCGCTGCTCCGCGCCCACCTCGGCGACAACACGACCGCCCTGGTCGCCGACGCGGAGGTCGCCGTCAGGGCTCCGCTGCCGATCGACCCGAGCCTGATCGAGCAGGTCACCTTCCTCGGTCGGGGCTGGACGATCGGGCTGGCCCAGGAGGCCGCGCTCAAGTGCCGCGAGGCGGCCACCTTCTGGGCCGAGGCGTACCCCGCGATGGACTACCGGCACGGCCCCATCTCGGTGGCCGCTCCCGGCCGGCTGGTCTGGGCCTTCGGCGACTTGCCCGACGGGCTACCCGAGGACGTCGCCGCCACCGGCGCGTCCTTCGCACACAGCCGCACCCACGGCTACCGCACGGTGCTCGGCCGGTGGGCCGCCGGGCGTACCCCGGTCGACCCGATGGCCGACCTGATCCTGGCCCAACGCTTCGCCGTCGCGCTGGCCACCAGCCGCGGCCTCGACCCCGACGCGCCCCGGCACCTGAGCCGGTCCGTGGTTCTCACGTGATCGGAGAGGTTGCCGTCGCGCTGGACGTGGGCGGCACCGGGATGAAGTGCGCGCTGGTCGACGCGGACGGTGCCGTGCGGCACGCCGAACGACACCCCACCGACGCCGGGCGCGGTCCCGACGCCGTGGTCGAGACGATCCTGACAGTGGCCGAGGGACTCGCCGGCAGGGCGCGCGCGGACGGGCTCACGCCGACCGCGCTCGGCATCGTGGTGCCCGGCGTCGTGGACGAGGCGCGCGGCGTCGCGGTCTGGTCGGCGAACGTCGGCTTCCGGGACGTGCCCCTGCGCGACCTGGCGTCCGCGCGGCTCGGCCTACCCACGGCGCTCGGCCACGACGTGCGCGCCGGTGGTCTCGCCGAGGCGCGGTTGGGCGCCGGCCGGGACGCCGGGCACGTGCTCTTCGTGGCGATCGGTACCGGCATCGCCGCCGCGCACGTGGTGGCCGGCTCGGCCGCCACCGGGGCACACGGTGCCGCCGGGGAACTCGGTCACATTCTGATCCGCCCGGACGGGCCGGTCTGCGGTTGCGGACGGCCGGGCTGCCTGGAGGCGCTCGCCTCCGCCTCGGCCGTCGCCCGCCGCTACGCCGAACTCACCGCCGGCGACAGGCGAGCCGGCACCGCCACGGACATCGCCACCGGCACCGGCACCGCATCGGACGACGGGTCCGCCGCCGGACCTGGCCCGGGGCGGAGCATGGTGACCGCCGCCGAGGTGGCCGCTCGGGCAGCGGCCGGCGAGGAAGTGGCCACCCGGGTCTGGCGGGAGACGGTCGAGGCACTGGCCGACGGCCTCGCCACCGCCCAGGCCCTGTTCGACGTGGCGACAATCGTCCTGGGCGGCGGCCTGGCCCAGGCCGGCGCCGGGCTGTTCGACCCGCTGCGTGCCGCGCTGCGGGACCGGCTGACCTTCCACCGGGAGCCGCGACTGGTCCCGGCCGTCCTCGGCGACGAGGCGGGCTGCCTCGGTGCCGCCCTGCTCGCCCTCGACCAGTTGGAGACGCCATGACCGTACGGGTGAACGGCAAGGTGGTGACCCCCGGCGGGGTGATCTCGCAGGGTTGCGTCGAGGTCAAGGGCGACCGGATCAGTGCGGTCGCCGAGTACCCGTCGGTGCGCGACGGGCACTGGATCGTGCCCGGGTTCGTGGACATCCACAGCCACGGCGGCGGCGGGCACACCTTCACCACCGGCGACGCCGACCAGGCACGGGCCGCCGCCGCGTTCCACCTGCGGCACGGCACCACCAGCCTGCTGGCCAGCCTGGTCAGCTCCCCGTTCGAGCTGATGCGCTCGGCCACCGCCGCCTTCGCGCCGCTGGTCCGCGACGGCGTGCTGGGCGGCATCCACTTCGAGGGGCCCTACCTCTCCGCCGCCCGGTGCGGCGCGCAGAACCCGGAATTCCTGCGGGATCCCTCCACCGACGAGCTGACCGAGCTGATCAAGATCGGTGACGGAACGGTCCGAATGGTCACCCTCGCCCCCGAGCGTGCCGGCGCGCTGGAGGCCATGGAACTGCTCACCCGGCACGGGGTGGTCGCCGCCGTGGGCCACACCGACGGCACGTACGAGCAGACCCGCGCCGCCGTGGCGGCGGGCGCGACCGTCGGCACCCACCTGTTCAACGGAATGCGCCCGGTACACCACCGCGAGCCCGGACCCGTGGTGGCGCTGCTCGGCGCGCCGAACGTGATCTGCGAGCTGGTCGCCGACGGGGTGCACCTGCACGAGGGGACGCTCACCTTCGCCACCTCGACCGCCGGACCGGAACGGTGTGCGCTGGTCACCGACGCGATGGCCGCCGCCGGCATGCCGGACGGCGAGTACGAGCTGGGCGGCCAGGCGGTAACCGTGAGCGACGGGGTGGCCCGGCTCTCCCGCGACGGGGCGATCGCGGGGAGCACGCTGACCATGGACGCGGCGCTGCGCAGGGCGGTCGCCGCCGGAGTCTCGGTCCCCGACGCGGTACGCATGGCGTCCACCACGCCGGCCCTCGCCGTCGGCCTCGGTGACCAGGTGGGCACCCTCCAGGTCGGGCTCCGCGCCGACCTGGTGGTGCTCGACGACGACCTGGAGATCGTCCGGGTGATGCGGGCCGGCGCCTGGGTGGAGTGACCCGTCAGCCCGCGGAGATCTCCACGCCGAGGACGGCCTGCTCGTCGGGGCGGTGCACCAGCACGTCCGACAGGAACGACTGCACCGCGTGGCGCATCCCGACGTCCCGACCGGCCTGCTCGGAGAGCAGCCACTTGTGCTCGATGATCTGGGCGAACAGCTCCTGTGGCTCCAGCTTTCGTCGCAGGTGCGCGGGTACCGCCCGGACCACCGGCTCGAAGACCTCGGTCAGCCAGCGGTGCGCGGCCTGCTGCTCGTCGGTCAGGTCGCTCTCCGCCCGGTACGCGTCGAGGTCGTTGAGCAGCTTGCGGGCCTGGTTCTCCTCGGCGTCCAGCCCGGTGAGGCGGAGCAGCCGACGATGGTGGTACCCGGCGTCGACCACCTTCGGCCGGATCAGGTAGCGACCGTTGTCGATTGTCGACATGGCCACCTCCGCCACGTCGAAGCCCAGCTCGTTGAGCCGACGGATACGCCCCTCGATGTCGTGCCGGGCCGCACGCTCGACCTGCTGCTCGTAGGTGATCTCGTGCCAGAGCCGCTCGTAGCGCTGCACCACCTCCTCGCAGACCACCTCGGGGTCGATCGAGTCGTGCAGCAGACCGGCGGCCTGAAGGTCGAGCGCCTCTCCGAAGATGTTGACCCGGGCGATTTCCAGGTCCTCGCCACGCTGGCCGTTGGAGAGCACGCTGCGCAGTGCGCCGGTCTCGGCGTCGACCAGGTACGCGGCGAAGGCGCCCGCGTCCCGCCGGAACAGCGTGTTCGACAGCGAGCAGTCGCCCCAGAAGAATCCGGTCAGGTGCATCCGGACCAGCAGCGCGGCGAGCGCGTCGAGCAGGCGCCCCATCGTCCCCGGCCGCAGCGTGTGGGAGAACAGCGCCCGGTACGGCAGCGAGAACTGGAGGTGACGGGTGATCAGTACGGGGTCCAGCGGCTCACCGGCGTCGGACTCCCGGTCGGCGACGATCGCCACCGCCTTCACCGACGGGAAGTCGATCCGTTCCAGGGCGCGCAGCAGGTCGTACTCCCGCTCGGCCACCCGTTCGCCGGTCTCTTTGACCGCGTAGACGTGCCCGCCCAACTGCACGAACCGCACCACGTGCCGGGAGATGCCCTGGGGCAGCGCGACCAGGTGCTCGGCCGGCCACTGCTCCAGCGGTGTCGACCAGGGAAGGTCGAGCAACGCCGGGTCGACGAGGGCCGAGGTGATCCGCACGGCGTCAAGTTTGACGTTTCCGCCGCCGGAACGCCTCCCTACGTGGCTCGGCCCACAGTCGCCACCCACCGGACGCACCGCGCGGGCCGGTAGCGTGATCGGCGTGCGGGAGACGACATCGGTACGCCGCAGCATCCGCCTGGCGCCGGTACGCCCGGCCGGCTGGTGGTTCGACGCCGTCCTGCTGGCGGGGTTCGTGGCACTGACCGCCGCGCTCGCCCGCGGTCACCTGCTCGGTCTCGACCTCGCCGTCAGCGAGTGGGCCTTCACCCACGACCCGACCCCGCTGTACTGGACCGCCCGGGTGTTCAACCTGCTCGGTCAGGGCGGCGGCCTGCTGCTGCCGCTCTCCGGCGCGCTGGCGGTGGCGGTGGCCTGGCGCCGCCGCACGATCCGGCCGTTCCTACTGGTCGCGGGCGCCTTACTGGTCACCATGGTGACAATCGGTCCGCTCAAGCTCTGGACCGACCGGGCGGCACCCACCGCCTCGGTCAAGGAGCCGTTCCTGTCCCCGGACGAGGCCGTGCAGATCTTCAATCACCTGCCGGCCGGTGCCTACTCGATGTCGTACCCGTCCGGGCACGTGGCCAACGCGATCGTCTGGTACGGCGTGATCGCCCTGCTGCTGGTCTCGCTGACCTTCGGTCGGCTACCGGCCGGCGTGTACCGGCTGGTGCGTTACGCGCCGCCGGGGATCCTGCTGGTCACCACCACCTACCTCAACTTCCACTGGCTCACCGACGGGCTGGCCGCCCTGCTGCTGGGGCTGCTGCTGGACCGGCTGCTGCACCGGGTGCCCTGGGACGATCTGCCGCTACCCGGTCGCCTTCGGCAGTGGAACGGGCCGTTCGCCCGGCACCGGTAGGGTGCCGGCGTGGACCGACTCGCGCGCCGGCTGGGTGTACCGGACGCCGTCGTCATCGGCCTCGGGTCGATGCTCGGCGCGGGCATCTTCGTGGTCTTCGCGCCCGCCGCCGCAGCGGCCGGCGGCACCGGCCTGCTGGTCGCCCTGGCCCTGGCCGGGTTCATCGCCTTCTGCAACGCGATCAGTTCCGCCCGGCTGGCCGCCCGCTATCCCGAGTCCGGCGGCACGTACGTCTACGGTCGGGAGCGACTGAACCCGTTCGCCGGATTCCTCGCCGGCTGGGGTTTCGTCATCGGCAAGACGGCCAGTTGCGCGGCGATGGCGCTGACCATCGGCGCGTACCTCTGGCCGGGGCAGGCCCGGCTCGTCGCGGTGCTGGCGGTGGTCGCGGTGACCGCGGTGAACCTGCGCGGTATCGGCAAGACCGCCGCCGCCACCCGGATCCTGGTGGTCCTGGTGCTCGCCGTGCTAGCGCTCGTCGCGGTGGCCGGTACGACAAGCGTCTCGATCGACCGGATCGGCCAGCCCGGCGGGACCGTCCGGGGCGTGCTCACCGCTGCCGGACTGCTCTTCTTCGCCTTCGCCGGGTACGCCCGGATCGCCACCCTCGGTGAGGAGGTACGCGATCCACAGCGCACCATTCCCCGAGCGGTGCCGTTGGCGCTCGGTCTGGTGCTGGTGATCTACCTGATCCTGGGGGTGGTCGCCGTCGGCGTCCTCGGCGCGGACCGGCTGGCCGCCTCCGCCGCGCCTCTGGCCGACGTGGTGGGTGCGGTCGGGCTGCCCGGCCTGGAGTGGGTGGTCCGGGCCGGCGCGACCGTCGCGGTGACCGGGGTGCTGCTCTCCCTGCTGGCCGGGGTGGGTCGCACCACGCTGGCGATGGCCCGCCACCGGGACCTGCCCGCCGGGCTGGCCGCCGTGCACCCCCGGCACCAGGTGCCGCACCGGGCCGAGCTGGCGGTGGCCGCCGTGGTGATCCTGGTCGTCGTGCTCGGCGACGTGCGAGGGGCGATCGGCTTCTCCGCCTGCACCGTGCTCGTCTACTACGCCATCACCAACGCCGCGGCGTTGACCCTGGGGCGGGAACCGGAGCGGAAGCTGCCGGTGCAGGCACTCGCCGTGGCGGGGCTGGTCGGCTGCGTACTGCTCGCCGTCAACCTGCCGCTGTCCAGCGTGCTCGCCGGTTTCGGCGTGCTCGCCCTCGGCGCCGCCTGGTACGCCCTCCGGTCAGCCCGTCGCTGACCAGGTCACTCCGTCGCTTCGCGCGGTACCGGTGTGCCGGAAGGCGGTAGCGGCTCCGGTGGTGCGACTTCGCGCAGCAACGCGTTCAGGCCGGCCCGGCGGGCCACCACGGTCAGCCGGTCGCCCGCCACGATCACCATCCGCGGGTCCGGCGACCAGTCCAGGCGCTGCCCGGCCCGGGCGTGTGCGAGCAGGCGTACGCTGCCGGCCCGCCCGACGGTCGCGAGCGTACGACCGTCGAGGTCCGAGCCGGCGGCCACCGGGACCTCGGTGACCAGCAACGCGTGCCGGCCCACCGGGATGGTGGCGATCACCGCCCGGTCCAGCAGGGCGGCGGCGAACGACGGCGCCGCCAGGTAGGAGACGCTGCGTGAGGTGCCGATGCCGAACGCCCGCTGCACGCGTTCGGCGAAGTCACCGTCGAAGAGCCGCAGCACCACGCGGAGCTGGTCGTCGAGGGCACGGGCGTTGAGCGCGGCCCGCAGGTTGGCCCCGTCGTCGGTGGAGACCACCACCAGCGCCTGGCAGGTCGCCACCGAGGCGGCCCGTAGCGTCTCCTCCTGCGCCGCGTCGCCCACCACCAGCGGTACGCCGAGCCGCCGGGCCAGCCCGGCACCGCGCGCGTCCGCGCTCTTGTCGATCGCCACCACCTCGACGCCGAAGTCGTTGAGCTGGGCCATCACCCGGGTGCCGATGTTGCCGAGCCCGACCACCACGACATGCCCGGAGCGCTCGGGCAGGATCCGCCCGGTGTGCAAGGCCAGTCGGGCGTTCACCACCCCGTCGACCACCACCGCCGTGATCAGCGGGATCAGCGCCAGCCCGGCGAGGTTGAGCACCACCTGCATGACCTGCTCGGCGGCCGACTTGGCGGTGTCCGGATCCTGCCCGGTCAGGGTGGTGACAAGCGTCAGGTAGAGCGCGTCGCCCCAGCCGACGTGGGCCGCGTTGGCGTACAGCCCGCCCAGGGCGGCCACCATGGCGAGCAGCACGAGCACCGCAATCCCGATCTTCCGGGTGGCGAAGCTGCGGATCGCCCGGAGCACCATCGCCACCGGCCGACGCCGCCGCCGTGCCCGGACCAGCCGCCGCGCGGCCAGTTCGGTGCCGGCCGGCCGGCCGACCGCCTCGGCGAGTACCACGTCGGCTTCCCGGTCGTCGGCCGGCAGCACCAGATCCTGCTGGGCGTCGCGGGTGTCGGCCACCCCGCAGACGATCTCGCTCGGGCGTACGTCGTCGCGGCGGGCCACGTAGAGGGTGCGCCCGCCGTGCCGGAAGTGCGTCGGCGCGACCTCGCCGAGCGCGGCGGCCACGAAGGCCGGCGCGGCCATCGAGGCGTCCGAGAGCACCGCCGAGTCGGGGAAGATCTGCCGTACGCCGTTGGCCAGGCCGGTGTTGAACATCCGCACCACCAGGCGCAGCCGAGGCTCCACCTCCTGTGCGCAGAGCGCGGCATGCATGTTGCCCACGTCGTCCTGGTGCAGCAGGGCCAGCCCCGCGGCCTCGGCCAGCCCCGCCCGGCGGAAGGTGACCTCGTCCAGCCGGTCGGCCCGGATCACCTCGATGCCCGGCAGGTCACGGCCGTCCGGCCCGGGAGAACGCCGACGGTCCGGCACGATCAGGGTGATCCGTACCCGGCCGGCCTGTGTCTCGCCGGCGAGCATCGTCCGCACCACCCAGTAGGCGAGTGGATCCTGCCCACAGATCACGTAGTGCGCCCGGGACTCCCCGTTGACCCGCAACCGGCGGCTGGCCCGCAGGGCCCGATCGAGCAGCGGCTCCGCCATGCCCCGCATGGTAGTCAGCCGGTCGCAGCCCGCGCAGCCCGTCATGATCGTGGCTGCCGCGACGCGGCATGTCCTGGCCGGCGACGGGTAGGGGCAGCGGCATGCAGACCTTCCTGCCGTACCCGGACTTTCTGGCCAGTGCCCGGGCGCTGGACCAGCGACGGCTCGGCAAGCAGCGGGTGGAGGCGATCCAGGTGCTACGCGGGCTGACCTGGCCCACGTACGGCTGGCGCAACCACCCGGCGGTGAAGATGTGGGCCGGGTACGAGGAGGCCCTGACCCGGTACGGGCTGGACATCTGCTCGGTCTGGTGCGCGGCCGGCCGCGCCGACACCTGCGCCACCACGTTGACCGTCGACCTGGCCGCCGCCTGCGGCGTCGAGCAGGTCCGCAGCCAGCAGGAACTCGCCCTCGCCGGGGAGCTGCCACCGTGGCTCGGCCGGACCGAGGTGCATCTGAGTCACCGTTCGTCGCTGCTCCGCAAGGATCCGGCGCACTACCGCCCCATCTTCGGCGACGACGTCCCCGACGACCTGGACTACGTCTGGCCGAACTCCGACCGCCCTCGCCGCTGCCTGCGCTGGACGGAGAGGCACACTGACCGGGGAGGTTCCCCATGACGCTGTCGCAGTTGGCCGGACGGTTCATCGGCGTACGTCGGCACCGGGTCGACCCCGGCGGAGGTGGTGCCCCCCGCGTGCCGCATCCGGTCACCGCGGTGGTCGTCGGCGGCGGCATCGCCGGCATGTCCGCAGCGGTGGTACTCGCCGAACGCGGCGTCGAGGTGACCGTGCTGGAGGCCGCACCCACCCTGGGCGGCCGGCTCGGTGCCTGGCCGGAAACCCTCGCCGACGGTACCCGTCAGGTCAACGAACACGGCTTCCACGCCTTCTTCCGGCAGTACTACAACTGGCGGAACATCCTGCGCCGGGTCGACCCGGCGCTGCGTTTTCTGCAAGCCGTCCCCGGCTATCCGGTGCTCAGCGCCCAGTGGCCGACCGAGGAGTTCGGGCGGCTGCCGCCCGCGCCACCGGCGAACCTGCTCACCCTGCTCGCCCGCAGCCCCAGCCTGCGCCTGCGGGACCTGCGCGGGATGGACCGCGACGCGGCCCTGCCACTGCTGACGTACGACCCGGTCCGCACCTACGCCGAGTTCGACCACACCACCGCCGACGACCTGCTCGACTCACTGCGCCTGCCCGATCGGGCCCGGGCGATGCTGTTCGAGGTCTTCTCCCACTCGTTCTTCAATCACGAGGCGGAGATGTCGGCCGCCGAGATGATCGCGCAATTCCACTTCTACCTGCTCGGCAACCCGGAAGGGCTGGCCTTCGACTGCCCCGACGAGGACTACGCCACGTCGATCTGGGGGCCGCTGGCCGGGCACGTCGAGCGTCACGGCGGCCGGGTCCGCACCGGCGAGCCGGTCACCGGGCTGCACCGTGATCTCGACGGCTGGCAGGTGCACAGCGCGCGCGGCACGTACCGGGCCGGACACGTCGTGCTCGCCGTCGACCCGCCCGCACTCGCCGCCCTGGTCGCGGGCTCGCCGTCGCTGACCGAGCAGGCCCCGGCGCTGGTGGCGGCGATGCCCGCGTACGGTCGGCCCGGCCCGCCGTACGTGGTCGCCCGCTACTGGTGCGACGGGGACGTCGACCCCGGGCGGGCGATCTTCAGTGGGGTCTCCCGACAGGCCACGTTGGACTCGGTGACGCTGTACCACCGGCTGGAACGCGAGTCCCGCCACTGGGCCGAGCGGACCGGCGGCTCGGTGGTCGAGTTGCACGCGTACGCCTGCGAGCCGGACGTGCCCGCCACCGAGCTGGCCGAACGGATGCGTGCCGAACTGGCCGTGCTCTGGCCGGAGACGACGCGGCTACGGGTACGCGAACTGCGTGCCCGGGTCGAGGCGAAGGCGCCGGCCTTCACGCCGGGCAGCCACGCGGGACGTCCGGGTGTCCGCACCGACGCCGCCGGTGTCTACCTGGCCGGCGACGGCATCGGCACCGACTTCCCCAGCGCCCTGATGGAACGGGCGGCGGCCACCGGCGTCCTCGCGGCGAACCACATCCTGCGTGCCGAGGGCGGTGCCGCCGAGCCGATCCACTCGATCCGGCCGCGGGGCCTGCTCGCCCGACGCTGACCTCCAGGGACGGCGTCAACCGCCGACCCGGCCATCGAAATGCGTTGCCGCCTCACCTCGGCCGCACCTACCGTGATCGCGCAAGGTCAACCGTCGTTCCGGGTTCGCCAGGTCCGGGCCGGCCGGCGGGCACAGGGGGCGGCGTTGCATTGGCGCCGCGCCCGCCGGCCCCGGCCCGAGCGCCGCCGGCCCGGCCCGAGGCTGGCCCGTCGGCGGCTCAGCGGGCGGCGGGCGGCGTCCAACCGAAGCGTGGTGCGCGACGCTCGTGGAAGGCCGCCACGCCCTCCCGGGCCTCGCCGCTGGCCCGCACCTGCCCGTGCCACCAGGCCATCCGCCCCTCGTCGGCCCGACCGTCGACGATCTCCTTGGCGGCGGCGACGCTGAGCTGCGAACGTTCGGCGATCACACCGCTGAGCCCGTCGACCCGGGCGGCCAGGTCGGCACCGGGCAGCACCTCGTCGACCAGGCCGATCCGCAGGGCCCGGTCGGCGTCCACCAACTCGCCGGTGAAGAGCAGGTGCTTCGCCGCCGCCGGGCCGATCAGTCGGGCAAGCCGGTGGGTGGTGGGTGCCGGGTAGACCAGCCCCAGCCGGGCCGGCGGTACGCCGAAACGTGCGTCGGCCGCGGCTACCCGCAGGTCGCAGGCGACCGCCAACTGGCAGCCGCCGCCGACGCAGGCACCTCGAACGGCGGCCACGGTCGGCTTGGCGAAGGTGGCCAGCCGTTCCTCCGCCGCGACGGCGATGCTGCCGTCACCGGCGGCCAGCAGCTCGTCCAGGTCGCCCAGATCGGCACCGGCGCAGAAGGTGCCGTCGGCACCGGTGAGCACCACGACGCGTACCGCCGGGTCGACCTCCAGACCGTCGAGCAGCGCCGGCAGCCGCCGCCACATGGCCGGGGTCATCGCGTTACGCCGGCCCGGATTGCGGATCACCACCGTGGCCACCGCACCCGCGACCTCGACCACCAGGTCCGCGTCCGCCACCGCCCACCGTCCCTCCGCCGCACCACGCCGTACGTCACCTGCGGCGACCTTAGCGACGTCGCCCGCCGCCCCGGCCGGGTGGGCCCGATCCGGTGAGTCCCACCCGACGACCGCCGCTGTACGCCTGGTCGCAGCCCGGCATTCACCTCGGGGCCGCCCGCGCCTCCTAACGTCACCATGCGCGCATGTCGTAGCCGGCACGAGTGAGCAGGTGGTCATGCCATCCACACCCAAGGTCAGCGTGGTCATCCCCACCTTCGCCCGCCCGGAGCTGGTGAGCCGCGCGGTGCGCAGCGCCCTCGCGCAGACCGTCACCGACATCGAGGTGATCGTCGTGGTCGACGGTCCGGACGAGGAGACCGGCAAGGCCCTGGCCGAGATCGGTGACCCCCGGCTGCGCACGGTCGAGTTGCCCGGCAAGGGTGGCGCGCCCAACGCCCGCAACACCGGCGTACGCGAGGCGCGTGCCCCCTGGACCGCCCTGCTCGACGACGACGACGAATGGCTCCCCACCAAGCTCGCCGTCCAGTTGGAGCTGGCCCGCAGCGCCACGGTGGGCAGCCCGATCCTCGCCAGCCGACTGATCAACAAGACGCCCCGGGCACAGTTCGTGATGCCCCGGCGGCTGCCGGAGCCGGGCGAGCCGATCTGCGAGTACCTCACCCTGCGGCGCGGGCTGTTCCACGGCGACGGGTTCATCCAGACCTCGACCATCATGGCGCCGACCGAGCTGCTGCGCCGGGTGCCGTTCACCGTCGGTCTGCGCCGGCAGCAGGAACTGGACTGGACCGTACGCGCGATCAGCCACCCGGACGTCGAGCTGCTCATCGCCGCCGAGCCGCTGGTGCTCTGGCACCAGGACGAGGACCGGCCACGGATCAGCCTCAGTTCTCCGTGGGAGGCCCAGCTGGAGTGGCTGCGCGGGATCCGGCCACTGATCACCCCACGGGCGTACGCGGCCATCACGATGAGCATCATCAGCTCGATGGCCGCGCCCACGCGCAGCTTCCGGGTCTTCCGGCTGCTGCTCGCCGAGGCCCGGCGGCACGGGCGGCCGGGTCTGGTCGACTACCTGACGTTCGTGCAGATCTGGCTGCTCCCGCCGCAGCTGCGACACCGGGTGCGTGACCGGATCCTCGGCCGTGGCCGGCGCGGTGGTCCGGCCTCGCCTGGGCAGCCCCTGAGCCCGGAGCCCGGTGCCGGGACCGGCCGGCGAGCGCCAGATGGCACGGCGACCGGCGCGACGGGGATCGCCGGCTCCTTGACGTCAACGGGAACGGCCGGCAGCGCCGGGGCGGCGGGGATCGGGGCCGATGTCCGGCGATAGGGTCGCCGTGATCTGGCGCAGTTGCCTGCTACCCGGCTCGGAGACGTTCATCCGCAACCAGGCCGACGCGCTGCCCACCTGGCGTCCGGTCTACCTGGGCGCCGTCCGGGTGGCCTCACCGCTGTCCCGGGACAGCGACGTGGTGCTGTGCCCGGACACGCCGCGTGGCCGGCGCGAGTGGCTGCGGTTGCGGCTGACCGGCGGCTCGCCCCGGCTGCGTCGGCTGCTGGCCCGCCTGCGACCCGGGTTGGTGCACGCGCACTTCGGCGGAGACGGCTGGTTGGTCAGCCGCACCGCCGAGCGGCTGGGCATCCCGCTGGTCGTCACCCTGCACGGTCTCGACGTCACCCGGCAGGCCGCGGCACCCGGTCCACGCGGCGCTCGGCACCGGCGGAACCTGCGGATCATGTTCGGTCGGGCCGCGCTGATCCTGGCCGTCTCCGAGGCGATCCGGGACCGGGCGGTGGCGCTGGGAGCGGATCCGGCGAAGGTCCGCGTACATCACACGGGAGTGCCGGTGCCGCCGGAGCCGGCGGCCGGGCCGAAGCGGTGGGACGTGGTGTTCGTCGGTCGGTTCGTCGAGAAGAAGGGGATCGAGGATCTCGTCGAGGCGCTGGGCATGCTGTCCGAACTGCGCCCCCGCGTGCTGCTCGTCGGCACCGGCCCGCTGCACGAGCGGGTACGCGTCCGCGCCGCACAGTTGGGCGTGAACGCCACGTTTCCCGGCGCGCTGCCGCCGCCCGAGGTGATGCGGCACATCGCCGCGGCCCGGCTGCTCGCCGCGCCGTCGCGTACCGCGTCGGACGGCGACACCGAGGGCCTGCCCACCACGATCCTGGAGGCCTTCAGTCTCGGCGTGCCGGTCGTCTCGACGTACCACAGTGGCATCCCCGAGGCGGTCACCCACGAGTCGAACGGTCTGCTCTGCGCGGAAGGCGACCGGTCGGCCTTGGCGGCCAACCTCCGCCGTCTGCTCACCGACGCTCCGCTGTGCGACCACCTGGGCAAGGCCGCCCGTCACACCGCCGAGACCGACTTCGACCTGCACCAGCAGACCCGCCGCCTCGAATCCCTCTACGACTCCCTGCTCCCCCCACGCTGACCGCCACGCGACGACCCCCGCGTCCGGCGATCATGCAGTTGTGGTCGCCGATACACCCCTTTCATGGCGTTGTGTCGCTGCCACAACTGCATGATCGCGGGGAGGGACGGAGCCGTCAGTTGGTGGGGCGGAGGCGGCGGACGGCGGAACGGGCGGTGCGGGCACCGGCCAGCAGGAGCCGGCCGGCCCGTGCGGTGGGGGTGCCGTGCAGCAGTGAGACGATCCGGCGCAGCCGTTTCAGCTCGTCGTCACGCTCGGTCAACGTCCGTTCGTACCAGCCCTGGAGCGCGCGCGCCTCGGCCAGCTCGCGGGCCAGCCGGTCCCGGTCCATCAGCAGTTCCCGCCACCCGCCGGCACCGGCACCCGCCACGTGCTCGGCCGACGCCCCCGGTTTCCGGCCGGCCATCGTGGTCAGCATGGCGACCAGCTCACCGGCCGGCCAGAGGTCGGCGAGCCCGGCGTCGATCAGCCGGGACGCCAGCCGTCGCAGCGCGAGCATCGGCTCGGTGGCCTCGGTCAGCCCGTGCCAGGCGCCGGCCGGGGTGACGACGACCGCGTCCGCCGGCACCCCCGCCTCCGCACCGGACTGCCAGGCGGCGAGCAGCGCCCGCACCGCCGGCAGGTCCCGGCGCAGCGTCGCGGCCACCACCAGATCCTCGACGGTACGCCCCGACGGAACCGCCGCGCCGTCGGTGAACCGCCACCCGCCCACCGGATCCCGGCGCACCTCGCGGAGCCGGCCGTGCTGCACAAGCAATGCCGCAGGCGGCGCTGCCCCGGTCTGGTCGGCCTCGACCGGGCGGGCGGGCGCGGCGTGCGGATCCGCCCGGGTCAGCGGATTCGGCAGGCGCTCGCCGAGCAGCACCCAGGCCGGCGCGAGCTCGACGGCGATCCCGTTCCGGACGGCGGATCCGGCCAGCCGAGCCGGGTCGGCCAACAACGGTGCGGCCGGCACCGCCGGCACCGGGCCCTCACCGTCGGGCGCCGGGCCGCGCGTCCCGTCGCCGAGGACGGCCTGGAGGAACCCGGTCAGGTCCGGGTCGGCCAGTAGTTCCGTTCCGACCAGGGCGGCGGGCGCGAGCGGAGACGGGAAGGCCGCCCAGGCACCGCCGATCCGCAGCCCCGCCGCCGTCAACCTGGCCCGTAGCCGGGCCGGGCCGGCCGGACGGGTGTCGTCGTACTCGCCGAGTGCCGCCCAGTCGGAGTCGACGCTCGACGGCGGCGACGTCAGCAACCGGTGCAGCCCGAGTGGATTCTCGGCCCCGAGCAGCAACCGGCCGCCGGGCCGCAGCACCGACACCAGCAGGTCGAACGCCTTGCCCCAGGACAGCTGCGTCCCCTCGACCGAGTCGAGGCGGTCCAGCCCGTCCAGGGCGACCACGGTGTCGTACGGGGGTGTGCCGGCGAGGTTCTCCGGGCCGCCGCAGCACACCCGTACCCCGGGGCGGTCGGCGTAGCGGACGGCCAGTGCCTCGGCGTCGGGCAGTCCCCGCACCAGCACGGTCAGGTCGGCCAAGGGCAGCGCGTCGAGCAGGTGGTGATCGTGCGGTCCCACCGCAAGCGTGCGGCCGGAGGCGACGGACAACAGCGCCGCCAGCCCCGGCCCGCGTACCGGTCCCGGGCCGTGCGCCCCGTCGAGGTCCGACCAGGCGAGCATCTCGCCACCGAGCAGGTGCACCTCGCTCATCGACCAGCCTCCGTGCCGTGCCGCTCGGGTGCCGGAGCAGGCCGCGTCGCCTCGCCGCCGGTCACGCCGCCGTGATGCGCGCCGCCGGCCACGCCGCCGTGGTGCTCGTCGCCGCGGTGCTCGTCGGCGGACCGGACCGTGGGGGCCTGGTGCCGGTCGGCGGGCTCGGGCCAGCGGAACAGCCGGCGCAGCTCGGCCGGTGGCAGCAGCCGGTCGGCACCCAACTCGGCGACCGCCAGGGCTCGGGCGCTGTCCGGGTCGACCTGCGGGCCGTGCAGCCCCGCCCACTGGCGGCGAATCCGTGGCTGGCCACCCCAGATCGGCGCCTCACCGGCCAGCTGCATCGGATCGGCGTAGACGGCCGGTTCACAGCCGGCCAGGATGCCGTAGAAGACCGCACTGCACAGCCGGTTCGAGGCGACCCGGCGGTGCCGGCGCAGCTCGGCCAGTTGCCGGTGGAGGAATCCCGGGTCGAGATCACGCCACCGGCCACCCCGGTAGCCGTGGCAGACGACCCGGAAGCCGGCCCGCTCGTAGTGCTGGCGTACCCGGGTCGACCGGTACTCCTGCCAGTAGAGGCAGACCGTCACC
This sequence comes from Micromonospora sp. NPDC000442, assembly GCF_042898635.1. NCBI lineage: Bacteria > Bacillati > Actinomycetota > Actinomycetes > Micromonosporales > Micromonosporaceae > Micromonospora > Micromonospora sp. NPDC000442. Next base: position 211,162 of record NZ_JBIAYZ010000004.1, on the reverse strand, counting down.
GGCCCCGGTTCGACCGCCCGGATCTCGTCGACCAGCCGGTCGTGGTCACCGACGACCCGCTGCCCCTCCCAGCCGTGGAAGGGGTACCAGATGGTGCCCTCCCGCCGTTGCGGGTCGTCCGGTTCCATCGCCAACAGGTACGCCCACGGGGAACCGACCACGTACGTCTGTCGGCGGCCAAGGGACCAGGCTCGCCGCCGGGTCCGTTCCGACCACAGGAACAGCGGTACGCCCGGCACGAACTCGTGGTCGTACGCCATGCCGTCGCCGATGTTCCAACCGTGCTGAAGGTAGCCGTGGATGCGGGGTGGATCCCGGTCGTCGAGCCCGCAGTAGCGGGCCAGCACGTGGGAGTGCCCGTAGTAGTGGTTGGCATGGTGCACGGTGGCGGGCGCCCCTGGTCGTGGTGACGGGTCACGGCGTGACGGGTGGAGGCGGAGCCTAACGGGCCCGTCTGAACACCCGGCCACGCCGAGATGTCCGCCCGGTGTGCCATGCGTGATACGGATGGAGCCCCCGGCCGGGATCGAACCGGCGACATCCCGCTTACAAGGCGGGTGCTCTGGCCAGCTGAGCTACAGGGGCATTGTTTCGTGGCCAGCATAGCGACCGGCGTCAGGTTTTCCTGCTCGGCAGGGGTCCCGAGCATGGGAAACGTCAACATCCCGACGCGTGGACGTCGATTCGTGTCCGACCGTGCCCGAGTGACCGGAATGCGAATGCTTCGGAAGTACCGGTCGACCGTGGACCTTGGCATTGTGGCGAAAGCCGTTTACCGTGCAGTGACACGGCCGACACGGGTCCGCCCCGCGCTGGCTGTGGCGCCGGTACGGGCATCCGTACCGGTCGCTCCTTCACTCGGATCGTCCGGCACGTTCCTGCCGGTGAAAGGAAGCGTCCCCCCTCATGGCTACGGTCACCTACGCGAAGGCGTCCCGGATCTACCCGGGCACCGAACGCCCCGCGGTCAACCAGCTCGACCTCCAGATCGGCGACGGCGAGTTCCTCGTCCTCGTCGGCCCCTCCGGTTGTGGTAAGTCCACCAGCCTGCGCATGCTCGCCGGCCTGGAGGATGTCGACGACGGCGCGATCTACATCGACGACCGGGACGTCACCCACCTGCCGCCGAAGGCCCGCGACATCGCGATGGTCTTCCAGAACTACGCCCTCTACCCGCACATGACGGTGTACGAGAACATGGCGTTCGCGCTCAAGCTGCGCAAGACCTCCAAGTCGGAGATCGACCGGCGGGTCAAGGAGGCGGCGGCGCTGCTCCAGCTGGAGGAGTACCTCAGCCGTAAGCCCAAGGCGCTCTCCGGCGGTCAGCGCCAGCGGGTCGCGATGGGCCGGGCCATCGTCCGGGAGCCGCAGGTCTTCCTGATGGACGAGCCGCTGTCGAACCTCGACGCCAAGCTGCGGGTGCAGACCCGTACGCAGATCGCGTCGCTGCAGGCCAAGCTCGGCATCACCACCGTCTACGTCACCCACGACCAGGTCGAGGCCATGACCATGGGCCACCGGGTCGCGGTCATGCTCGACGGCGTGCTCCAGCAGGTCGACACTCCGCGGACGCTCTACGACACCCCGGCCAACGTCTTCGTCGCCGGCTTCATCGGCTCGCCCGCCATGAACATCAAGACCGTGCCGTTCAGCGAGCAGGGCGCGTCGTTCGCCGAGATGTCCGTGCCGCTGACCCGCGAGCAGGTCGAGGCGGCCAACGCCGAGGGTGGCAACGGCAAGGTCACCGTGGGCTTCCGCCCGGAGGACTGCGACATCGTCAGCCCGACCGAGGGTGGCATGCCGGTCGTGGTCGAGCTGGTCGAGGACCTGGGCTCCGACGCCAACGTCTACGGCCACGCCGCGCTCGACGGTGCCTCCGAGCGGTTCGTGGTCCGCACCGACCGTCGGACCATGCCGAACATGGGCGACACGATCTTCGTGAAGCCGCGTACCGGCCAGAGCCACGTCTTCCACGCCGCCACCGGGCAGCGCATCTGAGATAGCAACCGAAAGGGGCGGTCCGCCGATGGCGGGCCGCCCCTTTTCGCGTACGCTCTCCGGTTTCTCAGCCCTCGACGGCCCGGCGGCGCGCCACCTCGGCCAGGGTGACGGCGGCGGCGACGCTCGCGTTGAGCGACTCCACCTCGGAGATCATCGGGATGCTGACGGTGAGGTCGCAGGTCTGCCCGACCAGGCGGGACAGCCCTCGCCCCTCCGAGCCGACCACCACCACCAGCGGACCGACGGCGGCCTCCAGGTCGTACAGGTCCGTTTCCCCGTCGGCGTCCAGGCCGACCACCATGAACCCGGCGTCCTGGCAGGCCTTCAGCGAGCGGGTCAGGTTGGTCACCTGGGCCACCGGCACCCGGGCTGCCGCGCCCGCGCTGGTCCGCCAGGCGGTCGCGGTGATCCCGGCCGCCCGCCGCTCCGGTACGAAGACACCCTGCGCGCCGAACGCCGCAGCGGAGCGGATCACCGCGCCGAGGTTACGCGGATCGGTGACCCCGTCCAGCGCCACCAGCAGCGGTGCCGGCTGTTCCAGCGCGGCGGCGACCAGGTCCTCGAAGGGCTCGTAGGCGAACGGCGGCACCTGGAGACCGACGCCCTGGTGCAGCACACCCCCGGTCATCCGGTCCAGCTCGGCGCGGCTGACCTCAAGGTTCGCGATGCCCCGGTCAGCGGCGGTACGGATGATCTCCTTGACCCGGTCGTCGACGTCGATGCCCTGCGCCGTGTAGAGCGCGGTCGCCGGAACCTGGGTACGTAGCGCCTCCAGCACGGGGTTGCGACCGACCAGCAGCTCCTGGGTGTCCTTCGCCGGGTTGGACTTGCGGCCCGGCGCTACCCGGGGGCCGCTGCGCCCCGCGGGCTGCTTGCCCCGGACCGGCTTCGCGACGGCCGCGCCCCGGCCGCCGCCCTTGCCCCAGGTGGTGTCCTTGCTGCCGGGCTGGCCGATCTTCGGGGCACGCCCCTCCTCGGCGGCCGCCCGGCGCTCCTTCTCCTGCTTCCAGGCGGTGCGCTGCGGCAGCTTCTCGGTGCCCGAGTACGCCTTGTGCCAGGGCCGCTCGTCGGCCGGCAACGTCCGGCCGCGCCCGGCGAGGGAGTCCCGGTTCTTTCCGCCGGACCCCTTCGGGGCACTGGACTTCGACGCCACCCGCCGACCACGGCGCTGCGAATTGCCGGCCATCAGTCCTGCTCTCCAATAGTCCAACGCGGTCCCTGTGGGGTGTCCTCGACCACCACTCCGGCCCGCTTGAGTTGATCCCGCAGCGCGTCGGCGGCGGCCCAGTCCTTGCGGACCCGGGCCTGCGCGCGCTGTTCCAGTGCCAGGGCGATCAGGGAGTCCACCACACCACGGAGGTCGCTCGCCCGGGCTCCGCCGGTCCAGGCCGGGTCGAGAGGGTCGACTCCGAGGATATCCAGCATCGCGCGGACGCTGGCGAGCGTGGTGCGGACGGTCACATCGTCCCCGCTGGCCAGCGCGTTGTTGCCGTCCCGCAGTACCTCGTGCAGCGCCGCCAGCGCGGCCGAGGTGTTCAGGTCGTCGTCCATCGCGGCGACGAACGCGGCCGGCAACTCTCCCAGCCCATTCGCGCCGACCCGTTCCACGGCCCGCGTCACGAAGCCCTCGATCCGCCGGTACGCGACAGCCGCCTCGCGCAACGCCTCCTCGGAGTAGTCGATCCGGGAACGGTAGTGGGCGGCCACGTAGTAGTAGCGCAGCTCGACCGGGCGCACCCCGAGGGAGGCGACGTAGTCGAGGTCGAGGGCGTTGCCCAGCGACTTGCCCATCTTCGCCCCGCCGATGCTGAGCAGCCCGTGATGCACCCAGTACCGGGCGAAGGGCAGGCCGGCGGCCTGGGACTGGGCCAACTCGTTCTCGTGGTGCGGGAAGGTCAGGTCGAGCCCCCCGCCGTGGATGTCGAACTCCGCGCCCAGATAGCGCCAGCACATCGCCGAGCACTCGATGTGCCAGCCGGGTCGGCCCCGCCCCCACGGCGACGGCCAGTAGGCGTCCGCCGGCTCATCCGGCTTGGTGCCCTTCCAGAGAGCGAAGTCGCGCGGGTCGCGCTTGCCCCGGTCCGGTGCGTCACCGGCGGACTGCATGTCGTCCGGCGACTGGTTGGACAACGCCCCGTACGACGGCCACGAGCACACGTCGAAGTACACGTCGCCCGAGCCGTCGGTGGCCGGGTAGGCATGCCCCCGCTCGATCAACTGCGCGATCAGTTCGTGCATCTCGGAAATGTGACCGGTGGCCCGTGGCTCGTAGCTCGGTGGCAGCACGTTCAGCGCCCGGTACGCCTCGGCGAGCTTCAACTCGTTCGCGTACGCGATCGACCAGAAGGGTCGCTGCTGCTCCTGCGCCTTGACCAGGATCTTGTCGTCGATGTCGGTCACGTTGCGGATGAAGGTGACCTGGAAACCGGCAGCCGTCAGCCAGCGACGCAACACGTCGTAGTTGACGCCGGAGCGAAGATGACCGATGTGCGGCGGTGCCTGGAGGGTGAGACCACACAGGTAGACCCCCACCTTGCCGGCTTCCCGCGGGACGAAGTCCCGCACCGATCGGGTGGCGGTGTCATACAGGCGTAGCGTCACCGTACAAGGGTAGCCGTCCGCTGTTGCCTGCTCGGTCGGAGCCTGGTGGCACCCGGCCGCTGCGCGCCTGCCGATGCCCACCCCGCTGGCCGTACGCTGCTGGTCGTGAGCACTCCAGCGACGCCCGGCGCTGCCGTACCGCCGCCGAACGACCCGGCACCGAACCGCTCAGCACGCGCCGGTGAGCCGACGTCAGGCGGGCCGACGTCAGGCGGGCCGACGTCAGGCGGGCCGACGTCGGGTGAGTCGGCGTCAAGCAGCTCGCCGTCAGGCGGATGGGCGCGGGGTGGCGAGGCATCGCAGACGCTGGACCGGGGGCTGCGGCTGCTGCACCTGGTGGCAGACGTCCCGGGTGGGTTGACCGTCACCGAGGCCGCGAACCGGTTGGGCATCGGTCGGGCTGCTGTCTACCGGCTGGTCGGGCCGCTGGCCGGGCACGGAATGCTGCGTCGTGCCGCCGACGGCCGGCTGCGCCTCGGTGCCGGGGTGCTGCACCTGGCCCGGCGGGCCCAACCGCTGCTCGCCGAGGGCGCACTGCCCGCGCTGCGGCGGCTCGCCGAACAGGCCGGAGCCACCGCCCACCTGACAGTGGTGGAGGGTGGCGAGGGGGTCGCGCTGGCGGTGGTCGAGCCGAGTTGGACGTCGTTCCACGTCGCGTACCGGACCGGGGCCCGGCACCCGCTGGAGCGGGGTGCCGCCGGGCGGGCCATCCTGGCCGGCCGGTCAGGCGACGCCGGCCCGGTGAGCACCGCCGGCGAGTTGCAACCCGGCGCGTACGGGGTGGCCGCGCCGGTGCTCGGAGTGCCCGGCCTGGAGGCGAGTGTCGGGGTGGTGGCGCTGGCCCCCCTGGACCCCGAGGCGGTCGGCGCCCAGGTGTTGGCCGCCGCCACCGCCATCGCCACCGCCCTGACCTGACTGCTACCAGCCCCACCCACCGCAGCCCCACGCTGCCTGGCGCGACTTGCGGCAAGTTGCGCCCAAACTCCGGCTTGAAAGCCCAACTTGCCGCAAACCGAGGCGACACCCGGCCGGGTCACGCGGGCCGGGCCCGGCCGGGCCGGCGGGGCGGGTGGGCCGGGCCAGTGGGGGCCAGTGCGGGCCGGGCCGGTGCCGACCAGTGCGGGCCGGGTCGGTGCGGACCAGTGCGGTGCATATAGCACACCTGGCGAGGGTCGGAGCACTTATCCACAGGGGACGGTCGAGGCCCAGTCTGCGGTTGTCCACAGGGGCTGCCGAGGGGGCCCCAGGACGCGCAGGATCTCGTGCATGCCAGCTCAAGCACACCGACCGGGAGCCCCGGCGTGGCAGGTCTTCCGCGGCTCGGACGCCGTCCGTCAGGGCCTGCTCACCGTCCACCAGCTTCGCAGTTCCGCCTGGGCTCGACTACGGCGGGACATCTACGCCGATGCGCGGCTTGATCGCGATCACGACCTGGCCTGCCGCGCCGTGGCGTTGCAACTGCCGGTCGCGGCAGCGTTCGCCGGCCCGTCAGCGGCTTACCTGCACGGGGTCGAGCATGCCGCGAGCTTCGCCGACAAGGTTCACGTGCTCGTGCCGGCCCCAGCCGGGCTGCGCAGCCAACCCGGCCTGCAAGTGCACACGACTTCCCAGGGGCCACGGATCCAGGGCATCGGCGCGGGCACACTTCCCCGCACGGACCCGACCCGGGCAGCATGGGAGAGCGCCGTCTGGCTGCCGCCGACCCACGCGATCGCCATCATCGACACCCTGCTCGGCCGGGGACTCACCACGCGGGCGGCTCTCGCCCAGTTCGCGGCCCTGAACGACCGCCGTCCCGGCGTACGCCCGGCGAGCTGGTTGTTCGATCTGGCTGAGCCGGCGGCTCAGTCGCCGGCCGAGTCACAGCTGCGCATCCGTCTGGTGCTGGCCGGTCTGCCTCGACCGGTGGTTCAGCACCCGGTGCAGGTGTCCAGCGGTCTGGTCCTGCATCCCGACCTCGCCTGGCCCGCCTGCCGGGTGGCGGTGGAATACGACGGGCACTGGCATTCGGACCACGAGCAGTTCCATCGGGACCGACAGCGACTCAACCGTCTCGTCGGTGCCGGCTGGCTGGTACTGCACGTGACCAGTCGCCGTCTCCACCAGGACTTCCCGGGGATCGTCCGGGAAGTCCGCACCGCGCTGTTCGACCGGGGGTGGCGCCGATGACAGCAGGTGGCCGGGCTGAGGATTCCAGCCCGGCCACTGTGCCCCTGATCAGAGGGGTGCTATCGGCGCGGCTTGACCGTCACCGCCGCGTACGCGTCGATGATGCCGTGCCCGTAGAAGCCGTTGAAGCTTCGCGAGCCGTCGCAGTAGGCGTCGAACTCGGCCGGCCGGTCCTCATTGGCGTAGCTGAACAGCCGCGGCTCTGGGCAGGCACGCTCGGCGGCCGTCCGAAGGAGTTGCCGCTCGACCAGGTCCGGTGCCATGCCGTAGCCACTGCGGCCCTGCTGCTTGCCGTAGCGGCTCACGATGAGCGCGGCCACCCCGGAGGCGTGCGGTGCCGCCATCGAGGTGCCCTGGAGGTAGGTGTAGTACCCGCACTCTCCGTTGCGCTTGCAGTCCTTGAACACGAAGGTCTCGGCGCCGGGCACGATGTTGCCGTCCTCGTCGACCGCACCCTCCTCCTGGAGGACCTTCTTCGGGTACGTGGAGAGGATCATGTTGGCGTCGGTACGGAACGTGTCCGTGCCGAAGCCGTCGCGGTACCAGCCACCCGGAGCGGCGACAGCGGTCTGCTCCGTGCCGTAGTTGGAGTAGTCGGCCTTCTTGCCGGACGGGCCGACGGCGGAGACGCTGATGACGTGCGGCCCCTCCGTGGGCAGGTCCCAGCAGCTGTCGTTGTCGATCTCGCGCGGGTAGGGCGCGACGTCACCGTAGTTCGGGCTGGAGACGTCGGTACGCGGGTCGCCCAGGTCCTCGTGGTTGTTGCCGAGCGCGCCGACCAGGGTGACGCCCCGGTTGTGGGCGAAGGTCAGCGCCCGCTTCATCGCCCGGATGGTGGCCCGCTGCGCCGCCTGCGCCTCCGGCGAGTCGGCCGGGTTCGCGGTGCAGTTGTAGAGCCACGGATCGACGTAGAAGGACATGTTGACCACGTCGAGCCCCGACCTGCCCGCGTGCAGCAGGGCGTTGACCACGGGGTTGAGGAAGAAGTAGCCGGAGTCCTGTCCACCCTTGAGGTTGACCAGGGACACCTTCGGCGCGACGCCGGAGAGACCGAACCCGTTGGCGGCAGCGCCGATGGTGCCGGCGACGTGGGTGCCGTGGCCGCCGTCGTCGGTGCCGACCGGGTCGAGGCAACTCGCCACCTCGCACTCCCCGTCGATCTCGGGAATGTCGGGGGCGAAGTTACGGGACAGCGCCCAGTCGAAGTTGGGGGCGATGTCGGGGTGACCGGCGTCCACGCCGGTGTCGAGGACGCCCACGGTCACCCGGCGGTCGCCGGGCTCCACCTTGCGCGCCTTATCGGCCCGGATCATCTCCAGACCCCAGAGCTTGTCGTCCAGCGGGTCCAGCTTCTTGCCCCGCTGCTTACCGGCGCCCTTGGCGGCCGCCGCGGCCAGCAGGTGTTCCTGCTCGACCCGGTCGAGGCGCGGTTTGCGCCCGATCGCCTTCTCCTCTGCCGCACCGATCAGGGCGGCGGCGGAAGTCGCCTTCGTCGCGAAGTCGGCCCGGTCGGTCGTCACCTGGTAGACACCGACCTCGTCGCTGCGGGACACCACGGTCCCGCCCGCCGACCGGATCGCGGCGATCGCCGCGTCGGTGGAGACGCCGTCCTCGGCGACCACGGTGAAGGTCCGCAGGTCCGCCGGCTCGGCGCTGGCGGGCACTCCCAGACCTGTGACCGTGAGTGTCAGCGCCGTCGCGGTCGCGACGGCACCGACGGTGAAGCGCTTGCTCACCACATCGGATCCTCTCGTTGAGGGACGTGGCGTCATCAGACATCAATGCGTGAGGTTTCGCCAGAGCAGCGCCGGATTAACGGCGGAAGATCCGCTTCGCCGGAAAGCTCGGCCAACACGCTGGGCAGCTCGGCCAGGCCCGAGACCACGGCGTCCGGCACCACATCGGCCGGCAACCGTTCGCCTCGGCGGTTCAGCCACACGGCCCGCAGGCCGGCCTGCTGCGCTCCGACCACGTCATTGGCCAGGTTGTCGCCGACATGCACCACCTGAGCCGGCTTCACCCCGGCGGCAGCGCACACCGCCGCGTAGAAATCCGGGGCCGGTTTCTTCGGCACACCGTCGCAGTGCGCGTACACCTCGAAGGCGAACTCGCCGACGAGACCGCAGCGTTCGGCGCGGCTGTTGCCGTTGGTGGCGAAGCCCAGCGTCCACCGTTGGCGAAGGGCGGCCAGCGCCGGCAGCGAGTCGGCGAACGGCCGGGTCAGCGCGAAGCGGCGGGCGAAGAAGATCGCGCTGATCTCGTCGAGGTGGGCACCGAGCCCTGCCCGGTCCAGGGACCGAGCCAGGGCGGCACGCCGGATCTCGGCCACCGGCGCGGCGGCCAGCGCACCAAAGACCGCACCCCAGTCCGATTCCAGGTCCGCGAGGGTGACGCCGGCCGCGACCGGGGTCAGCCGCCGCATCTGCGCCAGTACGGCCTCCAGCCCTGCGGTGACGGCCGGACGCAAATCGATCAGGGTTTCGTCGGCATCAAACACCACCGTGGTCAGCATGCCGTCCAGCTTGTCACCGCAGGGCCGGCTCCGTCGCCTCCGTCCGGGCCGGCTGGACAGGGATCCGCAGCTCGTCGAGGCGGACCAGCGCCACACCCGCGACGATCAGCAATCCGCCGAACAGTTGCACCACCGTCGGTAGCTCCCCCAGGACCAGCCAGGCGATCAGGACCGCGAACATCACCTCGGTCAGCCCGACGAACGAGGCCAGCCGGGAGCCGAGTGTCCTTACCGCGGCGATCCCGGCCAAATAGGCGACCACCGCGGCCACCAGCGTCAGACCGGCGATCGGCACCAGCCAGCTGGTCTGCGCGCCGGCGAATTGCACGGTGTCGAAGGTGGCCCGCAACGGCAGCGCGCCGGTGAGACCGAGCACCAGCAGCACGCCGGCACCGGCGGCCATCCCGCCGCTGGCCATCACCATCGACGGCAGGGCCGGGTCGACCCGGCCGGCGAGCACGAAGTACCCGGCCAGCCCGACCGCCGCACCGAGTCCCCAGAGGACGCCGACCGCGTCGAGTCGGCCCGCCCCGGTCAGGTCGAGCACGAAGACCAGCCCGACCATGGCCGCCACCGAGCCGGCGACGGTCAGCCGCCGCGGGCGCTGGCCCTGCACCAGCCAGGTCCATCCGACGACGAGGACGATGCCGAGGTATTCCAGCAGCAGCGCGACGCCAACCGGCAGGTAGCGCACGGCGTTGAAGAAGCACGCCTGGGCGACCGCGACCCCGAGCAGCCCGAAGACGCCGATCGAGGCGAGATTGCGGCGCAACACCGGCCACTGCCCCCGCAGGACGAGCATGGCGGGCACCATCAGCACCAGGGCGGCGATGCCGACCCGGGCGACGACGACCGCCTCGGCCGACCAGCCGGCGTCGATCAGGGATCGGGCGAAGGTGCCTGAGGTGGCGAAGGTGACCGCGGAGAGCAGCGCCAGCGCGAGGCCGGCACCTGCGGCGGGCGGTTGACGCATTGGCTCTCCTTGGCACGACTGCCCGCCATGGGCAAAATAGGTTACGCCGATGACGCTAGACGGGGACCCCGACAGGAGTCAAGTTGCTTTTCGCCCATGACACCGAGTGCTCGCTGGTCGCCGCCGCGGCGCTTGTCAACACCGCCGGATCCAGCGGGGAGGGGCTCCCGGATGTCGCCGCCCTGGACGCCTTCTACACCAGTCACTCCTACAGCGGCCGGCACGAGCACACCGAGACCGAGCTACGGGCGGTACGCGCCCTGCGCCCCCGCCTCCGCCGGATCTGGTACGCCGAGGTCGACGAGATCGTGTCGATCGTCAACTCCCTGCTTCGCGAGCACCGTGCGCTGCCCCAGCTCATCACGCACGACGCCGAGCCGTACCATCTGCACGCCGTACCCCGGAACGCCCCGCTGGCCACCCGGATCGCGGTCGAGGCCGCGATGGCGGTCGCGGACGTGGTACGCGGTGGCGAACTGCGCCGGCTGCGCACCTGCGAGCACCCCGACTGCGACAACGTGCTGGTCGACCTCTCCAAGAACCGCTCCCGCCGGTTCTGCGAAGCCGGCTGCGGCAACCGGGCCGCCGTCAGCGCCTACCGCGCCCGCAGGGCCGCCGCCCGCTCCTGACCGCTGGTGTGGGGCCCGTCCGGAGCAACCGACGCAGGTCAGCGGGCGCGGCCGGCCATCAGCCAGCGGGTCACCACGACCCGGAGCAGCACGTAGCGGCCGTCCGGGCCTTCCACCGTGACATCCCAACCGTCGTACCGGCGGCGAAGCGCCTCGACCACGTCGGGCGGGAAGGGCTGGCGGACGATGCTCGCCTCGCCCTCCGCGACGACCGGCGCGTTTCCGTCGGGCAGTGCCAGCGACACCCGGGGCTCGGCGGCGACGTTACGGACCTTCCGGTTGCGCTCGCCGGTGCCGATCCACCACTCAATGTCGACGTAGTGGAACCAGACCGGCGTCAGATGCGGCGAGCCGTCCGGCCGCAGCGTGCAGATCCACACGACCCGCTCCCGCGCCAGCCGTTCCAACACCTCCGCGCCGGGCGAGGTGGTCACGGCCGGCTCGGCGGTGCCGCGACAAAGACCCGCCAGGCGTACGCGTCAAAGCTCAGCACCGGCCCAGCCGGATCCTTACTGTCCCGCACCCCCACCCCCCGAGAAAGACCGACCGCGACCTCAACACACTGGTCGTTGGACCCACTACGGCGGCTCTTCTTCCAGCGCACGCCGGTCAACTCCATGCTTCCGCCAGTTCCTTCAACAGCTCGATTGATTCCTGTCGGGGCAACGCCGCGGCGAGAGTAGCCTCCCAGGTCCGTTGCAGTCGCATGAGATCTGCCGCTCCGTCCAACTCGCGCCCGCCGATCTGGCCTCCAAGGAAGGCGGCCTCCACACCGTCGGCCATGCTGGAGAGGATGAAAGGGCCGTTCAGGCCCGGATACTCCTCTGCCGACCTGGGCACGACCTGGATTCGAAGGTGTGGGTGCTCGACAGCGAGGCGGACGAGGTGCAGCACCTGCTCGCGCATGGCTTTCCGACCACCGACCCGTCGTCGCAAGACCGACTCGTCGAGCACGGCCGCGATCCGAATCAATTTTTCGGCATAGAGCACTTCTTGGCTGCTCAGCCGATCAGCCAGCCGCCGTTCGATCTCGCCGGGATCGAGCAGCGGGTCGGACTCGAAGACCGCCCGCGCATACGCTTCCGTCTGCAGCAGGCCGGGCACGTGGAGCGGTTCGAACCAGCGCAGGGCCCATGATTCCGCCAGGATGGCGCGCCAACCGCGTTGCCAGACCTGGGCTTTGTCGAGGGCTACCAAATCGGTGAGCATGCGACCGAAGATGCCCCCGGCGTCCAGGGCCTTGTCGACCAGGTCCAGGTACTTCGGGGTGGGTGGCTGCTGGCCCAACTCGACCGCGCTGACCATCGACGGCGAGTAGTTGACGGCCTTGGCCAACTCTTCCTGACTCCATCCTCGCCGGACCCGAGCCCGGCGCAGCTCCGCCACCAGGAACGCCGCCGCCGTCAGCTGTCCACCCGCCATCTCCAACCGCCCTCCGATAACCGGCCGATCGACTCCAGCGCCACGCCACCGGCAACCCGGCCACCGGCAGTGGCTCTCGGACAGCAGGCACAAACACTTCCGAACGTAGTGGTGTCCTCAGCAGACTGTGAAGTGCGACGCTCGCCGCTCATCTCCCGAGTGCGGCGTCGAGGTGGGACCGCCCGCTCCCCGGCCGGGCGGTCCCACCGCCGGGGCGATTTACGCAAACGACTCAGCCCGACAGGAAGGCTGTCCCATGTCCCGACCTGCCCGTCGAACCGCCTCCCGAGCCGGGTACCGAGGCGCCTCCCAGACCGACCGGCCGGACGGCGGCCGAGGGTGACAGGCATGGCCGCGTCGCCCCGGACGCACCTGCCGTTGCGTCCGCTCTGGCTCTGCCGGGTCTGCGCCGCACCGTGGCCCTGCGCCGCCGCACGGCTCGATCTTGTCAGCGAGTACGCCGACGACCGGGTCGCGCTCAGCATCTACCTCTGCGCGGTACTGCACGAGGCTGCCGCCGATCTGTACCGCCTGAACCCGCAGGACGGTCCGGCCCCAGCGGCGCTCTTCGCCCGCTTCCTCGCCTGGGTGCCCAGGCCTCGAATGGCCGATGACTGATCGACTCCGGTTGCGGCATCCTGCGGCCATCGGCCGTCCGGACAGGCCGAGATGCCGCAACCGGAGTCGATCAAGCCAGCCCGACCGGCGGGCGCGGGCGGACGCGAGCCGACCGGCGGGCGCGGGTGGGCGTGGATCGGCGGGCGCGGGTCGGCGGGGCCAGGTCAGGGGTGGGTCATGCGGAGCAGGTCGAGCGCCTCCTCCAACTGGGTTTCGGAGAGTTTGCCGGAGTCGAGGTGGCCCCGCGAGATCACCACCTCTTTGATGGAGATCTGCTTGGCCAGCGCCTCCTTGGCGATCGAGGCGGCCTCGTCGTAGCCGAGGTGGCGGTTGAGTGGGGTGACGATCGACGGCGAGCCCTCGGCGTACGACAGGCAGACCTCGGCGTCCGCGACCAGGCCGACCACGCACCGGTCGGCGAGCAGGCGGCTCGACGCGGCGATCAGCCGGATCGACTCCAGGATGTTGCGACCCATCACCGGCAGCATCACGTTCAGCTCGAAGTCGCCCTGCGAGCCGGCGAAGGCCACGGTCGCGTCGTTGCCTACCACCTGCGCGCAGACCTGCCGGACGGCCTCGCAGACCACCGGGTTGACCTTGCCGGGCATGATCGACGAACCCGGCTGAAGGTCCGGAATGCGCAGTTCACGCAGGCCGGCACGCGGGCCGGAGCCCATCCAGCGGATGTCGTTGGCGATCTTGTAGAGCCCGACCGCGACGGTACGCAGCTGCCCCGACGTCTCGACCAGGGCGTCCCGGGCACCCTGCGCCTCGAAATGGTTGCGCGCCTCGGTCAACGGCAACCCAGTCGAGGCGCGCAGCTTCTCGATCACCCGGGCGGCGAAACCGAGCGGCGTGTTGATGCCGGTGCCGACCGCCGTACCGCCCAGCGGCAACTCGGCCAGCCGGGGCAACGCGGCCTCCAAGCGTTCGATGCCGTAGCGGACCTGGGCGGCGTACCCGCCGAACTCCTGCCCGAGCGTCACCGGGGTGGCGTCCATCAGGTGCGTACGCCCGGCCTTCACGACGGTCTCGAACTCCGACGCCTTCGCCTCCAGCGCGGCGGCCAGGTGGGTCAGCGCCGGGAGCAGATCCCGTACGACGGCCTCGGTGGCCGCCAGATGGATCGAGGATGGAAAGACGTCGTTGCTGGACTGCGAGGCGTTGACGTCGTCGTTGGGATGAACGCTGCTGCCCAACTCCCGCCCGGCCAGGGTGGCGATCACCTCGTTGGTGTTCATGTTGGACGAGGTACCGGAGCCGGTCTGGAACACGTCCACCGGGAACTGGTCGTCGTACCCGCCGTCGGCCACATGCGCCGCCGCGGCGGCGATCGCCGCGGCCACGTTCGCGCCGATCACCCCCAGGTCGCCGTTGACCTCCGCCGCCGCGCCCTTGATCTGGGCCAGTGCCCGGATCTGGGCCGGCTCGATGCCTCGGCCGGAGATCGGGAAGTTCTGCACCGCCCGCTGCGTCTGTGCCCGCCACAGTGCCTCAGCGGGCACCTCCACCTCGCCCATCGAGTCGCGTTCGATCCGGTAGCCCGTCGCCTCTGGAGTCGTCACGCATACCATCCTGCCGCGCACCGCGACGACGTGCAGATGTTCGCCCCAGCCGCGCGATTCCGGATGAGCCACCGAGCCGGCCGGGAGCCAGCTTCCACCCCAAAGTCTGGCGCCTCCCACGCAGTGACGCTCTTAAGATCGTCGAGATCTCGCCACTCCGCTCAGGAGGTTTGCACGTTGCATGACAACGGGGGTACCACCGGCGTGCGCACCGCACGCCAGTGGCGCGCACCGCGCCGATTCCTCGTCACCGGGGCGGTCGCCCTGCTGACCGCACCACTCGCCGTGCTCGGTACCACCACGCCGGCAACCGCCGGCGTGACCAGATTCGAACGCGCGACGAGCATCAGCTACACCGATGCCAAGCAGCCCTCCGTCGCATTTCCGGTCGGCACCACCGACGAGGTGCCGGTCGGTACCTGGACATCCGACGAGGGCAACCACACCTCCCGGGCGTACTTCACCTTCGACCTCACGCCCTATCAGGGCAAGGACATCATCCAGGCCGGCGGGGTCATCGGCGAGTCGTCGGTGACCGACTGCGAGAAGCCTCGCAAGATCGAGATCTGGCGTACCGACACGCCGGCACAGCCCCCGACCTGGAAGACTGCACCGCAGGTGCACGAGCGTGCCGGTGACGTCTTCAATTCCCCCGCCTGCCCGGCCAGCTACCTGGAACTCGACCTCACCGAGACGCTGCGCCAGGCGGTTGCCGACGGGCAGGACAAGCTCACCCTGATGGCCCGGGTCGCCGGGAACCACGAGAAGAACAAGCGCTTCAGCCGGTGGCTCACCCCGTTGGGCATCTCGATCGAGGCGAACGCCGCGCCCGACGTACCCAGCGCGCTGACCGTCGAAGGTCGGACCTGCGCGGACGGCCGTCTGATCGGCACCACCAGGCCGGTGCTCAGCGCCGAGATCACCGACCCGGACAAGGTCGAGGGGGCGGCCGGCGATCAGGTGACCGCGACCTTCGCCTGGTGGCCGGTCGATCGGCCCACCGAGCGCACCGAGTGGACGTCCTACCACTACTACGCACCGACCCGCTTCACCTACACCGTGCCGGAGGGTGCGTTTGTCAACGGCGGTACGTACGCCTTCTCGGTGCGCGCCGCCGACCAGCACGCCAGTTCCGACTGGTCACCGGAGTGCCGGTTCACCGTCGACACGGTGCGCCCACCGGCCCCGACGGTGACCTCCACCGACTACCCGTCCGGCTGGAATCCGCCAGGCCACGGCGGCCCGGGCATCCCCGGCACCTTCCACTTCACCGCGCCGGGCGCGGACGACATCGCTGGCTACTACTACGGCGAGAGCGGCCCGATCTCCTACGTGGCCGCCGACGAGTCGGGGGCCGCCACCATCAGCCACGCGCCGACACGCAGACACAGCAACCGGCTGTACGTGCAGGCCGCCGACCAGACCGGCAACCGCTCGCCACAGACGATCTACGAGTTCACGGTGCGCGATACCGCCCCCCGGATCACCGACGGAAATCCGGACGGCGCGATCGGGGAGCCCCGCGAGCTGACCTTCACGCCCGGCATGGAGGACGTGGTCGAGTACACCTACCGGCTCAACGACGACGAACCGGTCACCGTGCCGGCCGGCGCGGACGGCACGGCCACCACGACGATCACTCCCCGCAAGTCCGGCTCGAACCGGATCACCGCGACCAGTCGGACCTCCGACGGGCTGCCCAGCGGCGAGGCGCAGTTGTCCTTCTACCTGTCGACCGAGCCCACCGTCTCGTCGGAGCAGTACCCGATCGGGGGCGGCGAAGGTGCCCTTGTCGGTACGCCCGGCACGTTCGTATTCCGCCCCGGCATGCCCGGCGTGACCGAGTACGTCTGGTCCGTGGCCGGCGGACCGGGAGTGGCCGGCGAGTTCACCTTCCGCCCAGCCCGCGACGGCGTGACCGGCTACGTCTACACCTTCGAGGGTGAGGAGGAGCGGACGGTCACGGCCGGGGCCGACGGGGTCGCCACGATCAGCTGGACGCCGCAGTCCTACCCCGCCGACCGGTCCGGCTGGGTGCGGCTGACCGTACGCGCCACCATGGGGTCGATGGTCTCGGACGGGACCGAGCACTCCTTGATACTCAACCGGCTGGCCCCGACCGTGAGCAGCTCGGACTACCCGCCCACCGGCGGGGGCGGCCCAGGCGTTCCGGACGAGTTCACGCTTACCGCGCAGATGCCCGGCAGCACCGAGTTCGTCTACCGGTACAACGGGGAGGAGCAGACGGTCGCCGCCGGAGCCGACGGCACCGCGACGATCACGTTGACCCCGCAGTACGACGGCAGCAACTACCTGTACGTGTCGAGCAGGACCACGTCGGGCATCACGTCCGGCGAGGACTACTACTACTTCAACGTCAACTACCCGGGCTGAGGTCCGGGACGACGAGGGGCGTCGGGCTTCCGCCCGGCGCCCCTCGTCATGTCGGTGCGGTCAGCGGCTGCCGATGGTGAGGACCGGCTTCGTGACCTCGGCGAAGAAGTCGTTGCCCTTGTCGTCGACCACGATGAAGGCGGGGAAGTCCTCCACCTCGATCTTCCAGACCGCCTCCATGCCCAGCTCGGCGTACTCCAGGACCTCGACGTGCTTGATGCAGTCCTGGGCGAGCCGGGCCGCGGGGCCGCCGATCGAGCCGAGGTAGAACCCGCCGTGCTGCTCGCAGGAGCGGGTGACCTGCGCCGACCGGTTGCCCTTGGCGAGCATCACCATCGAGCCGCCGGCAGCCTGGAACTTTGCCACGTACGCGTCCATCCGGCCGGCCGTGGTCGGGCCGAACGAGCCGGAGGCGTAGCCCTCCGGGGTCTTCGCCGGCCCGGCGTAGTAGACGGCGTGATCGCGCAGGTACTGCGGCATCGGCTCACCCGCATCCAGCCGCTCGGCGATCTTCGCGTGAGCGATGTCCCGGGCCACCACCAGCGGACCGCTCAACGACAGCCGGGTCTTCACCGGGTACTTGGACAGTTCGGCGCGGATCTCGTCCATCGGCCGGTTGAGGTCGACGCGTACCACCTCGGTGGCGTCCAGCTGCGCCTCGGTGACCTCGGGCAGGAAGCGGGCCGGGTCGGTTTCGAGTCGTTCCAGCCACACGCCCGACGGGGTAATCTTGGCCACCGCCTGCCGGTCGGCCGAGCAGGACACCGCGATCGCCACCGGGCAGGACGCGCCGTGCCGGGGCAGCCGCACCACCCGCACGTCGTGGCAGAAGTAGCGCCCGCCGAACTGCGCGCCGATGCCGAAGTTGCGGGTCAACTCCAGCACCTCGGCCTCCAGCTCCAGGTCCCGGAAGCCGTGCGCGGTCATCGAGCCGGAGGTGGGCAGGGCGTCGAGGTACTTCGCGGAGGCGTACTTGGCGGTCTTCAGGGCGTACTCGGCGCTGGTGCCGCCGATCACCACGGCGAGGTGGTACGGCGGGCAGGCCGAGGTGCCGATCAGCCGCAGCTTCTCCTCCAGGAACTGCATCATCCGCGTCGGATTCAACAGCGCCTTGGTCTCCTGGTAGAGGTACGACTTGTTGGCCGAGCCGCCACCCTTGGCCATGAAGAGGAACTTGTACGCGTCGGGGTGGCCGTCCGGGTCCTCCGCGTACAACTCGACCTGCGCGGGCAGGTTGCTACCGGTGTTGCGCTCCTCCCACATGGTCAGCGGGGCGAGTTGCGAGTAGCGCAGGTTCAACCGGGTGTACGCCTGCCACACGCCCCGCGAGATCGCCTCGGCGTCGGTTCCGTCGGTGAGCACGTGCCGGCCCCGCTTGCCCATCACGATCGCGGTGCCGGTGTCCTGGCACATCGGCAGCACCCCACCGGCGGCGATGTTGGCGTTGCGCAGCAGGTCAAGCGCGACGAACCGGTCGTTCGGGGAGGCCGCCGGGTCATCGATGATCGACCGAAGCTGGGCGAGGTGCGCGGGGCGCAGGAAATGCGCGATGTCGTGCATCGCCTCGGCGGTCAGCGCGGTCAGGGCGGCCGGTTCGACCGTCAGGAACCGGCGACCACCGGGGCCGTTGACCACGTCGACGCCCTCGTCGGTGACCAGGCGGTAGTCCGTCTGGTCCGGACCGGTCGGCAGCAGCGGGGCGTACGCGAAGTCGGCGGCGCTCACGACGGCACTCCGCTTCGCTCCGTGCCGCCGTGAGGCACCACCGCGCTGGGCTGAAGATCCGCTCGCTGCCGCTCGCTCATGACGGCAAAGCCTAGGGCAGAAGGTTCGGTTCGTCCCACCCGCCGGGGGGCGCGATCATTTACCGGGGTCAGGGGCGGCGCACTGCTCGTTCTTCGGACCGCAACTGTCCTGGGGCTGCGGCGCCGCGCCGCTGCCGGCGGGCCCGGGGCCCGCCCCGTCGGCCTCGCCCGGCGTGCCGCCGGCCGTCGCGCCGAACCGGACGTACCCGATCTCCCGGCCCTCCCCGATGACCATGCCGGCGGGCCCCACGGCGAGGGCGTTCGCCGAGGTACGTAGCACGGCCAGTTCCCGCCCGCTGCGCGGATCGAGCGCGACCAGCCGGTTGGGCTTCTCGTCGGCGACGATCGCCGCGTACGGGGTGAGGGCCGCGCCCGCCTTCTTCCCTGCCGGCCGGCTCCACCGGGTCCGCCCGGCACCGAGTTCGCGGGCGGAGACGGCGTCGCCGTCGGCGGCACGCACCAGCGCGTACCGGTCGTCGACGGCGAGCACCCGTTCGGCGTTGGCGGTGACCAGCAACAGCCGCCCGTCGTACCCGTCCAGGACCGCCTCCCGGCCGTCCGGCGAAACGCCGAGCACCACGTTCCGGGCACCGTACGGGTCCTCCCGCTGCACGCAACCGGCGCTGTCGGCGGTGCGGAGGTTGAGCCCCGACTGCTGCCACGCCTCCTGCCCGGTGGCCGAGTCCCGACCGGAGATGGTGTAGTAGCAGCTGCCGTCCTGCGACCGGGCGGTGATACGCAGCAGGCGCCCGCCGATCACGGCGAGCCGCTCCTCCCGGCCGGGTTCGACGTTCTGCAGCACCCGGCCGGTGGCAGTGTCCACCACGTGCACCCGGCCGTCGACCGGGAAGCCGAGCAGCGGCGGTACCGCCTCCGGGCCGGCCACGTCGCCGTCGATCCGGTTGCTTGTGAGCCGTCGGCTGTCGAGCAGATTCGGGTTGTCGGCGAGCAGTCCGGTACTGACCCCGGGCAGGAAGGCGGTCCACAGCGGAACGGTGCCGCGCGGGTCCCAGGCACTCAACGTGCAGTCGGTGGCCGCCACGCAACGGGCGTCCAGCAGCAGGTTGCGGTACGTCCAGACGGCCACCGCGTCATCGTCGCGGCGGCGGGTCACGCCCGTGGTGGGGTCGAGCACTTCGTACCCCTTGACCAGCAGCTTGCCCACGACGACGACGGCTTCCTGCCCGGCGCCGGTGACCGCGCTCCAGTCGGCCTTGCGCTCCCAGAGCTGCGTGCCGGCGGCCAGGCTGCGGGCCTCGACCCGGGTGCGCTGCTCGATCACGACGCTCTCCCCGGCGATGGTGACGCTGCGCGGGGTGCCGCCGATCCGTTGCTGCCAGACCACGTCCGGCTGGGAGATCGGCTGGGGCCGGTTCACCCAGTCCCACATGGTGGGGAACGGGTTCCAGACTCCGGTAGCGGCGAGCACCACCACCGTGATCAGGCCGAGCAGCAGCCAGCTACGTACGCCGAGGCCGCTCCCCTTCGCCACCGGGACACGGTAGCCATCCGTGCTCACCACCGCCCGCACCGCCCCGCGTGTCGCGTCGGAAAGATCGCGTTGGCGGCACCGCGGGCACGGTGGTTGACCTCAGCGGTCAGCGGACACCGCAGGGGCCGGCGCGGTCGGCGTGGGGTCCGCCGGAAGCGCAGGTGAGCGTCGGCGACCGGGGGCGAGGACCGGCCAGAGAAGCAGCGTCGCGATGATCGAAGCGGCTCCGGCGCCGGCCATCACCACACCTGGCGCGAGCACCTCGCTCAGCGCGCCGGCCCCGGCGGCGGCCAGCCCCTGCGCGGCCATCATGCCGGTGCTGACCAGGCCGAACGCCTGTCCTCGGCGTACCTCGGGGACCGCGTCGAGGAACCGCCGGGCCAGCCCGAGCTGGTAGGCGAACCCCGCGGTCGCCACCGCGAAGAGGGTCGCCGCGGGCAGCAGCGCCGGTCGGGCCAGGAACGCCAGCATGGGTACGCCGAGCAGCAGGGCCAGCCACGGCGTCAAGCGTTCCCGCCGGGCCGGCACCACGAACCGTCCCACCAGCAGGTCGCCGACCAGCATGCCGCCCGCACCGGCCATCAGCAGGATGCCGGCGTTGGCACCCGGCCCGAGGTCGGCCGCGTACGGCACCGCCACCCCCTCGGCACCTACCAGCAGCGACCCGGGCAGCCACTGGGCGAGCAGCAGCCCACAAATCCTGCGGTCGGCGAGTAGCTGCCGGTTCACCCGCAGGGTCTCCCGGAAGGCGCCGGCCCTCGGGCCGCCACCCATCCGCCCAGCGCGAGCCGGGCGGTGGTCGAGCCCGAACCGCACCAGCAATGCGGAGAGGCCACAGGTCGCCGCGGTCAGCCAGAGCGCGCCGTACGGGCCGACCAGCCCGAGCAGCAGACCACCGACGGCGAAACCGGCCACCTGCGTGCCCCCGGAGGCCACGGTGAGCAGCGAACGACCGAGCACGTACGTGTCACCGTGCAGCATCTCGGGCAGCAACGCGGTACGCGACGCGCTGCTCACCGGACCGAAGAGGGCCACGACGGCGACCAGGCCGAGCATCGCCGACGGGGATAGCGCACCCAAGGCGAGCACCGCCACCATGGCGAGCCGCACCAGGTCGTAGCCGACGATCAGGGCGCGGGCCGGCCACCGGTCGGCCAGGGCCAGCAGGAACAGCCCACCCAGTGCGTGCGGCAGGAATCCGGTGACGTACGCGAGTGCGGC
This sequence comes from Micromonospora sp. NPDC000442, assembly GCF_042898635.1. Classification (NCBI taxonomy): domain Bacteria; kingdom Bacillati; phylum Actinomycetota; class Actinomycetes; order Micromonosporales; family Micromonosporaceae; genus Micromonospora; species Micromonospora sp. NPDC000442. The sequence goes on along the minus strand of NZ_JBIAYZ010000004.1, from coordinate 189,760 downwards.
CAGCAGACCGGACCCGGTGCGCTCGTAGACGAGCACGGAGAGGGCGAGCATCTTCACCGTCTCGCCGATTATGAAGATCCCGTAGCTGGCGAAGATCACCCGGAACTCGGCGACGGCGAAGACGTCCCGGAAGGTGGCCTGCCGGTCGGCCACCTTCGGCGCGTTCATGCTGGTGTTGTCCACGCCGTCAAGCGTGGTGGCGGGTACCGGACCGCTCTATCCTTTCGCTGGAGTACGAAAGGTCGGGCGATGCGGATCGAGGTCACCCCGGCGGACGTGGCGGCCAGCCGGTACGCCATCTCACCGCTGGGCGAGGCGGTCTGGGCGCTGCGCGTCCACGCCGGCCAGCACGCCGTGCCGGGGCTGGCCCCCTGGGTGGCCCGCACCCGATCGGTGTTCGAGCGCCTGCGCCGGGACTGCCCGGCGGTGGGCGCGCTGATGGCGCTGCTGCGCCGGGGTGGCTACAACGCAGACTTCATCCAGCCGCCGCCCGACGGCATCGGTCGCACCTTCGCCGACGAGTTGGCCGTGGTCCGGGCCACGCCGCTCGGGCAGGCCCGCGACGAACTGTCCCGCAACCTCGCCGGGTTGCGCACCCCACCGGCGTACGCCCGCCGGATCTACGAGTCGCCGGACGTTGTCGACCGGCTGGCCGACGCGATCGAGGCGTCGTGGATGGCCCTGGTACAGCCGGACTGGCCGCGACTGCGGGCGGTGCTGGAGCGGGACCTGGTGCATCGCGCGGGCCGCCTGCTCGCGTACGGCTGGGGGGCCGCCGTGGCGGACCTGGACCCGAGGCTGCGCTGGGTCTCCGGCGGCGGCCTCGGCGCGATCGAGGTGGCCGACCGCGACCCCCGCAGCTACTCGCTGGACGGCCGGGGTCTGCTGTTCATCCCCACGGTCTTCGGAATGATGATCAACTATGTCGAGCCGCCCTGGCCGTTCGCGATCGTCTACCGGGCCTCCGGGGTGGCCGAGCTGCTCGGGCCACCCGACCCGGGTAGACCCGAGGACGCGCTGGACCGGCTGGTCGGGCGGTCCCGAGCGGCGGTGCTGCGGGCACTCGCCCTGCCCGCCACGACCAGTCAGCTCGTCGTGCAACTCGGGATGAGCCTGGGCGGCGTCGGTGACCACCTGTCCGTGCTGCGCGAGGCGGGCCTGATCACCCGGGTCCGCTCCGGCCGGTCCGTCCGCTACCGCCGCACCCCGCTCGGCGACGCTCTCACCGCCGACTGACCCCGCTGCTCGGTGTGCCCTCCTTCACTGCACCGCCGAGCGCAGCAGCGGCAGGACGCGGTAGGGAATCTGCTCGGCGAGCGCGATGATCGTGGAGGCGCGAGTGATTCCCTCGTACGCCACGATCTGGTCGATCACCCGCTGAAGGTCGGTGTTCGAGCGGGCCACGATCCGGCAGAGCAGGTCGCCCGATCCGGTGATGGTGTGCGCCTCCAACACCTCGGGGATCGCCGCCAGATGGCGGGTGACCGGGTCGTGCCCGTGCCGCTGGCTGATCTCCAGGGTGACGAAGCTGGTCACCGTGAAGCCGAGCGCGGCCGGGCCGAGATCCGGGCCGAAGCCGGCGATCACCCCCCGCCCGACCAGCTTGTCGAGCCGCGCCTGGACGGTCCCCCGGGCCACGTGGAGCCGGCGCGAGCACTCCAGCACGCCGATCCGTGGTTCCTCGGCGAGCAGCTCGATGAGTCGCACGTCCAGCTCGTCGAGCTGGGCAACCTGACCAGTGTTCATGCGTGGACACCATACCGTTTGTGCAACCTGACCAGCGTACGTCGTGAGGGTTGCCCAGTGGGCCCGGTCACCGCGATGCTCGGCACCAGCAGCACACGATCCGTCGGCTCACGGAGCCGGGCGGTACGCGAGGGAGGCCACCATGACCCAGGCGATCGACCGACCCCAGCCGACCGAGGAGGTGGACGTCGACGCCCTCGTCGGCGCCGTCGACCACGACACCAGCAAGGACCCGTTCCCGGTCAAGGGCCTCGACCACGTGCGGTTCCTGGTGGGCAACGCCAAGCAGGCCGCCCACTACTACTCCACCGCGTTCGGCATGACCTGCGTGGCGTACCGGGGGCCGGAGCAGGGCTACCGCGACCACGCCGAGTACGTGCTGACCAGCGGGTCGGCCCGGTTCGTGCTCACCGGCGCGGTACGCCCCGACGCCGAGGGTGCCGAGCAGGTCGCCCGGCACAGCGACGGCGTCAGCGACATCGCGCTGGAGGTGCCCGACGTCGACGCGGCGTACGCGCACGCCACCGCGCAGGGCGCGACCGGCCTGGTGGAGCCGCACGACGTGACCGACGAGCACGGCACCGTACGACTGGCCGCCATCGCCACCTACGGCGACACCCGGCACACGCTTGTGGACCGGTCCCGCTACCAGGGCCCGTTCCTGCCCGGCTTCGCCAAGCGGCGCCCGATCGTGGACCGGCAGCCGATGATCGACGCCGGGGTCCAGCCGAAGCGCTTCTTCCAGGCGGTCGACCACGTGGTCGGCAACGTCGAGCTGGGCCGGATGGACGAGTGGGTCGAGTTCTACCGCCGGGTCATGGGCTTCACAAACATGGCCGAGTTCGTCGGCGACGACATCGCCACCGACTACTCGGCGCTGATGAGCAAGGTCGTCGCGAACGGCACCCGCAAGGTGAAGTTTCCGCTAAACGAGCCGGCCATCGCGAAGAAGAAGTCGCAGATCGACGAGTACCTGGAGTTCTACCAGGGCCCCGGCGCCCAGCACATCGCCGTGGCCACCAACGACATCCTGGCCAGCGTGGACGCGATGCGAGCGGCCGGCGTCGAGTTCCTCGAAACCCCCGACTCGTACTACGACGACCCGGAACTGCGCGCCCGCATCGGCGAGGTACGCGTACCGATCGAGGAACTCAAGTCCCGCAAGATCCTGGTCGACCGGGACGAGGACGGCTACCTGTTGCAGATCTTCACCAAGCCGGTGCAGGACCGCCCGACCGTCTTCTTCGAGCTGATCGAGCGGCACGGCTCGCTCGGCTTCGGCAAGGGCAACTTCAAGGCGCTCTTCGAGGCGATCGAGCGGGAGCAGGAGAAGCGCGGCAACCTGTAACACTGTCGAGCGTGACCCAGCCACCAGCGCACCCGACACCGCCGGCCAGCGAGCCCCCGGCCGGCGGTGCCGCGCCACCCGCCGGCCCGCCCCAGGTTCCGGCACAGTGGGCCCCGCCCGTCCAGCCGCCGCCGGGACAGCCGGGCCCGCAGGGGTACGCGTCCCAGCCGCCCTGGCCGGTGGGACCGCCTCCGCCCGGTTGGGCTGCCGGGCCGCCACCGCCGGTGCTCGGCCCGGGCGGGCAGCCGCTGGCCAGCTTCGGTGACCGGCTGCTGGCCTACCTGATCGACACGGCCATCGCGACCGGCATCATGATGGTGCTGTTCTTCCCGCCGTTCCTGTTCGTCTGGTTCCGGATGTTCACCGAGATGACCCGGGCCAACCCGGACGGCACGTTCGGTCCGACCGAGGCGGACGTGTTCGGGGAGTTCTTCGTGCTGATCGTGTTGCTACAGCTCGGGCTGGTCGCACTGATGCTCGGGATCTACTGGATCTACCACGTGGAATACCTCAAGCGGACCGGGCAGACCCTGGGAAAGAAGGTGATGAAACTGCGCGTGGTCTCCCTCAACCCGACCCGCACCCTGGACCGTCGGATGGCCGGAAAGCGGTACCTCGTGCAGTTCGTCGGCGGATCCCTGGTGCCCGGCGGCAACTACGTCGACGGCCTCTGGCAGTTGTGGGACAAGCCCTGGCAGCAGTGCCTCCACGACAAGTTCGCCGAGACCGTCGTCGTTAAGGTGTCGAGGTGAACGAGCGCAGCGAGGCCGCGACGTGAGCGTGGCACCCGGTTGGTACGTCGACCCCGCCGACCCGGAGACCCGTAGGTACTGGGACGGCGAGGGCTGGATCGGCGCGCCCATCCCGGTCGACGCCACCCCACCCGAGGGCCCACCCCCGCCCGAGCCCGAGCCGACACCGGAGCCCACCACGCCGGCGTCCGCCTCGGCACCGCCCGCAGCCGACCTGCCCCCCGGCGGCACCCCGCCGGCCACCTGGCCACAAGGCCCGCCGACAGGGCAGCCGGGCGGCGGAACGCCACCGGGCTGGCCTGTCGGTCAGGGGCCGCCGGGCACACCGCCGACCTGGCCGACAGGTGACAGCCCGCAGGGGCCGCCGCCCGGCTGGCCGTACCCGACCTGGCCCGGGCGTCCACCGGCACCTCGTCCGCACGGGATGCCGCTCGCCTCGTTCGGTGCCCGGCTGGCTGCCCGGCTGATCGACTTCGGCGTCGTCCTCCTGCTCAACGCCCTGGTCAACGGCTGGTTCGTCTGGCGCTACCTCCAGGAACTCTCGGCACCGCTGAACGAGTTCTGGCGTCGGGTGCAGGACCAGGACCGCACCACCGACCCGCTGCCCGCCGCCGGCGACCAGGCCGGCGCGCTGGTGGTGACGATCCTGCTCATCGCCACCTCGCTCTGGCTGGCGTACGAGGTGCCGTCGATGGCCGCCCGCGGGCAGACCTTCGGCAAGCGACTGCTGCGCGTCCGGGCGGTGCCGGTCGAGGCGGACGCACCGCTGGGCTTCGGCCGCGCGCTGCGCCGCTGGAACACCCTCGGCCTGCCCACGCTGCTCTGGTACTGCTGCGGCCTCGGCCTGCTGCTCCAACTGATCGACGCGCTCTCACCGCTGTTCGACCATCCGCTACGGCAGGCGCTGCACGACAAGCGGGCGCAGACCGTGGTGGTCCAGCTGCCGCGTACCCCCGACGACCGCGCCAACCCCCCGGGAGAGACCCCATGACCGACGGACGACACCAGGCGGTGGTGCGGCTGACCCGCGCCGACCTGGACGCGCTGCCCAACTACGTGCCCGGACGCAGCCCGGCCGACCTGGCTCGTGAGCTGGGCCTGCCCGAGGCCATCAAACTGGCCAGCAACGAGGTCCCGTACGGCCCGCTGCCCGGCGTGGTGGAGGCGGTCGCCGAGGCCGTCGCCGGCGTGCACCGCTACCCGGACATGGGCGTCGTCGCGCTCCGCCAGGCGCTCGCCGAGCGGTACGGGGTGGACGCCGACCGGGTGGCGACCGGCTGCGGCTCGGTGGCGCTGGCCGAACACCTGGTACGCGCCACCTGCCTGCCCGGCGACGAACTCGTCTACTCGTGGCGCTCGTTCGAGGCGTACCCGATCATCGCGGCGACCAGCGGCGCGACAAGCGTGCAGGTGCCCAACGACGCCGGGCACGGGCACGACCTAGCGGCGATGGCCGCGGCGGTGACCGACCGCACCCGGATGATCCTGGTCTGCAACCCCAACAATCCGACCGGCACCGCGGTACGCCGGGCCGAGTTGGACCGCTTCCTCGACGCCGTACCGGACGACGTGCTTGTGGTGATCGACGAGGCGTACCGCGAGTTCGTCACCGACCCGGAGGTGCCGGACGGGCTGAGCTACGCCGACCGGCCGAACGTGGCGGTGCTGCGCACCCTCTCCAAGGCGTGGGGGCTGGCCGGTCTGCGGATCGGCTTCCTGGTCGCGCAGCCGCAGGTGGCGGCGGCGGTCCGCAAGGTCGTCACGCCGTTCTCCACAAGCATGGCCGCCCAGGCGGGCGCGCTGGCCGCGCTGGCCCAGGCCGATGAGGTAGGCCGGCGGTGCGCGCTGGTGGTGGCCGAACGCGAGCGCGTCGGCGAGGCGTTGACCAAGCTCGTCCCCGGCGTGCCGGCCAGCCAGGCGAACTTCGTCTGGCTGCCGCTGGGCGACCGGTCGGTGGAGTTCGGCAAGGCGTGCGAGTCGCGGGGCGTGATCGTGCGCCCGTTCCCCGGCGACGGGGTGCGGGTCACCATCGGCACGCCGGCCGAGAACGACGCCTTCCTGACGGCGGCCGAGGCCGCACTGAGCTGAACCGGGCCGGTCCGCCATCCCCGAGCGGACCGGCCCGGAAGTCTCCTACCCCTGCGGCACCGGCTCCCGCTGCTGCGACCGCCGCCGGTACGCGAGGCCGAACAGCAGCGCCAGCACCAGTCCCGAGGCGACCAGTCCGCCGGCCAGCACCGTGCTCGACCGGCCGGCGCTGGCCGCCGCCGGGACGGTCTGGCCCCCGAAGCTGACCGTGCCGCTGGCACTGCGCTTCGTCCAGCCGCTGGCCAGGTCGAGCTTCGCCGACCAGGTTCCGTCCGGCAGGCGGCGATCCAGCGCGACCCGGACGGTGGTGCTACCGCCCAGGGGCAGCGTCGCAGCCTCGACCCGTACGGGATCGCTGGACAGGCCGCCCGGCCCGCCCGTGAGCCGGAGTTCCCCGGCCAGGTCGAGCGCCCGCTTCCCGGTGTTGCGCACCTCGGTCGTCACCACCGGCGTGCCGTCGGCCTCCCGGAGGCCGGTCAGCGGCCCGATCTCGAAGCCGGACGGCGGTTCCCCGCCCGGACCCACCGAGAGGTAGATCCGGATGCCGACCCGACCGACGCTGCGCAGGTTCTGCCCGTCAGCGCCGGAGACCTCGGCCCAGACCACCGCGTACCGTTCGCCGGCCTCGGCGTTGCGGGGCACCGCGATGGTCACCAGCACCTCGGCCTGCTCGTCGGGATTCAGGTCCAGTTCCGGCCGGTTCACCGTGACCCAGCTGCTCAGCTCGTTCTCGGTGCGCCCGGGCGCGAAAACGAAGCCCTGGTTGTCGACGTCGGCGGCGGCGGCGTACAGCGCGACCGGGCTGCGGGACTCGCCGCGGTTCTGGACCATCACCCGACGCTCGAATTCGGTGCCGGGCCGGACGTGGTCCACGATGTACTTGTGTGCCCGGCTGTCGTCGCGTCGGTCGACCGGCGCGTCGAGCAACCGGATGCCGACCGCTGGGGCCGGGCCGACCGGGCTCACGCTCGCACTCGGTCGATGGGACGGTTTGGGTGCCCGGTCCTCCCGGCGCGGCTCTGCCGCCGCCGGCTCGGCGACAGGTGCCGCCCGCACGGTGGATCCGGCGGGCTCGACCTGGCGGACGGACGCGACAGCCGGGCCACCATGCCGCTCGACCGATGCCGCGAAGGAGGGTGCCGTCGCCCCGGCCGTGACCAGGAGAGTCACGGCCAGACCGGCGGGGCGGGCCGCGTCACGCCACCGAATGGGTCACCGTCGCACTGTAGGTGCCGGCCACGGCGGTCGGCGGCACGTTGACCCGCAGGCCCGGATCCCAGGTGGCCGAGTTGTTGCCGCTACCGGAGGTCTTCGAGAAGGCGGTCCGAGGCACGGCAAGGGTCACCCGGTCGGCAGCCGTCGGTTGACCGGGAACGAAGGTGCCGAGGCCGGTGGTGGAGGTGGCCGGCCCGGACCAGTACTCGACCTGGCTGGGGGCGATCAGTTCGGCCGCACCACCGCCACCGGTGACGAACTCGGTGATGCTCACCGTCGTCGTCCAGGTGGCGGTCAGGGCGGCCCGCTGGTCGACCACCTGTACCGGCCCGATCTGCCCCTCGACGAAGGTGTCGGCGAAGGTGGATCCGAGGTTCACCGAGGGCGGCGCGAAGACGTCCAGATTGGCGGTGCCAACGGTGAAGGTGACGATGGTGTCGTCGGTCGGCGAGGCGGCGGCCGGTGTCGCCAGGGCCACCACGGCGGCCGCAGCGACGGTCAGGGCAAGCAGTGGCTTCTTCATGTCGTCGACGCTAAATTCGCGTGTAGGCTGTAGAGGGCATCTTTTGGACATATCACCCTTTAGGCGACGGAGTGCGTGATCGTCCCGGTGTAGACGCCCGCCACAACGCTGGACGGAATGGCGACGCGGATGGTCGGCACCCAGCGGACCTCGTTGTTGCCGTTGCCCGAGATTTTCCGAAAGGCCTCCCGGGGCACGTTGAGCGTGACGGCCTGGGCCTGGGTCGGCTGTCCGGGCACCAGGGTGCCGCCACCGGTGCTCCGGGTGGCCGGGCCGGACCAGTAGGAGACCTGCCCGTTGGCGATGGTCCGCTGCGGCCCACCACCACCGGTGACAAAGACGGTGGCCGAGACGGTCGCGATCCAAGCGTTGGGATTCACCGGACCCCGTACGTCATTGACCTGCACCGGGCCGAGTTGGCCGGTAAGCGTGCCGCCCGTGAAGCCGGTCCCCAGGTTGACCGACGCCGGCGCGGTGATGTCCACCCCCTCCGTGAGGGCCGACACGACGCCCCGACCAGACGGCGCAGCGTCGACCGGCGGAGTGGCCGGAAGAACGAGGGTCGCCCCCAGCAGGGCCGCAAGCAGTCGCACCCGTGTGACTATAGGCTACTTATGTCCGATTTAACGCTTTTTGTGGCGTACCTTCAGGTGGCGGCGATGATCAACGGCTCGGCGGTCAGGTAGTAGCGCTGGTCGTCCCCGTCCGGGTCGACCGGGCGGCGAAGCCGCTCCACCGCCACGTACCCGTCGGCCGCGTACGCGTCGCCCGGCGCCCAGCCGATGCCGTCGGACCCGATGTTCAGCACGAACCGCGACCGCTGCGCGCCCGTGGCCGGGTCCAGCGTGACGAGTTCGTTTCCCTCGGTCAGCACGTGCACCCGGCCCGGTTGAACGGCGATCACCCGGCCCGGGCCGACCTCGACCCGCCAGCGTTGCCTGTCGTCCGTCGCAGAGCGGCCGACCAGCGCCCCGTCCACCATGCCGACCGTTGTCTCGTCGACCAGCTCGACACCCGGGTCGTCCAGAGCCGTTGACGGGATCGGCTCCCCTGAGCCGAGCAACCAGCCTCGGGCGGACGCGTCGCCCGGCCCTGACGTCCGCAGCGCGGCACACCCGGCGCCGCCCGGCGCGCAGCCGATCAGCGTCGCCGACAGCTCGTCACCGGCATCCGGCGGTCGCCACCGGACCTGCACGATCCCGGTGGCCGGATCACGGAACTCGATCACCGTCGGCCCGTCGCAGCTGTCCACGCTGAGCAGCTGGCCCCTGGCACTGGTGCCCACCGGCTGGTGGCAGCCGGCACCGATCGCGGCTCGCCACAGCTGCCCGCCATCGGTCAGGTCGACCGCCCGGACCTCACTGTCGCCGGAACTGACAACCACGCGGCGGCCGTCGAAGGTCCGGCTCACCGCGAGTCCGCTCGGCCGCCAGACGACGGCCGTGCCGGTACGCCGCGCCGTACGCTCCGACGCCGGCTCCGGCCCGTCCGCCCGCCAGACGACCCGACCGGTACGTGCGTCGAGCGCCACGAGCTGGCCGTCCGACCACCGGCTCACCACCGTCGTCCCGCTCGCCACCACCGCGTCCAGGCTCGCCGGCCAGCGCCGGAAGGACCAGTGCGGGGTGCGTCGGCTGCGGCTGTCGACCGGTTGGTCGGCGTAGACCTGCCGAGGCGCGGCGTACACCCGCAGCCGACCGTCGACGATCAGCGGAGCAACCGGCAGGCGGCCGGTCACCCCGGGGGCCGGCATGCTCCGCGCCGGGTAGTCGTCCCGGGCGAAGGTGCTCACCTCTGCCGGCGCCAGGACCCGGTACGCGACGACCCCGACCGTCGCGGCGACACCCACCGCCGCCACCGCCGCCACGAACCGCCGCCGACCCGCCGCCCACCCCATGCCGCACCTCCGCACGGCACCCTACCCAGCCGCCTCCGGGCCCGCCCCCGAGCCGCCCCGCCAAACCCGCCCACCAAGCCCGCCGAGCCGCACTCGCCCGCCGAGCCCGCCGAGCCCGGACTCGCCGCCGGCCCGTCCCGACATGCGGCATGCCGCGGCCTCGCGATGGGCGTGATGCCGCTGTTCGCCGCAACTCGCGAAAACATCGCTCGGGCCCCGGGGCGTAGAGCGGGAAGACGGGCGACGAGGGCTGGGTCAGGCGACTTCGGCGTGGCGGGCACCGGCCGCGGCGGCCAGGGCGGCTATGTCCTGCCGCAGTACCTTTTCCGCAGCTCGCACTGCCAACCCGCCGAGCAGCAGTGCCAGCGCCCGGCTGGTTGTCGCAGCCGGCTGAGCCCGCACCGTCACCGTCACCGAGGTGTGGCGACGCCCGCGACTGCGGACCTCCCGTAGCGCCCAGATGATCCGGTAGTCCACACCGTCACCGGGCGAGCCGAGGATCAGCCGCCGGGGCGGCTCGGCGGCCAACACGACAAACTCCTCGGCCACCGTGCCGCCGCCCGGTCGCGTTCGGATCTCCCGCCAGCTCGTACCCGGGCCGAACGTTCCCGGCGTCAGCAGTTGCACGGGCCGATCGCTGCACCTGGACCGGGACAGGTCGGTGAGCACCCGCCACAGATCGGCCGCGGATGCCGCGACCAACCCGTTTACCGCAACGGTCGACATGCCACCTCCCGTGGCACCGACGGTACGCGGCGTGAGCGTGGCGCGGGGTCCCCGAGCGGAGAATCCCCCACCGGAGACCCCCTGCGGGCATCAGCCGACGAACCGGCCGTCCCGGATCGCGTCGACGAATGCGGTCCAGCCCGGTGGGCTCACCACGAGCACCGGTCCGTCCTGGTCCTTCGAGTCGCGGATGCCCACCACACCGTGGACAGCGGCCAGATTGTCGGCCACCTCCACGCAGAGGCCCTGGTCGTTGGAACGGCTGCTGGTCCGCCAGACCGCGTCCACGAGATCGTGCATCGTCGTCATCTCCCTCAGTTTCGACGTTCCGCCAGCCGGGGCCGGGCCGACCGGAAAGGGGAGCACCGGCCGGCCCGGCGCGGCATGGCGACGGAATTCCGAGGCGATCAACGAAGGCGGTGACGGTCCTCGATCGCACCCGCTGTGCGATCAAGGACAGCTGTCGGGTTCAGGTCAGTTCGACGCCAGGACGGTGCCCGTGACCTCGCCCAACGTGAGGGTGGTGTCGTCCGGGCCGGGTGCGGTCGCGGTGATCGTCACTGTGTCACCGTCGGCCAGGAAGGTGCGTTCCGTCCCGCCCACGGTGACCGGCTCGGTGCCGCCCCAGCTGAGTTCCAGGAACGAGCCGACCTGGTCGCGCCGCGGGCCGGAGACGGTTCCGGAGGCGTAGAGGTCGCCGGTGCGTAGCGAGGCACCGTTGACGGTCAGGTGCGCCAGTTGCTGAGCCGGGGTCCAGTACATGCCGGCGAAGGGCGGCTCGCTGACCGGCTCCCCGTTCCAGACCACCCGCAGCTGTAGGTCCAGTCCCAGGTGCGGCTCGTCACGCAGGTACTCGGCCACCGGCGGATCCTGCGCCGGGCCCGCGACGAACGCGTGCCGCAGCGCGTCGAGCGGAGTGACCCAGGCGGCGATCGAGGTGGCGAACGACTTGCCCAGGAACGGCCCGAGCGGCTGGTACTCCCATGCCTGGATGTCCCGCGCCGACCAGTCGTTGACCAGCACCACACCGAAGACGTGATCGGCGAAATCGGTGGCGGCCACCGGCCGGCCGAGCGGGCTCGGTACGCCGACCACGAACCCGACCTCGGCCTCGATGTCCAGGCGCGCTGACGGGCCGAACGTCGGCCCATCCGAGCTGGGGCGTTGGCCCTGCGGACGCACCACCGGGGTGCCGGAGACCACCACCGTGCCGGCCCGGCCGTGATAGCCGATCGGCAGGTGTTTCCAGTTCGGCAGCAGCGGAGGCTGCCCGGGGCGGAAGATCAGGCCGACGTTCGACGCGTGGTGTTCCGAGGAGTAGAAGTCGACGTAGTCGGCGACCTCGAAGGGCAACTCCATCCGCACCTCGTCGACGGGCACCAGCAGTGGCTCCACCGCCGCCCGGTGCGTCGGCTCGGTGAGCAGCTCGGTGATCCGGTCCCGCACCGCGGTCCACTGCGGCCGCCCCAGCGCCAGGAACGCGTTGAGCGTCGGCCTGCGCAGCGCCCCGCCGGCCAGCACCAGCTCGGCGGCCTCCGCCCCGGCCAGGTCCAGCACCAGGTCGCCGACGCGGACGCCGATGCGCGGCTCGCCGTCGCCCACCCGGAACACCCCGTACGGCAGATGGTGCACCCCGTACCCGGAACCCGCCACACCCGGAACCCAGCTCATGCCGGCCCTCCGCGTCGCTCCGCGCCGCCGCGCTGACGCTCGCTCATGCTTCGAAGCCTCCGTTCACCAGCCCAAGCCGGATCAGATCGGTAAGTGGTTCCACGATGCTGCACGACCCGAACCCCACCCACAGCGGGCGCGCCGAGTCGTGCCGGCCGTCGACCGTCTGCACCAGCGGTCGCTCGTCGCGGACGGTGAGCAGCTCGGCGACAGCACCGACGGTCGCGCCGTCGGCGGCGGCCAGGGTCGCGGCGAGCACGTTGCCGAACCCGTGGTGGGTGAAGCCGGTCTCCGGGTCCACGTGCCGCACCGCATGGTGCAGCCCGGCGGTCAGCTTGAACGGCAGGTCCCGGTCCCGGCAGGCGCAGATCACCGCGGCCAGCTCGGCGGGGTTCGGGAACAGTTCGGCGGCCAGTCCGCCGGTACGGAACTTGGCGGCGACCGGTATCCCGCGGGTGCGCGCGTCGGCGAGCGCGTCCAGGGCGCCCATCAGCCCGAAGGTGAGCGGGATCTCCGCGTAGACGGGGACGTCGTCCAGCCGCTCGGCGAGCTTCACCAGCTCGGTCAGTCCAGGTTGCGGGTCCTCGCCCCGGCGGGCGACCGGTGCTTCGACCTGTCGTGCGGTCACCCCGAGCGGGGGCAGGAGCGACAGCGCGAAGGGCAGCCGGTCGAGGCCGGTGTCGCCGATCAGCCCGATGGCGAGGCCCTCGGCCGGGTCGACCAGGCCGCTCAGCCCATCCGCCGTGATCGCCGAGGCGGGTAGCAGCAGCGGGCCGACCAGGTCGGCGTACCACGCGGCACGTTGCCGCCGGTGGGCGCCGACGGCGTCGGGCAGCGGAGCGCTGCCCGGCGGAAAGACTGCGGCGTCGTCGACCAGACCGGCGACAAGAGTGGGCAGCTGCGTTGACACGAGACAAGAATGTACGGGACGCTTCAAGAAGCGGACAACAGTGTCCGATTATCGGACGCACGGCGGACCGGGAGGGCGAGATGCCGTACTACCGCAGCGTCGGCGAGCTGCCACGCAAGCGCCACACCCAGTTCCGGCAGCCGGACGGCAGCCTCTACACCGAGGAGCTGATGGGCCAGGAGGGCTTCTCCTCCGACTCGTCCCTGCTCTACCACCGGTACGCCCCGACCGCGATCGTCGCCGCCGAGGAGTTCACCCCGCCGGCCGTGACCCGGATGCCGAACCTGCCGCTCAAGCCCCGGCACCTGCGTACCCACAAACTCGACGGAACCGGTGCGGACCCGGTCCTCGGCCGGCGGTACCTGCTCGCCAACGACGACGTGCGGATCGCCTACGTCCTGGCCGACCGCCCCTCGCCGCTGTTCCGCGACGCCACCGGCGACCACTGCCTGTACGTCGAGGCGGGCACGCTGCGGGTCGAGTCGACGTTCGGCGTACTCGACGCGGTGGCCGGCGACTACGTGATCATCCCGACCTCGACGGTGCACCGCCTGGTGCCCACCGGCGACACCCCGACCCGGCTACTCGCTGTGGAGGCGTCCGGGCACATCGGCCCACCCAAGCGCTACCTCTCCGTACGCGGTCAGTTCCTGGAACATTCGCCGTACTGCGAGCGCGACGTCCGGGGGCCGGACGCCCCGTTGCTGGTCGAGGGCACCGACGTCGAGGTGCTGGTCCGCCACCGGTCCCGGGCGGCACGCGCGGGTGGTGACGGCACTGTTTGGACGCGACATGTTTTCGCCAACCATCCGTTCGACGTGGTCGGGTGGGACGGGCACCTCTACCCGTGGGCGTTCTCCATCCACGACTTCGAGCCGATCACCGGCCGGATCCACCAGCCGCCGCCGGTGCACCAGACCTTCGCCGGCCCGAACTTCGTGATCTGCTCGTTCGTCCCCCGCAAGGTCGACTACCACCCGGACGCCATTCCGGTGCCCTACCACCACCACAACGTCGACTCCGACGAGATGCTCTTCTACACCGGGGGCAACTACGAGGCGCGGCGCGGCTCCGGCATCGAGCAGGGCTCCATCTCGCTGCACCCGTCCGGCTTCACGCACGGACCGCAGCCAGGCGCGGCGGAACGCGCCATCGGGGTGGACTTCTTCGACGAGCTGGCGGTCATGGTCGACACCTTCCGCCCACTCGACCTTTGCGACGCGGCGGCCGAATGCGAGGACGACGGGTACGCCTGGACCTGGGCCCGTCGCCCCTGAGGTCGCGCCGTGGCGCGACCGTGCGGAGCCGGGCTGTCGTCGGTCAGGCGACCGGCCGGCCGACGATCGCCAACCGGGCGGCGGTGGCGATCGCGATGGCCAGGACCAGCGGCCACGGGGTGCCGAGCAGGGCGTAGAGCAGGATCAGCACCGGCGCGGCGGCGGCAGCGTAGACGGCCAGGGCGAGCGGTCGGTCGGTGCGCCGCAGCACCGGCAGGACGGTCCGGGTCAGGCCGGGCAGCCGGGACGCGTGCTGCCGGAGCACGATGGCACCGCCAGCAGCCGCCACCACGGCCAGCAGTCGGGAGAACCCGGAGCCGGTCGCGGTCGAACAGGCGACCACTGTGGCGGCAACCACCGACCATCCGGCGCCCCAGAGCACAAACTGCCGGAGTGCCGCCGGCACCGGCTGGCGTGCGACGACCGGCCCGATGCCGTGCTGTCCCGGCCAGGCTGCACCACGCCCGGCCGGTTCGGGATCTCCGGCGCGTGCCGACCGACCCGACTCCTCCTGGGCGGCACCCGGCCGGTCCTGATCGTCGCTGGCCTCGTCCGGCCGGGTTGATTCGTCCCGCACCTCGTCAGCGCGGCGCGGATCGGTCGGCGGCAGGTTCGCCACCGCCGCTTCGGCCAGTCGCTCCAGCGCAGCGCTCCACCGGCGCTGTTCCAGCCGCAGTACCCCGACGTCGTCGCCCGTCTCCGCGAGGCGCGGGTCCAGCCGCAGCGCCTCCCGGTAGGCCCGCTCCGCCAGGTCGTACATCCGCATGTTGGCCGCGACCAGACCCAGCACCAGGTGGCCCTGCGGTTCCTCGGGGGCCAGCTCCACCCCGCGCCAGGCCGCGTTCAACGCCGGCTGGCCGTTGCGGGAGCCGGCCAGGATCGCCGCCGCGCTGCGCTGGGCGTACGCGTCCGCCGGGCCCAGGGCCAGGATCTCGTCGGCGGTACGGGCGGCCTCGGCATACCGTTCGAGGTCGCCGAGGGCCAGCCCACGTACGACAAGCGGGGGCACCTGTCCCGGCGCGGCGGTCACCGCGGCCTCGGCGGCGGCAAGCGCCTCGGTCGGTCGGCCGGCGGCCAGGTGAACCCGGGCCAGCATGGTCGACACGCTGGCGGCGGCCGGGTCGAGGGCCAGTGCGGAGCCTAGTTCGGCCACCGCCTCGTCGTAGCGGCCCAGCTCGGCGAGGAGCGTGGCGCGTTCGAGGTAGCCGTCGGCGGCGGGCGGGTCGGTGGGGACGTCGGCGGACATCGCGGCGAGCCTAGGCGCTCGGCTGCTCGTACACCAGGGCGACCGCGATCCCGGCGAGCCCCTCGCCGCGCCCGGTGAAGCCCAGGCCGTCGGTGGTGGCGGCGGAGACGGTGACCGGCGCGCCGACGGCCTCGGACAGCACCTGCTCGGCCTCGTCCCGACGTGGGCCGATCTTCGGCCGGTTCCCCACCACCTGCACGGACACGTTGCCGATGGCGAAGCCGGCGGAGCGTACCCGGCGGGCTGTCTCGGTGAGCAGGGCCACCCCGCTCGCTCCGGCCCACTCGGGCTGCCCCACCCCGAAGTTGGCGCCGAGATCACCGAGACCGGCCGCGGAGAGCAGCGCGTTGCAGGCGGCGTGGGCGGCCACGTCCGCGTCCGAGTGCCCGGCCAGGCCGTCCTGCTCCGGCCAGTACAGACCGGCCACCCAGCAGGGTCGACCGGCCTCGAAGGCGTGCACGTCGGTCCCGATGGCCACCCGAGGAACGATCATGAGCCGAGGGTACGCGCTAGCGTCCGGTCGCCAGCAGGTGCTCGGCCAGCGCCAGGTCGAACGGCCTGGTGATCTTCAGCGCGTGTTCCGAACCGGGCACGCAGTGCACCGAAACGCCCTGCTTTTCGACCAGCCCGGCGTCGTCGGTGAGGGCGTCGGCGGCAGCGGCGTGGGCTGCGGTCAGCACCGCCCGGCGGAATCCCTGGGGGGTCTGCACGGCGCGCAACGCGGCCCGGTCGACGGTGCCGAGCACCTTCTCGTCCGCGTCGACCTCCTTGATCGTGTCGACGACCGGCAGCACCGGGATCACCGCGTCATGGCCCGCCCGGACCGCCGCGGCCACCGATTCCACAAGCGCGGGCGGGGTGAGTGCGCGAGCCGCGTCGTGCACCAGGACGATCTCGGGACCGGCGGGTACCGCGGCGAGCGCGGCGGCCACCGACGCCTGCCGTTCCGCGCCGCCGGGAACCACGGTCACCGGGGCGATCGGTGCGAGAAGTTCACCCACGGCCGCCACCTCCGCGACCGGCGCGGCCACCACGATGCTGTGCACCGAGGGGGCTTCGGCCAACCGACGGACCGCGTGCACCAGCAACGGTTCACCGGCCAGCAGCCGCAGTGCCTTCGGCCGACCGGGCCCGAGGCGCACACCGGCTCCGGCCGCAGGCACGAGGACCGCGACGTCACCGCACGGATTGAGCTGCGCGGTCACGTCGCGGTCCTCGACGGTTTGTTCGCTACGAATCGGGTACGACGATGCTGTGCGGCCTAGGCCTCCGTCAGCACCTTGTCGAGCAGCGTCTCCGCCTCGTCCTTGGTGCTCTTCTCGGCCAGCGCGACCTCGCCGACCAGAATGTCGCGGGCCTTGGCGAGCATGCGCTTCTCGCCCGCGGACAGCCCCCGCTCCCGCTCGCGACGCCACAGGTCACGGACGACCTCGGCCACCTTCAGCGGGTTGCCGGAAGCCAGCTTCTCCAAATTCGCCTTGTAACGCCGCGACCAGTTGGTCGGCTCCTCGGTGTGCGGAGCCCGGAGAACGTCGAAGACCTTGCCGAGGCCCTCTTCGCCAACCACCTCGCGCACACCCACGATCTCGGCGTTCTCGGCTGGTACCCGGACCGTCAGGTCACCCTGCGCGACCCTCAGGACGAGGTACTGCTTGGGCTCGCCCTTGATGACCCGAGTCTCGATTGCCTCGATGAGTGCGGCCCCGTGGTGGGGGTAAACAACGGTCTCGCCGACACTGAAAACCATAGGTTCGAAACCCCTTTCGCTGTGTCTAGGGTAACACGCTCAGGCACCGATGTCTCACCGCTGTCCTGACCGTTGGCGCAGCTCAGGGGCCCTGTGAGAGGTATTTCTTCGGCTTGACAGACCATCCAGACAATGATTCGAACACGTTGAGTAACCTTGGGATGACCCCCGGACACCGCCGCCGTGGACGTTGAGATCCGGGAGAACAAGCGCCGAGGCCCTGCAACACACCCGCTGGAGATCAAGGGCTACGCACCCGTTCCATGATATCGCGCCGCAGCCCGACGCGGGCAGCGGTAGCGGTACCCGGCCCGGTGCGGGACGCTTGAGGAGTGCCGCGTCCGCGTACCCGTGAGGTTCCAGGGGGTCGTAATGGGCAAGGCTGACGCCGATGGTCCCGGGCTGCCCGACCTGCCGCCGGAATGGGGCCGGGTGGTCATCCCGGACGACCTGGCGGCCCTGACAGACGAGGCCGAACAGGTCCGTCGTGAGCTGCGCCGGGCGGCTGACCAGCGCCGCCGGCGTCCGCCCACCGGACTGGTGATCGTGCTGATCGTCGCGGTCCTGACCACCCTCGCCGGCCTGGCCGCCGTCACCTGGCCCAGGGCCGGCCGGACCGGACCGGGGGCCAGCACGCCCGACCCGGCACCGGCGCAGCTGACCGGTCGCCCCCTGCCCGCGCTCGACCTGGTCGACGGCGGGCAGTCACCGGTGGCGCTACGAGGGCTGCTGCCGGTGGTGGTGCTGCTGGTGGACGGTTGCGCCTGCCCGGAGCAGGTCGCCGAGGCGGCGACGGCGGCACCGGCCGGGGTGACCGTGGTCACCGTGGCCGCGGCCCGGCCACGGGCAGCACCGCCGGGGACACAGGTGCGTTCGCTCGCCGATCCGGCCGGAGGACTACGTGCCTTCCTGCACCTGCCGGCCAGGCAGGACGGCGTGACCGCCCTGCTCGCCGACCGCACCGGCCGGATCACGCTTGTGGTACCCGAGGTCACCTCGATCGCCGACCATCACGCCGCACTGTCCCGACTCGCCGACTGAACCCCCGCGACCGGACCGCCGGAACGGTCGCCACGGCTCACTTCAAGGCGATCAACCGGGCCTCGATCTGGACCGGCTCCGACCCGGCTGGCGAGAACGACAACCGGGCCGCAGCGCCGGTGCCGGCGAGTTCCATCATGACCTGCCCACCGTCGCAGCCCACCGTCATCGGGGCCGCTGACCGGGCGCCGCTGACGGCTACCAGCAGCTCGCCCGGACCAGTGCAGCGCAGGCGCAACAGGTGCCGCTCGCCCCGCTCCATCCGGGTCTGCCGGACAACCGCCCCGCCGGAGCTGAGCCTCGCCGACTCGGTCCAGACCAGGTCGGTCCCGCCCGCCCGCCAGCCGCTCGATCCGGCGGAACCCGTCACAGTGCGCTGCGCCGGCCCGTCGTGCGTTCCGGCCACCGCACCGGTGCGCGCGTCGACCAGGACGGAGGAGGTGGCATTGGGAAGCTCGGGCACCGTGTCGCCGGTGACCGGGTCCTCCCGCCAGTACGTGACGGACGACGACCCGTCCGGCGCGAGACCCGCGCCGGTCGGCCACTCCGGTGCCGCTATTTGCCACCACCAGCCGCCGAGGGTCAGCGCCGCCACCGCGACGGCGGCCAGCAGTGCCCCGCGCAGCCGATGGGTGGCATCGACGTCCATACCAGAAGGGTAGCTCTACTGGATGATCAGGCGTGCCGCTCCAGCAGGGCGGCGTAGAGGGTCAACCCAGGCCCGAAGGCCAGCATCACCACCCGGCGCGGTGCCGGTGCCGACCGGAACAGGCGGTCGAGGATCAGCAGCACTGTCGGCGAGGAACAGTTGCCGTGCTCGTTCAGCGTCTCCCGGGACGCCGCCAACGCCGTCGGCGCCAGCCCCAGCTCCCGCTCCACCACGTTGAGGATGCGTGGACCACCCGGGTGCACGGCCCAGCCGTCCACCTCCGACCGCCGGGTGCCGTGCCGGGCCAGCACCTCGTCGACCAGCCCTCGGACGTGCGCCGACAGCACCTGCGGCACCTTCGGCGACAGCCCCATCCGGAAACCGGTGTCGGTCACCTCCCAGGTCATGTGGTCGGCGGTGGAGGTGTCGGTCACCGAGGCGACCTCACGCACGGCGTACCCCCGCCCGCCGGGAACGACCACCGCGGCGACCGCGGCATCGGAAAAGAGCGCGTGGGAAACGATCTGCTGGGTGTCCATCCGGGCCGACGAGGGCTGCAGGTGCAAACTGGTCAACTCGGCGCAGAGCAGCAGCGCGGGACGCCCCCGCGCGGTGACGAAGTCACCCACCGCACCCAACCCCGGCAGAGCCGCGTAGCAGCCCATGTGACCGACGAACATCCGCTGGGTCGTCGCGGCCATGCCCAGATCCCGGGCGAGCAGGATGTCCAGCCCGGGAGTGGCGTACCCGGTGCACGAGCATACGACGAAGAGGCCGACGTCACGGGCGTCCAGCCCGGCGGCGGTCAACGCCCGGCCGACCGCCTCCTTTCCCAGCGGCAACGCCTCGACCTGGTAACGGAGCATCCGTCGCTCGGTCGGCCACTCGGAGACGTCCTCAAGCAACGGGTTGACCGC
Source organism: Micromonospora sp. NPDC000442 (assembly GCF_042898635.1). Classification (NCBI taxonomy): domain Bacteria; kingdom Bacillati; phylum Actinomycetota; class Actinomycetes; order Micromonosporales; family Micromonosporaceae; genus Micromonospora; species Micromonospora sp. NPDC000442. Next base: position 170,007 of record NZ_JBIAYZ010000004.1, on the reverse strand, counting down.
CGCCTGCCGCCGGGTCACTCCGGAATGCGCGAAGATCCGCTCGGCCAACGCGCGGGTGGAGCCGGAAAAGTGCTGTGAGAAGAACTTCTCCCACAACTCCTGCTGGTCGGCCGAGGGCGGATGGGCCGTGCCCAGGCCCGCGATCACCGGTACGGACACGGTCCCACCTTCCTCTCGCAAGCTCACATCCGACGCTCGCCAGTCCCGCCCCGGTTCGCGACCGCGGGGCTCGCAAGCTCATTCCCTCACGCTCACCAACGAGGACTCGATCCGTCACGGTCCGGGTCACCGCCGAGTGTGGCGATGCCGAGCCAGTCGGCGCAGACGTCCGAGGTGGCCGGGTGCAGCGACCCGCAGCGGGCGTCGCGGTACAGGCGTTCCAGCGGATGACCCCGCCGGGTGGCGGAGGTGCCGGCCGTCTCCAGCATGGACGCGGCCACGTCCGCCGCGGTGGTGCCGGCCAACAGCTTGGCCCGCCACACCCACCGGTTGGTCTCCTCGTCGCCCGGCGCCTCGTCCACTCGTCGAGCCGCCTCGGCGACCACCAGCTCCGCCGCCGCCACGGCGGCGTCGGCGCGACCCAGGCGGGCGCGTACCGCCGGCAGCCCGGCGAGGTTCCGGGCGTTGAGGTGTTCCACGGCCGCGTCGATCGCCGCCCGGGCCACCCCCACGTAGACGGCCGCGTAGCTGGCCACCAGCCAGTGCGGCATGAGCTGGGCCACCACCAGGGCCAGCCCCTCGACCCCGCCGAGCAGCCGGTCGGTGCCGACGGTCACGTCGAGGTGCAGGTCGTGCGAGGCGGTGGCGCGCATGCCGAGGGCGTCCCAGGTCGGCTCGACGGTGAGGCCCTCCCCCGCCGGAACCAGGAACTGCGAGACCACCGACGAGTCGGCGGCGCTGCGGGCCGCCACCAGGTAACCGTCGGCGTGACCGGCACCGGAGCAGAAGGTCTTGCTGCCCTTGATCCGCCAGCCGCCGTCGACCGGTTCGTAGACCGTGGCGAGCTGGGACAGCCGGGCACCCGCGCCCCGCTCGCTCATCGCGACCGCATACCACGCCCCGTCGGCCGCCGCCCGCAACAGGCGGTCGCGGGCGGCCAGCGCCTCCGCCGGTACGCCGAGCGCCTCGGCCAGTTCCTCGGTGACCGCGCCGAGCGCCCCGGTGACCGAGGCGTGCATGTTGAACACCAGCGCGGTGGCACCATTGCCCCGGGCCAGTTCGGTGGCGACGGCGGCGTAGGCCGCGAAGGTGGCACCGGTGCCACCCAGTTCGGCGGGGACCATCAGCCCGAACAGCCCCGCCTCTCGCAGGTCGGTGAAGTCGTCGACGGGAAACGAGCCGTCCCGGTCGTGCGTGGCGGCCCGCGCCGCCAGCCGGGGCGCCAGCCGCCGGGCCGCCGCCGGCGCTCCACTGCGCTCGGTCATGGATGGAACCCCCTCTTCGGCCATTGCCATACCCTCACCTGAATCAGCTATCCGTCGCGTACCCCGTGACCCTGGTAGAGCACCGCTCTCGACCCGGTCGGCACGATGCGCGGTGCCTGACCGGCTGGCGTCGCGGCACCCGTCGCCTGCCGCAGCAGCCACCGCAGCAGCCCCGGTACCCCTGGCCGGACACCACGGACCCGCAGGTCGACGCCGTGTCGGGCGCACTCGGCGACCAACTCCCGGTCGTCCACGAACAACCGAGGATCGTGGATGCCGCGCGGCACGGTGGGCAGACGTTCGGCGATTCGGACGGCGACCAGCCGGGCCAGCGCGGTGTCGTTGAGGGTGTCCAGCACCAGCAGGCCGCCGGGCCGCAGCAGGCGACACGCCTCGGCCACCGCCGCCCGCCAGTCCGGGACGTGCTCCAGCAACTCGCCAGCGGCGACCACGTCGGCACAGCCGTCCAATAGCGGTACCGCCGTGGCGTCGCCGTTGACCGCCGTCACGCCGCGCACCGCCGCCTGCGCCAGCGCCGAGCGGGTCAGGTCCACCCCAACGTGTCGGTAACCCTTGCCGACCAGGTGTGGGGCGAGCAGCCCGGCCCCGCAGCCCAGGTCGACCAGGAGCGCACCGGGTCGTGCCGCCGGGGGCACCAGCGCGGCCCGCGCCCGGGCCAGCCAGTGCAGCATGGCGAACACGCCGTCCGGCCGCCACCACTCGTCCGCCAGGTCGTCGTACTGGCGCGGATCGTTGCGGGGCAGCACGCGGCCGGCGTCACGCATGGCAACGAGCGTGGCACGACTCGCCGGTAACGACCAGACTTCCGTTATGTCGTCGACGGTGTTAGGGCTGGTCAGAGCGAGCCATCCGGAGCCGACCGCGGCGGTCACCACAGTGGCAGGTCTGCTCGCCGTCGGTGTCGGGCATCCACCCGGCGGCGTCGTCGCGGTGGTGCTCACCGTGGCTGCCAGCCAGTTCACCGTCGGGTGGACCAACGACCTGCTCGACGCGGATCGCGATGCCGCGGTCGGGCGTACCGACAAGCCGTTGGCCGCCGGTGCGCTCGGCCGGCGTACCGTGGCGGCGGCCGCCGCCGTGGCCGCCACCGCGACCGTGGCGCTGGCCCTGACCACCAACCCGACGGCGGCGATCTGCGCCATTGTCGCCCTGGTCTCGGCGCTGCTCTACGACTGGCCGCTGAAGTCCACCCCGATCTCGGTGCTGCCGTACGCGATCTCCTTCGGCGCGCTCCCCGCCTTCGTGGTGCTGGCGCTGCCCGACGCTCCGCCGCCCCCGGCCTGGCTGGTCGTCGCGGCGGCGCTGCTCGGCGCGGGCGCCCACTTCGCCAACGTGCTGCCCGACTTCGCCGACGACGCCCGGACCGGGATCCATGGACTGCCGCACCGACTCGGTGCGACGGGAAGCCGGGCGGCCGCCGTCGGGCTGCTGATCGCCGCGACCGTCACGTTGGTACTCGGGCCGCCCGGACCACCGTCGGGCGTGGGTCTCGCGGCGGTCGGCGCCACCGTCGTGATCTTCATCGTGGCCTGGTACGCGGGCAGGACCGGCGATCACGCCGGAGCCCGGCCGGTGGCCGCCTTCCGGGCGGTGCTGCTGGTCGCCCTGATCGACGTCGCCCTGCTGGTCACGAACGGTCGGCTCGGCTGAGTCTCACCCCGGCAGGTGGCCGCACCGGGTCGGCGTGCGGGCCACGATCAGCTCCAACTACCCTGGAGCCCGGTCTGCGCGGGCATGGCCAGCGGTTCCGGCGGGCAAGCCGGGTGTGATCGTGACGAGGAGGACCGACGTGAGGCGCTCGATCAGGGGTTCCCGGCGGGCTGCCGTGCTGCTGCCCGGGATCGCGGCGGCCGGGCTGCTGCTGTCCGGATGCGGCGCCGGCCAGATCTCCGAGACGGCCAACAAGGTGCCGTCGGTCCAGGGCGCCAACTTCGTGGCCGGCGACGGGAAGTACGCCGTACGCGGTGCCCTGGTCGCCTACCCCGGTGTCGAGGGCTACCAGGCCGGCGACAACGCCCTGCTCAACGTCGTCCTCTACAACGACTCACCGGATCCGGTCACGGTGACGGTCACCTCGTCGGACGCCCGAGAGGTGGTGCTCACCTCGGTCGCCGCCGCGACCAGCCCATCGCCCACCACGTCGCCGGAGCAGTCCCCCGAGGGCTCCCCCTCGCCGGACAACTCCGCCTCGCCGGGCAACTCTCCCTCGCCGGACGACTCCCCCTCGCCGGACGATTCCCCGTCGCCGAGCCCGACCGAATCGCCTGCGGCCGGTCCGGCCCGGATCGAGATCCCCCCGCTGAGCTACGTGCAGCTCAACACCGAGGGTGAGCAGGTGCTCCAGCTCGTCGGTCTGAACGAGGCCCTGCTCGCCGGCCAGAGCGTCACGCTGACCTTCGACTTCGGTGGCGAGACGGTCACCAGCCCCGCACCGATCGCCGTACCGCTCACCCCCGCGCCTCAACCGTCGCCGATCATCGAGCGGCACACCGAGTACGAGGGCGAAGGCGGCCACTGAGCACGTCGGCCCGGCATCGCCTACCGCGACCGGGCCGCTCCAGGTACGCACCGGCGGCGTCGTCGGCGTGGTGCAGCCATGCCGACGACGCCCTCGTCGTACCCGGGGGTTAGCGTCGGTCGGGTGAGCATCTCCCGATCGACCCCGTCCCGGGCGGGCACCGGCTCGCGAAGCCGCGCCGCTGCTCGCGAGCCCCGGCCCGCGTACGAGTGCGACGCCTGCGGACACCAGCCACCGAAGTGGGTGGGACGCTGTCCCGAGTGCGCCGAGTGGGGCTCCGTGGTCGAGTGCACGATCACCGGCCCGACCGTCTCGGGCCGCGTGGTGAGTTCCCGGATGCCCGCCGAGCCGGCCCGGCCCATCGCCACCATCAGCGCGGCACCGGCCCGGGCCCGGCCCACCGGGGTCGGCGAGCTGGATCGCGTCCTCGGTGGCGGCCTGGTCCCCGGTGCCGTGGTGCTGCTCGCCGGGGAGCCGGGGGTGGGCAAGTCGACTCTGCTGCTCGACGTCGCCCAGCAGTGGGCCGCCGGAGCGGGTAGCCCGTCGCTGGTGGTCAGCGGTGAGGAGTCGGTCAGCCAGGTGCGGCTGCGGGCGGAGCGCATGGGCACCCTGCACGATCAGCTCTTCCTGGCCGCCGAGAGCGACCTCGCGGCGGTGCTCGGTCACCTCGACGCGGTCAAGCCCGGCCTGCTCGTCCTCGACTCGGTGCAGACCATCTCCACCACCGGCACCGAGGGCGTACCGGGCGGGGTGACCCAGGTCCGGGCGGTCACCGCCGCCCTGGTCGCGGTCGCCAAGGAACGCGGGGTCGCCACCGTGCTGGTCGGCCACGTCACCAAGGACGGCCAGGTCGCCGGTCCCCGGGTGCTCGAGCATTTGGTCGACGTGGTGCTGCACTTCGAAGGCGACAAGCACTCGTCGCTGCGGATGGTGCGTGGGGTCAAGAACCGGTTCGGCGCCGCCGACGAGGTCGGCTGCTTCGAGATGCACGAGGGCGGCATCAGCAGCCTCGCCGACCCCTCCGGGCTGTTCCTGACCCGTTACTCCGAGCCGGTCCCGGGCACCTGCGTGACGGTGGCGATGGAGGGGCGCCGGGCACTGCTCACCGAGGTGCAGGCACTGATCGGTGCCACCGTGGCCGGCTCGCCCCGGCGTACCGTCTCCGGGCTGGACTCCGCCCGGCTGGCGATGGTGCTGGCGGTGCTCCAGCGCCGTACCGAACGGCTCACTCTGCACGACCGGGAGGTCTTCGCGGCCACCGTGGGCGGCATCCGGGTGGTGGAGCCCGCAGCCGACCTCGCGGTCGCCCTCGCCGTCGCCTCCGGAGGGCTCAACCTGGCGATCGCACCGCACCTGGTGGCGATCGGTGAGGTCGGTCTCACCGGCGAGGTGCGCCGGGTGGGCGCGGTGCCGCGCCGGTTGGCCGAGGCGGCCCGGCTCGGTTTCCGACTGGCCCTCGTGCCGCCGGGCTGTGGGCCCGCCAGCACCGGTGCCGGCCCGGAGCAGATGCGCGTGATCGAGGTCACCGACGTCCGTTCGGCGTTGCAGGCCGCCGCGCGGGCGTCGGCGGAGTGAGCCGTCCACCGGGCAGGTCGGGCAGCGCGGGCGGAATCGTGACACATCACAGTAACCGCGAGAGCACCCACCGCAGGGCAGTCCGTAGACTGTGCCCGTGCCGATCGACCGCGATACCACCAAGCCAGCCGGCGCGACGCCCCACGCCCGCACCGCTGCCGTGGGCTCGCCTGCCCGACCCATCAGCGTGAGCGTGACCGGGGGCGGCGTCGCCGGTGACCCGCTGCGCGCCAATCTGGCCCTGATGGCACCGGGCACCGCACTACGCGACGGGTTGGAGCGGATCCTGCGGGGTCGGACGGGCGCGCTGATCGTCCTGGGCTACGACAAGGTGGTCGAAGGGCTCTGCACGGGCGGTTTTCCGCTGGACGTCGAGTTCTCCGCGACCCGGGTCCGGGAGCTGTGCAAGATGGACGGCGCGGTCGTGCTCTCCAGCGACGGCACCCGGATCGTCCGAGCGGCGGTCCACCTGATGCCCGACCCGACCATCCCGACCGAGGAGTCCGGCACTCGGCACCGCACCGCGGAGCGGGTCGCCCGGCAGACCGGCTACCCGGTCATCTCGGTCAGCCAGTCCATGCGCATCATCAGCCTCTACGTCAACGGTCAGCGGCACGTGCTTGACGACTCGGCGGCGATCCTCTCCCGCGCGAATCAGGCGCTGGCCACGTTGGAGCGGTACAAACTCCGCCTCGACGAGGTTTCCGGCACCCTGTCCGCCCTGGAGATCGAGGACCTGGTCACCGTACGCGACGCGGTGGCCGTGGTGCAGCGGCTGGAGATGGTCCGCCGGATCGCCGACGAGATCGCCGGTTACGTGGTCGAGCTGGGCACCGACGGGCGGTTGCTCGCCCTTCAGCTGGACGAGCTGATGGCCGGCGTCGACGCCGACCGCACCCTGGTCATTCGGGACTACCTGCCGACCGGTCGCAAGTCCCGGACCCTCGACGAGGCGCTGGTCGAGCTGGATCTACTGAGCGCCACCGAGCTGATCGATCTGGTCTCGGTCGCCAAGGCGATCGGCTACCCGGCCGCCTCGGACGCGCTGGACGCGGCGGTCAGCCCTCGCGGTTTCCGGCTGCTGGCCAAGGTGCCCCGGCTTCCGGTGGCCGTGGTCGACCGGCTGGTGGTGCACTTCGGCAGCCTGCAACGGCTGCTGGGCGCCACAGTGGAAGACCTGCAAGCGGTCGACGGCGTCGGTGACGCTCGGGCCCGGGGCGTACGCGAAGGACTGTCGCGACTGGCCGAGGCGTCCATCCTGGAACGCTACGTCTAGGCAGCAATTTGTAAGGGCTCGCCCGACCGAGCCGAGGCCGAGCCGGCGGTCGGCACGGCGGCCCAAGCATCGACTACCTGAGGACCAGCTTCGCGGGCTGGCTGAGCTTGGTGCCCACCCGGGCGAAGACCTGGTACGACCCCGCCGGCACGGCCGGTCCGTTCGCCACACCGTCGGCACACCGGCTGCTGTCCCTGCCGTTCCAGTTGACCTGGTAGGAGCGTTCGAAGCCGGGGGTGAAGGACTGCACGTCGGACCCGGCGGCCGTGCCACAGGTGTCCGAGGACCAGACCACCTCGGCACCGGCCTTGATGTACAACTCCTGGGCGGTCGCGCCGACGTCCCGGCTGCACGTCCGGTCGGACCTGTTACGGATCTTCAGATTCAGGTCGACGTGGGCTCCCGAGGCGGCCTGCGCGGGCAGCGCCACGGCGGTCACCGAGAGTTCAGTGTCCGCGCAGTTGCCTTCGTCCGCGACCGGATCGACCGCTGGCGGGTCATTGCTGAGGCTCGGTTCGTTCTCCGGGGCAGAAGGATCGGCCTCGTTTCCTGGATCGGCGGGGTCGGCCCCGGCATCACCGGACGGCGGCGAACCGGTCTGCGGAGTCAGCACCGACCCGGTCGGATCCGGCGTGCCGGTCGCCACGCCCGATTCGGGTTGGCCGTCGCCGGTCGCGTCGTTGCCCCCGGTGGGCCCGTTGCACGAGTAGAACAGGACAATCAGGAAGAGCAGCACCGCACCGAGCACGACGGCGCGACGCCGCCAGTACACGGTGGGAGGCAGGGGGCCGACCGTCAGACGCATGATGTCCCCACCGTAGCGGCGGCGCGTGCGGCGGACGGCAGCGACGCGCCGTGGCTCCCCCGTCCCATCGGATCGGACCCTCCATTCACGACGGTTCGCACCGACCACGGTCACTCAGCGCGACCATCCGGGTCGATTCAGAGGTAGACCTTCCGCTGGTAGATCGCGTGTGCGCCGGCCACCCGATCCAGAAACAGCAGGCCAGCGCAGTGGTCGATCTCGTGTTGCAGGGCACGCGCCTCGAAACCGTCCGTCACCAGGCGTACGGTCTCAGCACTGCCGGGCAGCGCCCCCTCCACCACCAGCCGGCCCGCGCGCTTCACGTCACCGGTCAGGTCCGGCACCGACATGCACCCTTCCCGACCCGCCTTCCACCGGGTGGCCTCGATGACGCGGGCGTTGCACAGCACGAAGACGCCGTGCCCGGTCACCGTCTTCGGATGCCCGGTGACGTCCACCGCGAAGATCTGGGCGCTCACCCCGACCTGCGGGGCGGCCAGGCCCACGCAGCCGGGCGACACCCGCATGGTGGCGATCAGGTCCGCGGCCAGCCGCACCGTCTCACCGGCGGTCGGATCGACCTCGTCGCCCGGCCGGCTGAGCACCGGGTCCGGGGCGGAGACCACCGGGATGACCCGACCGGCGCCCAGTGCCTCGGGAGTCCAGTCACCGAGGCCCACGTACGCGTCGGCCTGCGGGTCCGGGTTCGACCCGTCCGGTGCGCCGCTCACAGCAGGTCCGGTTCGGCGGGCCGGAGGGTCACCTCGACACCGAGACCGGCGGCTGCCTCAGCCAGCCGGCCGCCGAGCGCGTCGGCGGTACCGGGGGGCAGGTCCACCTCGGCCACCACCACGTAAAGCGTCCCCGCCAAGCGGGTGCTCAGGTCGGTGACGTTGCCGCCGGCCTCGGCCAGCACCCGGGTCATCGCGGCCACGATGCCCATCCGGTCGGCGCCGTGCACCGCCATCACGTACGGCTCGCCGGCCGGTGCCGTCTCACCGTCGGGCGTCACCGCGCGTACGGTCGCCAGCAGTTGACCGTCGGCGGCCAGCGGCGCCAGCGCGGTCTCGACCTCGGCGGCGGCCGGGCCGACGCAGATCAGGGTCATCGCGAAGTGTCCCCGCAGGCGGGTCATGGTGCTGTCGGTGAGGTTGGCGCCGAGCCGGGCGAGCACCTCGGCGACGTCGGCCACGATGCCGGGCCGGTCCCGGCCGATGACGGTGATCGCAAGCTCGTTCATCCGGGCATTCTGCCCGATCGTCATGGGCCGTCGGTGTCGGCCCGCCCGACCGTCCGAACGACGGGATCCGCGTGCGTGACATCATCGGCGACGCGATGACAGAACCCACATTCGCCGGCCGGGTGAGCCGGTGGTACGAGCAGCACGCGCGGGATCTGCCGTGGCGCAGGCCCGAGGCGAGCCCCTGGGCGATCCTGGTCAGCGAGGTCATGCTTCAGCAGACCCCGGTCGTCCGGGTGGTGCCCGCCTGGCAGGCGTGGCTGGAGCGCTGGCCGACGCCGGCCGCCCTGGCCGGGTCCAGCCCGGCGGAGGCGATCCGCATGTGGGGACGGCTCGGCTATCCCCGCCGGGCCGTCCGGCTGCACGAGTGCGCGGTGGCCATCGTGGAGCGGCACGGCGGTGCGGTGCCGGACCGGCTGGACCAGCTGCTCGCCCTGCCCGGCGTCGGCACGTACACCGCCCGGGCGGTCGCCGCCTTCGCGTACGGCCAGCGTCACCCGGTGGTCGACACGAACGTACGTCGGGTGGTCTGCCGGGCGGTGGCCGGAGAACCGGATGCCGGCCCGACCACCCGTCCCGCCGACCTGGTCGCCACCGAGGAACTGCTGCCCGCCGAACCGGCCGCAGCGGCCCTGGCCAGCGCCGCCATCATGGAGTTGGGAGCGGTCGTCTGCACCGCCCGGTCGCCTCGCTGCGAGGCGTGCCCGGTCGAGTCGACCTGCGCCTGGCGAGCCTCCGGGCGCCCGGCTCCAGCCGGTCCGACCCGCCGCCCCCAACGGTACGCAGGCACCGACCGCCAGGTACGCGGCCTGCTGCTCGGAGTGCTCCGGGAGGCCACCGGGCCAGTGCCACACCAGCGCCTGGACCAGGTGTGGGCGGACGATGTGCAGCGGGCCCGGGCACTCGCCGGACTGGTCAGCGACGGTCTGGTCGAGTCGATCGGTGAGACATCGTTCCGGTTGATCGGCGACGGTCCTCCGGCACCGGTGGCAGGTTGAGAGCGTGCTTGAGGGCCGGCCCCGATCGGGGCCGGCCCTCAAGCATCTGACGGGCTGGATCAGGCGGAATAGCCGCGGCTGGCGATCCAGTCGGCCAGCGCGTCGGTGCTGATCCAGTACTCGGCCCGGGCAGCGTCGGCCGAGTCGGCGATCTTCATCTGGTCACCACCGTCGCGGTAGCCGGTCACCGCGATGTAGTGGCCGCCATCGAAGGTGTGGCTGCCCCCGCCGAGGTCGGTGGCGGTGCCGACGACGTTGGCCACCACGCCCCGGCCGCTGTCGACGGCGCGGACGACGTCTTCACGCAGCCGGTCGGTCTCGGCCCGGTTGGCGGCCTGATCGGGGATCTCCACCGTGCGGTAGACATCCTTGCCGGCCTTCCGGTTGAGGGCCTCGGTGATCAGGTACGCCGAGTCGGTGCCCCGCTCGGTGGTGCCCATCTCGCGGGCCAGGTCGTCCTGGGAAACGTCCTTGTTGAGGATGCTCAGGGTGTTACGCACCGCAGCCGGACCGCAGTAGTAGAAGTTCGGCTGGGCCTCGTAACGGAGCTTCAGCTGCCGCTCACCCTTGCCGTGCCCCCGCTCGGTCACGGCGGCCAGCGGGTCGGAGCTCGGCGGGGCAGCGACCGCGCCCACCGGGCCGGCAATCATCCCACCGGCGCAGACGGCACCGGCGGCGGTCAGGGCAGCCTTGCGGATCGGACTCGTCATGATCGTTGCCTTCCGTCTCGGGGAATCGACACGACACCAGGAGATGGGAGGAGGCGGATACCGCGTCGGATGGAGGCGGCGCGGGTGCGCCTGCTCCGGGTCTGCAACGACCTGGTCGGGCCCGGCATTTCCGGGTCGGGCCGACCGGTGCGGCCGTCGCGGTTACTCCCCGTACAACGACCCCCAGGACCGGTCCATGCCCAGGCAAACCGTGACCGCCGTCACGACAAACAACCACAAAGCGGACGATCGGATACGTCGGGCGGACAGCCCCTGCGATCTCAGATACGACGGCGGCCCGGTGGCATTTCGCCACCGGGCCGCCGTCGCTTCGGCTGACGACCTACTCGTCCGCGCCCGCCGCAGCCGTCCTGCCGCCGAGGTCGGCCGGCACGGCGTCCGGCACCTCCACCGGGCGGTCGGACCCCTTGAAGACGAGCTTGGACTTGTCGATGTCGTTCGGGTCGCCCTCGCAGTCCACCACCACGATCTGACCCGGGGTCAGCTCGTTGAACAGGATCCGCTCGGAGAGGTTGTCCTCGATGTCGCGCTGGATCGTGCGACGCAGCGGACGCGCCCCCAGCACCGGGTCGAAGCCCTTCTTCGCCAGGTACTTCTTGGCGTTGTCGGTCAGCTCCAGGCCCATGTCCTTGTTCCGCAGCTGGGTCTCGATCCGCTGGATCATGATGTCCACGATCGAGAGGATCTCGCTCTCGCGCAGCTGGTGGAAGACGATGGTGTCGTCGATCCGGTTCAGGAACTCGGGCCGGAAGTGCTGCTTGAGCTCGTCGTTGACCTTCTGCTTCATCCGGTCGTAGTTGGACTCGGAGTCTTCCGACGCCTGGAAGCCCAGCGAGACCGCCTTGGCGACGTCCCGGGTGCCCAGGTTGGTGGTCAGGATGATGACCGTGTTCTTGAAGTCCACGATCCGGCCCTGGCCGTCGGTGAGCCGACCGTCCTCCAGGATCTGGAGGAGCGTGTTGAACACGTCCGGGTGGGCCTTCTCGATCTCGTCGAACAGCACCACGCTGAACGGCCGACGCCGCACCTTCTCGGTCAGCTGCCCGCCCTCGTCGTAACCGACGTAGCCGGGAGGGGCACCCACCAGCCGAGAGACCGTGTACCGGTCGTGGAACTCGGACATGTCCAGCTGGATCAGGGCGTCCTCGCTGCCGAACAGGAACTCCGCGAGAGCCTTGGACAGCTCGGTCTTACCCACGCCGGACGGGCCGGCGAAGATGAACGAACCCGACGGACGCTTGGGGTCCTTCAGACCAGCCCTCGTACGCCGGATCGCCTTCGAGACGGCCTTGACCGCGTCCTCCTGGCCGATGACGCGCTTGTGCAGCTCGTCCTCCATGCGCAGCAGGCGGGAGGTCTCCTCCTCGGTCAGCTTGTAGACCGGGATGCCCGTCCAGTTGCCCAGCACCTCAGCGATCTGCTCGTCGTCGACCTCGCTGACGACGTCCAGGTCACCGGCCTTCCACTCCTTCTCCCGCTGCGCCTTCTGACCCAGCAGCTGCTTCTCGGTGTCCCGCAGCTGCGCGGCACGCTCGAAGTCCTGCGCGTCGATCGCGGACTCCTTGTCCCGACGCACCTGCGCGATCCGCTCGTCGAAGTCACGCAGGTCCGGCGGCGCGGTCATCCGACGGATCCGCATCCGCGCGCCGGCCTCGTCGATGAGGTCGATCGCCTTGTCCGGCAGGAACCGGTCGGAGATGTACCGATCGGCCAGAGTCGCGGCGGCCACCAGAGCGGCATCGGTGATCGACACGCGGTGGTGCGCCTCGTACCGGTCCCGCAGGCCCTTGAGGATCTCGATGGTGTGCGCCAGCGACGGCTCGCCGACCTGGATCGGCTGGAAGCGCCGCTCCAGCGCGGCGTCCTTCTCCAGGTGCTTGCGGTACTCGTCGAGGGTGGTCGCGCCGATGGTTTGCAGCTCGCCACGCGCCAGCATCGGCTTGAGGATGCTCGCGGCGTCTATCGCACCCTCGGCGGCACCCGCGCCCACGAGGGTGTGAATCTCGTCGATAAACAGGATGATGTCGCCCCGGGTGCGGATCTCCTTCAGCACCTTCTTCAGGCGCTCCTCGAAGTCACCGCGGTACCGGGAACCGGCCACCAACGCGCCCAGGTCGAGCGTGTAGAGCTGCTTGTCCTTCAGCGTCTCGGGCACCTCGCCCTTGATGATCTTCTGGGACAACCCCTCGACCACGGCGGTCTTACCGACGCCGGGCTCGCCGATCAGGACCGGGTTGTTCTTCGTACGGCGGGAGAGCACCTGCATCACCCGCTCGATCTCCTTCTCGCGCCCGATGACCGGGTCGAGCTTGCCCTCCCGGGCCGCCTGGGTCAGGTTCCGGCCGAACTGGTCCAGCACCAGGCTGGTCGACGGCGCGGCCTCACCCGGCGCGGTACCCGCCGCGGCCGGCTCCTTGCCCTGGTAGCCGGAGAGCAGCTGGATCACCTGCTGGCGGACCCGGTTCAGGTCGGCGCCGAGCTTGACCAGCACCTGGGCGGCGACGCCCTCACCCTCGCGGATCAGCCCGAGCAGGATGTGCTCCGTGCCGATGTAGTTGTGGCCGAGCTGCAGCGCCTCGCGCAACGACAGCTCCAGCACCTTCTTGGCCCGCGGCGTGAACGGGATGTGCCCGCTCGGCGCCTGCTGGCCCTGGCCGATGATCTCCTCCACCTGCTGGCGGACGCCCTCCAGGGAGATCCCGAGGCTCTCCAGGGCCTTGGCCGCGACGCCCTCACCCTCGTGGATCAGGCCCAACAGGATGTGTTCCGTACCGATGTAGTTGTGGTTGAGCATCCGGGCCTCTTCCTGGGCCAGGACGACAACCCGTCGCGCTCGGTCGGTGAACCGCTCGAACATGCCCTCGTGCTCCTCACGTGCCGTGCGCACTCGATCTTGGTGGTCAAGACTCTCGGCGGGGCCGGATACGCGAGCGCCCGGGACGGGCGTCCGCGCCTCATTACTCTATCGCCGCGAGCCGACTCGGCTGACCTCGTGTGTCTGCGTCGTAGGCCCGGTACGCGTCGTTTTGCACAACCATCCACGCTCAACGGGTGTTCCGGGCATGGTCTGTGTACGCGCAGAGCGAAATTCGGCCCGCTGGCCGGGACCTCCGGGAACGCCGCACGGGGGCGCCCCGGCCCGGGGACGGCACCGCCACGGCGCCATCCACAGGTTGTGGACAAGACATCCACCGGCTGTGGACAACGCGCGGTACGCCCCGAATAGTCCCGCGACGACGACGCCGGCCCGGAGAGCGTCTCCGGGCCGGCGTCGTGCTCACTCCTGGTGCCTGGTCTCAGTGACCGGCCTTCGAGTGGTACTCGTCGACGATCTCCTGGGGGATCCGGCCTCGGTCCGAGATGTCCTTGCCCGCCTTGCGCGCCCAGGCCCGGATGGCCTTGTTCTGCTCGCGGTCGGCGGTCGCGCCACCGCGACCACGGGCGGCCCGACCACCGACGACCACACCGCCGCGACCGACCTTCGTGCCGTGGGCGATGTACGGGGCAAATACCTCGCGCAATTTCTCTGCGTTCGAACCCGACAGGTCGATCTCGTACTGAACACCGTCGAGCGCGAACTTGACGGTCTCGTCCGCGTCCCCGCCGTCCAGGTCATCGACCAGCTTGTGAATGATCTGCTTGGCCACGTCCCACATTCCTTTCGAGCAGGGTTGCTCCTGCCAACTGCACAAGCACAATAACCCGCCGGATGCTTGTCGCGTCAATAGGATGCGGTAACGACGCGGTAAGTTCTCGTACGACTACTCGGGGCGGACCAACGGGAAGAGGATGGTTTCCCGAATTCCCAGGCCGGTCAGCGCCATCAGGAGGCGGTCGATTCCCATTCCCATGCCACCGGCCGGTGGCATTCCGTACTCCATCGCCCGGAGAAAGTCCTCGTCCAGTCGCATCGCCTCGTCGTCGCCCCGAGCGGCCAGTTGCGCCTGGGCCATCAGGCGTTCCCGCTGCACGACCGGGTCGACCAGTTCGGAGTACGCGGTGCCCAGTTCGAAACCGAGCACGTACAGGTCCCACTTCTCGGCCAGGCCCGGCTCGCTGCGATGGGAGCGGGTCAGTGGACTGGTCTCCTCCGGGTAGTCCCGCACGAAGGTGGGCGCCTCCAGCCCGGGTACGACCAGTTCCTCGAACAGTTCCTCGGCGAGCTTGCCCGGCCCCCACTTCGGGTCGACGGCCAGGCCCACCTTGTCGGCGTACTCGACCAGGCGCACCCGCTCGGTGTGGACCGTGACCTCCTCCCCGAGCGCCTCGGAAAGCACGCCGAAGAGGGTGACCGAACGCCACTGTCCGCCGAGGTCGAACTCTCGACCGTCAGCGTGGGTGACCACCGTCGATCCGGAGACCGCGATCGCCGCCCGCTGGACGAGATTGCGGGTCAACTCGGCCATCGTGTTGTAGTCGCCGTACGCCTCGTACGCCTCCAGCATGGCGAACTCGGGCGAGTGCGAAGAGTCGATGCCCTCATTACGGAAGTTGCGGTTGATCTCGAAGACCCGCTCGACACCGCCGACGACGGCACGCTTCAGAAATAGTTCCGGCGCGATTCGAAGATACAGATCGGTGTTGAGTGCATTGCTGTGGGTCACGAAAGGCCGGGCCGCCGCACCCCCGTGCAGCAACTGCAACATCGGGGTCTCGACCTCAAGGTAACCCTCGCCGTGCAATGAATCGCGCAGGCTGCGCATCGCCGCCGCCCGGGTACGCACCATCTGCCGCGCCTGCGGTCGGACGACCAGGTCGACGTAGCGCTGCCGGACCCGGGCCTCCTCGCTGAGCGGCTTGTGCGCCACCGGTAGCGGGCGCAACGCCTTGGCGGTGACCGCCCACTCCTCGGCCAGCACCGACAACTCACCCCGGCGACTGGTGATCACCTCTCCGGTGACCCCGACGTGATCGCCGAGATCCACCAGGCGCTTCCAGGCTTCCAGCCGATCCGCGCCGACCCGGTCCAGCGACAGCATGGCCTGCAGTTCGGTGCCGTCGCCGTCGCGCAGGGTGGCGAAACAGAGCTTGCCGGTGTTCCGTACGAAGATCACCCGGCCGGTGACCGAGACCCGGTCGCCGGTGGCCGTGTCCGTGGGCAGCTCCGCGTAACGTTCGCGCAGCTCGCGCAGCGTGCTGGTACGCGGGTAGCCGACCGGATAGGGCGGCACACCGTCGGCGAGCATCCGGTCCCGCTTCTCCCGACGGACCTTCATCTGCTCGGGAAGGTCATCGGCGGGGTCGACTGGCACGGGGCTCTGTTGGGTCACGGCACGCTTCCTCAGCGGGAGAATTCGGGCGGGGTCAAGCCCCGAGCGTACTCAAACGCCCCGGCGACCGTTACTGGATAGCCTGCCGGTCATGACCGACCCCACTCAGGCCCTCTCGTTCGGCACCGCCGCCGTCGACTACGACCGGTACCGTCCCCGCTATCCACCGGCGGCGCTGTGTTGGGCGCTGGCCGGCATCGACGTTCCCGCGCAACTGGTGGACCTGGGTGCCGGGACCGGCATCCTGGCGCGTGGGCTGCTCACCCTGGGCCACCGGGTGACCGCCGTCGAGCCCGACCCCGGCATGCGGGCCCAATTGACGTCGGTCAGCACCGGCGTGCGCGCACTGGCCGGCGGCGCCGAGGCGATGTCGCTGCCCGACGGGTACGCCGACGCCGTCCTCACCGGGCAGGCGTACCACTGGTTCGACCGGCCACGCGCACACGCGGAAATCGCCCGGGTGCTGCGGCCCGGCGGGGTCTTCGCGCCGCTGTGGAACCTGCGGGACGACGCGTACGCCTGGGTGGCCGAGCTGAGCCGGATCGCCGAAATCGGCGACACCGTCGAGCACCTACGGCAGAGCGTGACCGACTTCGGAGACTCCTTCACCAGCCCGGAGTGGGCCGAGTTCACCCACACCACGACGCTGACCCCCGACGAACTGCTCGGACTGGTCCGCACCCGCTCCCACTACCTCACCGCCACCCCGAAGCGGCGAGCCGAGGTCGACCGCGAGGTCCGCACCCTGCTGCGCACCCACCCCGACCTGGCCACCAGGGAGACCATCACCCTCCCGTACACCACCCTCGTAGCCCGCGCCCGAAAGACCTGAACCAACCCACGCGCCAGCACCACACCAGACCAGATTGCGCCAGACCCGGACGAACCCGCGCCACCCCAACAACAGACCCCACCCCCACGGACGGATGGCGCTGGCCCACCGAAGGTTTCCGGGCAGCCCGACCGGCGCAGGGATCAAGCCTGACCGCCCGGAGCCGGTCGGGCTGCCCGGAAACCCCACCGCAACCACAGAGCCAACCCAAAGCGTCAAACGTTCCGCTCGTACACCATGCGCAACCCGATCAGCGTGATCATCGGCTCGTGGTGCGTGATCGTCCGGCATTCGTTCAGCACCAGCGAGGCCAGCCCACCCGTCGCGATCACCGCCTTCAGCTCACCCATCTCGGCGGCCATCCGCTCCACGATCCGGTCCACCTGACCGGCGAACCCGAAGTAGAGGCCCGCCTGGAGGCACTCGACGGTGTTCTTTCCGATCACCGACCTGGGCCGGGTCGCCTCGACCTTGCGCAGTTGGGCGGCGCGGGCGGCGAGCGCGTCGAACGAGATCTCGATGCCCGGGGCGAACGCACCGCCGAGGAACTCACCCCGACCGCTGATCACGTCGAAGTTGGTGGTGGTGCCGAAGTCGACGACGATCGACGGCCCGCCGTAGAGGGTGTACGCGGCCAGGGTGTTGACCACCCGGTCCGCGCCGACCTCCTTCGGGTTGTCGATGGCCAGCTGCACCCCGGTCCGTACGCCGGGCTCGACGATGACGCTCGGCAGTTCACCGTAGTAGCGGGTCAGCATGGTCCGCAGCGAGCGCAGGGCCGCCGGGACCGTCGAGCAGGCGGCCACGCCAGTGATCTCGACGGCGTCGCCGGCGAGCAGCCCCCGGAACATCAGACCCAGTTCGTCGGCGGTGGAGCGGGCGTCGGTCTTAATCCGCCAGGAGTGCACCAGCTTGTCGCCGTCGAAGGTCGCCAGCACGGTGTTGGTGTTCCCGATGTCGATGCAGAGCAGCACGCACGCAGCCTAGACGGGTTCACTCCGTGCGCAGGTCCAGGGCGATGTCCAGGATCGGTGACGAATGGGTGAGCGCGCCGACGGAGAGGAAGTCGACGCCGGTGGCGCCCACCGCCGCCGCGTCGGCGAGGGTCAGTCCGCCGGTCGCCTCCAACTCGGCCCGGTCACCGACGGCGGCGACGACCTCGGCGAGCACGGCCGGGAACATGTTGTCCAGCAGCAGGAAGCCGGCCCCGGCCTCGACCGCCTCCACCGCCTCGGCGAGGGTGTCCACCTCCACCTGCACCGGCACGTCCGGGAACGCCTCCCGGACCCGCCGGTACGCGGCGGCGACGCCGCCCGCCGCGAATTTGTGGTTGTCCTTGACCATGGCGACGTCGTGCAGGCCCATCCGCTTGTTCGTGCCCCCGCCGGCCCGGACCGCGTACTTCTCCAGGGCCCGCAGTCCCGGAGTGGTCTTGCGGGTGTCCAGGACCATCGCTTTGCTGCCGGCCAGCGCGTCGGCCCAGGCGCGGGTGTGGGTGGCCACCCCGGACATCCGGCAGAGCAGGTTGAGGGCGGTCCGCTCGGCGGTGAGCAGCACCCGGGTGGGTCCGGTCACCGTGGCCAGCACGTCCCCCCGGGCCACCTGCTCGCCGTCGTGGACCACAAGCGAGACCGCGACGGTACGCCCGATCCCGGTGGCCTCCGCGGCCAGCTCGAACACGGCGGCGGCGACCGCCAGCCCGGCCACCACGCCGTCGGCGCGGGCCACCACGTCGGCGGTGTCGGTCTGAGCGGCCGGGATGGTGGCGACGCTTGTCACGTCGAGCCCGTCCGGGCCGAGGTCCTCGACCAGCGCGTTCTCGATGATCCGGCGCACCTGGTCCGGGTCCAGCCCGGCCGCACGCAGCATCCGCTCCGTCTCGGCGGTCATCGCGTCTCCTCCCACCGGGTGGTCAACCGTCCCTGTCCGCCGACCGCACCGATCAGGTGGCCGTGCCACCGCTCGTCGGCCGCCGGGAAGTCCTCCCGCCAGTGGCAACCCCGGGTCTCCCGGCGGGCGTACGCCGCGCCGACAAGCGTGGCGGCCACCGTGAGCAGGTTCGTCGCCTCCCAGTCGGCGGTACGCGGGGTGCCCCGGGCGACGCCCAGCTCGACCAGTTCGGCCGCGGTCGCGGTGAGCGTCGCGGCCGAACGGAGCACTCCGGCACCCCGGGTCATCGCCCGCTGCAACACCGGTGTCGCCGCGGCGGGCAGCACCCAGCCGCCATCCCCGCGCCATGCTCCGGTGTCCGCCGGGCGGGCCTGCGCGGGCAGACCGGTGGCGATGTCGTCGGCGATCCGACGGGAGAAGACCAGCCCTTCCAGCAGTGAGTTGCTGGCCAACCGGTTCGCGCCGTGCACGCCGGTGCAGGCGACCTCGCCGCAGGCGTACAGACCGGGGATCGAGGTCCGGCCGTGCAGGTCGGTGCGGACCCCACCGGAGGCGTAGTGCGCGGCCGGCGCCACCGGGATCAGGTCGGTGCCCGGGTCGACGCCGATGGCCAGGCACGACGCGACGATCGTGGGGAACCGGCGGGCCAGGAAGTCACCGCCGAGATGGCGGGCGTCGAGGTGGACGTGGTCGTCGCCGGTAGCCAGCAGCACCCGGTGGATACCCTTGGCGACCACGTCCCGTGGCGCCAGCTCGGCCAGTTCGTGCTGGCCGAGCATGAAGCGTTTGCCGTCGGCGTCCACCAGGTACGCGCCCTCGCCCCGCAACGCCTCGGAGACCAGCGGCTGCTGGGCGTGGCCGGCACCGGGCACCCGGAAGTGCTCCGGCACGATCAACGCGGTCGGGTGGAACTGCACGAACTCCACATCGGTGACCGCCGCACCGGCCCGCATGGCCAGGGCGACCCCGTCGCCGGTGGAGACCGCCGGGTTGGTGGTGGCCGCGAAGATCTGCCCCATGCCACCGGTGGCCAGCACGACCGCGCGGGCCAGCAGGGCACCGACACCGTCCTCGCTGCCCTCGCCGAGCACGTGCAGCGTGATCCCGCACGCCGCACCGAGCCCGCCCGGGCCGTCGCCGGGAGCCCGGAGCAGATCCAGGACCAGCGCGTGCTCGACGAGCCTGATCCACGGGTCGCGGCGCACCGCCTCGTGCAGCGCCCGCTGCACCTCCGCACCTGTCGCGTCGCCGCCGGCGTGCACGATGCGGTCGGCCCGGTGCCCGCCCTCCCGGGTGAGCATCAACGAGCCGTCGGCGTTGCGGTCGAACTCGGCACCGAGGCGCATCAGTTCCCGCAGCCGGGTCGGCCCCTCCTCCACCAGCACCCGGACCGCCGCCGGGTCGCACAGGCCCACGCCGGCGATCTCGGTGTCGGAGGCGTGCATCGCCGGGGTGTCGGTCGGGTCGAGCACCGCGGCGATGCCGCCCTGCGCCCAGCGGGTCGATCCCTCGTCGATGTCGACCTTGGTAACCACGGTGACGTGCAGGCCCGCCTCGCGCAGATGCAGCGCGGCGGTCAGCCCGGCCACCCCGGAGCCGACCACGATCACGTCGGTGGTCTCCACCCAGCCGGGCGCCGGGGCGGCCAGCCGGCTCGGCAGCGCCGGCAGGCCGACGGTCGGTAGGTCCATGCCCACAGTCAACCCGAATGCCTTTCGCCTCGGGCGGCGGGGGCGGGACGAGTGGTTCCGGCTACTTCGTCCGGACCGGAAGCGCGGCCGGACCGGCACCCTTGAGCGTCCCGGTCACTCGACGGTCACTGAGCCACAGATAGCAGCGGATCCCCCGGTCGCCCACCCGCCACCGACCGGCGCTGGGCGGGCGCACCACCACGTCGGTACGGAAGACCAGGTCGTCGTCGTCCGGCAGATCGGCGAAGCGGGCGAGGAGTGAGCGGCAACCCGCGTAGAAGGGCGCCCACTGCGCGCTGCGTGTCGGGTACGGACGGTCCGGGGCCGGCCAGACCCCGGCGAACTCGGCGTCGTGGCGCTCGGTACAGGCCACCGGAACCAGGGTCTGCACCACGCCCCCTCCGCCGGTACGCGTCTGCTGACAGCCCAGTCGCAGCGGCGACGCCGTCCGGAGCACGTCGCGCAGCGAGCCGGTACGCAGCACGACCCTGGCACCCGCCTCCACCGTGCTGACCTCCATCAGGTCGCAGCGGTACCAGCGCGAGCCGGCCGCCCAGCCCGGCTCGGACGGCACGGCGACCGCCAACCGGAGCCGCCCGGCCCGCCAGTTGTCACCGACGTAGCCGTTGGCCCGGTTGTCACACTCGGCGAAGGCGGTACGCAGTTGCGCCGAGCCGGTGGACGGCGGTTGATTCCGGTCGGCAGGGAAGGCCCCCACGTGCACCGTTTCCACCCGGTGCGGTGCGGCGCAGTCCACCGGCGCGTACGCCCCGAGCGGCACCACCTCGGCGAAGTCGGCCTCGTGACAGGTCCCGGCGACCGGAGTGAAGGGCCCGGGCGGCGGCAGCGCGGCCCAGTCGTCCACCAGGTCGCCGTCCAGCCCTGCGGCCGACCCGCAGCCGGCCAGCAGCACCGCCACGGTGAAGGCTGTGACCAGGGTCCTCGTCGCACGCTGCATGGCGCCGCCTCCCCCAGTCAGCGGCCGTCCCCCGACGGCGCCTTCAGGGTAACCAGAAATGACCTTCCGGTGACAGACCGGAATCGCGGCGCGATCGTGGTGACTGAACCCCCGTTACACGGACAGCGGGTTCGGCACCGGAGCGCCGGCGGTGCCGGGCGCGGCGGTCGACGGATCGGCGCCGAGGTCGACGACCTTGTTGTCCGCGTCCACGTGCACCACCCGAGGGCGGTACGCACGGGCCTCGGCATCGTCCATCTGCCCGTACGAGATCAGGATGACCAGGTCGCCCGGTTGCACCAGGCGGGCGGCGGCACCGTTGATACCGATCACGCCGCTGCCCCGCCGGCCCGGAATGACGTACGTCTCCAGCCGGGCCCCGTTTGTGATGTCGACGATCGCCACCTGCTCACCGGGGAGCAGGTCGGCGGCGTCGAGCAGATCCTCGTCGACGGTCACCGAGCCGACGTAGTGCAGGTCCGCCTGGGTCACCGTGGCCCTGTGGATCTTGGACTTCAGCATCGTGCGGAACATCAGGACGCCTTTCGCGGATACGTGTGGTCAGGAAGCCGGGTCGAGTCGGATCGGAGCGTTGTCGATCAGTCGGGTGTCGCCCATCCAGGCCGCCACGAGCAGCCGGGCCGGACCGCGCACCGGCCCGGGCTCCAGATCCGGATCGGTGAGCACCAGGTAGTCGAGCCGTGCCCCGGAGTCGCCGGCACCGAAGGCGACGTGCGCGGCGGTCAGGACCGCCGCGGCGTCACGACCGGCCTCGGCGGCCTCGGCACCGGCCCGCAACGCCCGGGACAGGCTCAGCGCCACCGAGCGCTCGGCCGGCGAGAGATAGCGGTTCCGGCTGGACAGGGCGAGGCCGTCCGGTTCCCGGACGGTCGGCACCCCGATCACCTCGACCGGAACGTCCAGGTCCCGGCACATCCGCCGGACCAGGGTCAGCTGCTGGTAGTCCTTCTCACCGAAGAAGGTCAGGTCCGCGCGGCTGAGCTGGAGCAGCTTCAGCACCACGGTGAGCACGCCGTGGAAGAACCCCGGCCGGCTCAGCCCCTCCAGATCCTCGCCGAGCGCCCCCGGATTGACCCGGACCGCCGGCTCGCCGCCGGGGTACATCTCCCCCACCGAGGGAGCGAAGACCAGGTCCGCACCGGCCCGCCGGCACACTTCAAGATCGGCTTCGAGGGTACGCGGGTAACGGTCGAAGTCCTCGTTCGGACCGAACTGCAACGGATTCACGAAGATCGTCACGATCACGTGGTCGGCGCGCGCTCGGGCCTCCCGCAGCAACGTCTCGTGCCCCTCGTGCAGCGCGCCCATGGTCATCACCACCCCCACCGTCCCGGTGCGGGCGGCTCGCGCCCTGGCCAGGTCGGCACGGGTGTGCACCAGCTCCGTCACGTGATCCACCTCGCTCGGCACCTGTCCTCCGCCGACGGTCACGCCGCCACCTCGCTCCGGTAGTCGTCCAGGACGCCGAGCAGTGGTGCCGCGTCGACCGGACGCAGCCGACCGGCCGCGACGGCCCGATCGGCGGTACGCCGCGCCAGGACGAGATAGGGCTCGACCGACTCGGGCGCGGTGGCGGCGAGCTGCGCCAGGTGTCGCCGCACCGTACCCGCGTCGCCACGGGAAACCGGGCCGGTCAACGCGTCGTCACCCAGGCGCAACGCGTTCTCCAGCGCGGCACGCAGCAACGGGGCGAGCACCTTCTCGGGCTGACCCACCCCGGCGTCGCGCAGCCGGTCGGCCGCCTCGTTGACCAGGGTCACCAGGTGGTTGGCACCGTGTGCCAGTGCCGCGTGGTACAGCGGTCGGTCCGCCTCGGCGATCCACTCGGGCACCCCGCCGAGGTCGACGACCAGCCGGGCGGCCAGCGGGCGCAGGTCGGCCGGCGCGGTCACCCCGTACGAGATGCCGGGCAGCCGGCCGAGGTCGTCGGGCGTACCGGCGAAGGTCATCGCGGGATGCAACGCCAGCGGTCGGGCACCTGCCGCGCTTGCCGGTGCCAGCACCGCCAGGCCGTGCGCACCCGACGTGTGCGCGACCACCTGCCCGGGACGCAGCGCGCCGTCGGCGGCCAGACCGGCCACCACCCCGGCCAGCGCGTCGTCCGGCACGGCGACCAGCAGCAGGTCGGTGGCGGCCTGAGCAACCTCGGCGGCGGGGCGGCGGGAGACGGTGGGCAGCAGCAGTGCCAGGCGGGCCTGGGAGGCACCGGACGTCCCACTGGCGGCGATCACCCGATGGCCCGCGGCGGCCAGCGCGGCGCCCAGGGTGGCACCCACCCGCCCGGCGCCGATGACACCGACGGTGAGCACGGAAGCGTTGGCGACCTGGGCCGATGCCACGGTCGCGGGCCGCCGACGGACGGCCGAGTAGGTGCGCGGCGGTGCGCTCATGTCACGATCCAGTCCTCGAGGCGGGGTACCGGTCGGGGCAAGTATGCGTCGCTGACGCGGATCTGAAACAAGGATGTGTGAAATCGTTCACCGGTGTGAGGAGGGCCCCATGTCGATGCGCTGGCGGGAGGCGATGCGCCGGGCGCTCTACGGACCCGAGGGCTTCTTCGTCTCCGGGGCCAGACCGGCCGCGCATTTCCGCACCAGCGTGCACGCGTCACCGATCTTCACCTCGGCGCTGCTCCGGCTGATCCACCAACTCGACGCCGCCCTGGGCTTTCCCGACCGGTTCGACGTGGTGGACGTGGGTGCTGGGGGTGGCGAACTGCTCAGCGCACTCTCCGTGGGGGTTTCCGGGGAGCCCGCGGCGCCGGTTCCGCTGGCTCGGCGGGTACGGCTCACCGCCGTCGAACTCGCCCCGCGCCCCGCCGATCTCCCCGACCAGATCACCTGGACGAACGAGATCCCCACAAGCATCACCGGCCTGCTCCTGGCCACCGAGTGGCTCGACAACATCCCCCTCGACCTGGCCACCCACACCAATCACAACTGGCGCTACCTCCTCGTCGACCCCACCACCGCAGCCGAGACGACAGGCGAACAAATCAGCCCCGCTGACCTCGACTGGCTGACCACCTGGTGGCCCACACCGACCGAACAAACCCCCGGGGCGCGGACCCGCACGGACGACCCGGACCTCCCCCCGCAGACCGCAACGGACGGGTCGGCCTCGACCACGTCGGGTTTCCGGGCAGCCCGACCGGCGCAGGGATCAAGCCTGACCGCCCGGAGCCGGGCGGGCTGCCCGGAAACCCCCACGAACCGCACCCCCACAGACCGCACCCCGGCTGTGGACAGGGCGGAGATCGGACGGACCAGGGACGAGGCGTGGGCTGACGCCGTAGGACGGGTCGACCGAGGGCTGGCGTTAACCGTGGACTACGGCCACCTACGCGTGGAACGGCCGATTGATGGGACGCTGACCGGGTACCGCAACGGGCGACAGGTACCACCGGTGCCGGACGGCTCCTGCGATGTCACCGCGCACGTCGCCATGGACTCGGTCGCCTCCGCCGGTGAGCGGGTCGCCCGGTGTGCGTACGTCCTGACCTCGCAGCGGGAGGCGTTGCGAGCGCTCGGGGCCGACGGCGGACGACCGCCGCTGAGCCTGGCCTCCAGTGACCCGGCCGGCTACCTGCGGGCGCTGGCCACCGCCTCGGCGGCGGCCGAGCTGACCGACCCGGCCGGCCTCGGTGGCCACTGGTGGCTGTGGCAGCCGGTCGGCCTGCCCGCCGACCGGCTGCCGCCCCTCGCGGCCCTGAGCGGTGGTGCCCACGAGCTGAGCCGCTGACAGGCGACCACCGCCGCACCCGGTGGTTCATGGCACGATGGCGGGCATGACCACTGGCGATCTGCGCGAGCTGACCGTCGGCACCGGCGCCGGGCTGGTGGCGGGCACCGGCGGGGAGCAGCTCGGCGCGGACATGGTGCTGAACATCGGACCGCAGCACCCCTCCACGCACGGCGTGCTGCGGCTCAAGCTCGTGCTCGACGGCGAGCGGGTGCTCGCCGCCGAACCGGTCGTCGGCTACATGCACCGAGGTGCCGAGAAGCTGTTCGAGGTACGCGACTACCGGCAGATCATCGTGTTGGCCAACCGGCACGACTGGCTCTCGGCGTTCGCCAACGAGCTGGGCGTGGTGCTCGCCGTGGAACGGCTGATGGGCATGGAGGTGCCCGAGCGGGCCACCTGGCTGCGGATGGCGCTCGCTGAGCTGAACCGGGTGCTCAACCACCTGATGTTCCTCGGTTCGTATCCGCTGGAGATCGGGGCGATCACCCCGATGTTCTACGCCTTCCGGGAACGGGAGACGCTCCAGTCGGTGATGGAGGAGGTCTCCGGCGGGCGGATCCACTACATGTTCAACCGGGTCGGCGGCCTGAAAGAGGAGGTGCCCGCCGGCTGGACCGGTCGGGCCCGGGCCGCCATCGGTGAGGTACGCCGCCGGATGCCGGACCTGGACAACCTGATCCGCCGGAACGAGATCTTCCTGGCCCGTACCGTCGGGGTGGGGGTGCTGTCGGCGGCCGACGCGGCGGCGTTCGGGGCGTCCGGTCCGGTCGCCCGGGCCTCCGGACTCGACCTGGACCTGCGCCGGGACGAGCCTTATCTGGCCTACGACCAGCTCGACGTGCCGGTGGTGACGAAGACGGCCGGCGACTGTCACGCCCGCTTCGAGGTGCTGCTCGACCAGGTGTACGCCTCGCTCGATCTGGCGGAGCGGTGTCTGGACCGGGTCGACCAGCTCACCGGACCGATCAACACCAGGCTGCCGAAGGTGCTCAAGGCACCCGAGGGGCACACCTACGCCTGGACGGAGAATCCGCTCGGCATCAACGGGTACTACCTGGTGTCGCGGGGCGAGAAGACGCCGTGGCGGCTCAAGTTGCGCACCGCCTCGTACGGGAACGTGCAGGCCCTGGCCACCCTGCTGCCCGGCTGTCTGGTGCCGGACCTGATCGCCATTCTCGGCTCGATGTTCTTCGTGGTCGGCGACATCGACAAGTGACGGCCCCTATCCGGCGCCGCTGACGGGCGGCGGCGCCGTCCGGGGGTCAGCGCCAGCGGCCAGCGCCGGTTTCGTACCCGGCCGGGCCGTAGCCGGGCTCTTCCACGCGGTGCCGGCGGCCGTACGACTCCCCGCCCGGACGCTGTCCCCGCGCCGGTTCGGACGGATACCCGTACGCCGGATCCGACGCGTAGCCGCGCACGGGTTCGGGCTGGTGGCCGCTCACCGATTCGGGCTGGTGGCCGCGCTGACGGGGCGGGCGCCACTCCTGCGGCACCGGCACCCCACCGGCGGGTAGCGCCGGGCGACTCTCCGGCTCACCCCAGCCGTCCCGCCACGCGTCCTCGCCCGCCGCCTCCCGGCGTGGCTCGTCGCGACGTACGCTCGCCCAGCGATCCTCCACCCGGTATTCGGTGCCGGCCGGATCGGCGTGCAGCTCGGCCCGGCGTTCGCCGACGCGCAGCTCGCGACCCCGGTCGTCGTCGCGTACCGCCGCCCACCGGTCCCCGGCCCGCAGTTGCGCCCAGTACTCCCCGGTGTCGTCCGCCCGATGCCCCCGGGCCGCCGGTACCGGCTCGGCGGGGGCCTCCCAGTGCTGGTCACCCGCGTCCCAGCCCCGGTCGTCACGCGAGCCCGCCCAGTCGCGATCGTCCCGGTCCACCAAGGGCCCGTCCGGATAGCCCGAGCCGCCGTCGCGGGCGGTGGACCAGTCGTCGTGCGCGGCGGACCAGCGGCTCTGCTCCTGCGGCGGTGACCAGGAGCGTTCCTCTTCGCGAGGCGAACCGGACCAGGATCGGTCGTCCTCACGGGACGGTCCGGACCAGGGGCGCTTCTCCTCCTGGGCCGCCCCGGGCCAGGAGCGGTCGTCGTACCGCTCCGCAGCGGACCAACGACGGCTTTCGTCCCGATGGGAACGGTCGTCGCCGTCGGACCAGGAGTGGTCGTCCCGGTCACTGCCGGATCCCTGCCCGCGCTCCCCGGCCTGGGCTCCGGACCACCCCGCCGGGTACCCGCCGTACCGGCCGCCGGACTCGCCCACGATCGTGTGCCGGGTGGTCACGTGCACCGTCTCGGTGTGCCGGACCACCCCGAGCGGCCTCGGCCCCGACTCGCCCGGGCGATTGTCCTGCTCCGGACGAACTGGCGAACCGTAGACGCTGGCCGAGCCGCCGGCCGGGCGATCGGTGCCGGGCCGGGAACGCTCCCCGCCATACCCGCCGGCCGGGCCGTGACCGGGCTGGGCGGTGCCATAGACCCCGGTCTGCACGGCCGGCCGGTCGGCCTGCCGCGACGGCGCCTCCGGTGTCGGCACCCGGGCCCGGCCGGGGCCGGGCGGCTCGTCGTTCGCGACCGCATTGACGCCACCCGCGTCGACCCGCCGACGCAACCCGGCCAACCCCTCCTGAACCCGCTGGACCTCGTCGAGCGCCTGGTTACCGCGCTGGGCGGCAGCCACGATCTCGCCGCGCAGCTCCCGCCGCAGCTCATCGACCTCCGCCCGGAGTTCCTCGGCGTGCTGTCCGCCGCCGTCGGTACGCAGCGCGATGGAGAGCCCGATCAGCACCACGGCCAGGATGGCCAGCACCGCGGCGAACCGCAGCGGCCCGTTGCCGTCAGCGACCAGCAGGATCAGCGCCGCGACGGGAGCCAGGGCCACACCGCCCCAGAAGAGCACGGTGAGCAGCTTGCGCGTGTCGGCGGGCACCGGGGCGGGCATGGGTCCGCAGCCTACCGAGAGTTGCGTCACGTGGGAACGGCTTGACGGCAGGTCTCCGTCGCGAGTGCCGACGACGGCTTACCGCTGCGCGATGCGGCCGGCAACGACATGGCGCCCCGGCCGGGTCGGCCGGGGCGCCATCGCGGGTGGCGCGGCTGTATCAGCTCTGCGCGTACGCCGCGTCGGTCGAGAAGACCAGGCCGACGCTGATCGTGCCGTTGCGCAGGCCCGTCTTGGTCAGCGGGCCGCCGCCGTCGAGCGAGGAGAACGAGCCGACCGTCAGCCCGTAGGTCTGCTCCAGGCCGGGCTTGCAGAACGGTCGCTCCTGGCACTCCGGCGGGCCACCCAGCACCGTCGCCGTACCCGAGCACTTCTCGGCCAGTTCGGAGAGGGTCCGCACGCCGTACTTCTCGGAGAACTCCTGGGTCACCGCGAAGGCGTTCTGGGTCTGAGCCGCTGCCGGCGCGCCGAAGGTCAGACCCACCTTCTCGCCCAGGTCGCGCAGCGCGGTGACGGTCTTGTCGACGTCCGGCGAGGACACCGGCTGGCCACCGCTGTTCACCTTGCCGTTGAGGAACTCGGCGAGGGTGGCCGCGTACTCCGGGACGACCTGGATCTCGCCCTTCTCCAGCGCCGGCTCGTACAACTCCCGGTTGCCGATCTGCTGCACGGTGACCTGGTAGCCCGCGGCGGCCAGCTGGATCTTGTAGAGCTCGGCGATGATCTCGCTCTCGGTGAAGTTGCCCGCCCCCACCGTGATCTGCCCGCCCGGTCCCTGCTCCACGCCGTCGGTCAGCGAGTTCGCGTCGGCGAACTCCTTTGCCGCGGCCTGGGCGCTCTTGCGGTCGACGTCGACCGCCTTGTTGAGCTGTACCAGCTTCGGCGTGTCGAGCACCGCGGAGACCTTGTCGAGCGCGGCGATCAGCTGCGGGGTCGCCACCTCGCTGTTGACCGCCGGAATGATGTTGTCGGCGTTCTGCAGTGACTTGTCGTCTTCGAGTGCGATCAACTGCTCACCGGCCACCGGCGCACAACCCTCGCCGGAGGCACCCTGCTGGGGTGCCTCGGTGCCGGAGGAACCGGCGTCGCCGCAACCCGCCAGGACCGTCGCTGCGGCGACCGCCCCCACGACCGCGATGGACAGTCTTCTACCTGCGCGCATGAGCCCGCCTTCCGTGTCCCGGCGCGGCCCGGGTGGGCCGGCCGCGTGTCCGACGGGCGATCCGCCCTCCGGCCGCCCGCGTTTCCACCCAACATCCTGACGCGGCCCCCCGACAACCCGAGGAGGCGTTCGTCACCGGAACGTCACCCATCGGTGTCATCGCGCCCGCCCGTCACCCCGCGGGCGACGTCGATCGCGAGACCGGCGCGATGGGCCTCGGTGTTCGGTGCCGTGGCCGCCAGCCGTGGGGGGTCTCCTGGTCAGGAGCCGGCGACGGCATCCGCCGCGCGTCGCCCGGCACCGCGCCGGGCGCGGCGCAGCGGCCGGGGGGTGACCAGCCGTTCGACAAGTGCGAAGAGCAGTTCGACGCTGACCGCGAGCCCGGCGACCAGTAGCCCGCCGGCCAGGATCTGGCCACCACCGACCGCGATGCTCAAGCCGAACCCGAACCGGATGATCTCACCCAGACCACCCCCGTTGACGAAGGTCGCCAGCGCCGCCGTGGCGACCACCTGGACGGCGGCGGTCCGGAAACCGGCCGCGAGGTAGGGCACCGCGAGCGGCAGTTCCACCCGACGCAGCACCTGCGCTCCGGTCATGCCCATGCCACGGGCCGCCTCCCGGGTCTGCGGATCGACCTGGCGCACCCCCGTGTACGCGTTCGCCAGCAGCGGCGGCACGGCGAAGACCGCCAGCGCCACCACCACCGCCGGCCGGCCGAAGCCGAGGAAGGTCAACGGGAGGATGGTGAGCAGGGCGAGCGTGGGCACCGCCAGGGTCAGGTTGGAGACGAGCACCACCAGCCCGCCGCCTCGGCCGGTGTGCCCCAGCCACAGACCCAGCGGCCAGGCCACCAGGCAGCCGACCAGCACCGCAGCGGCCGACATGCTGACGTGCTCGCCGAGCCGGTCCAGGATGCCGCCCGGGTTCGTCCAGTTCAGCGGATCGTTGAGCCAGACCACCGCCTGGGACACCGGGTTCATCGCGGCGCTCATCCGGTCCGCCCGCGCAGCCATGGGGTGAGCAGCCGACCAGCCCCCACCAGGAGCAGGTCGAGTACCAGCGCCAGCAGGACACAGAGCAGCGTCCCGGTCATGATCTGGGCCTTGTAGAGGTTGTTCTGGAAGCCGGCGAAGATGATCTGCCCGAGCCCGCCTCGCCCGATCACCACACCGACGGTGACCAGGGCGACCGTGGACACCGTGGCCAACCGCAGGCCGGTCAGGATGCCGGGTACGGCGAGCGGCAACTCGATCCGCAACAGTCGTCCCCAGCGGCCGTACCCCATGCCCTCGGCCGCCTCCCGGACCTCCGCCGGCACCTGGTTGAGCCCGGCCATCGTGTTACGGACGATCACCAGCAGCGCGTACAGCACCACCACGCTCAGCACGGTCGCGACACCGATGCCCAGATAGGGGGCGACGAATGCGAACACGGCCAGGGAGGGGACCGTGTAGAGCACCCCGGTCAGTGCGAGAATCGGCCCGGTGAGCGGCCGGAACCAGTACGCCACCACCGCCAGCGGGACGGCGATCAACGCGGCGATGAGCACCGCCCGGAGGGTCAGCGTGGTGTGCTCACGCAGGGCGTTGAGCACGGTTTCGGAGTTGTCCCGCACGTACTGCCAGGAGAACCACGGGTTACCCGGATCAGCCCGGTAGCTCAGGCGGAAGGACATACGTGGACGTTACCCCGGGTGCCGACGGCGATCGACGTGCGGCGTCGATCACCCTCGACGGCATCGGCAAGCGCTACCCGGACGGCACCGAGGCGGTCCGGGAGCTCAGCCTGCATGTCGACGAGGGCGAACTGGTCGTGCTGATCGGCCCGTCCGGTTGCGGCAAGTCCACCCTGCTGCGGATGATCAACCGGTTGATCGAACCGACCGCTGGCCGGATACTGCTCGGCGACTCCGACGTCACCCGGGTCGACCCGGTGAAACTGCGCCGCCAGATCGGCTACGTCATCCAGAACGTCGGGCTCTTCCCGCACCAGACGGTGGCCGCAAACGTCGCCACCGTGCCCCGGCTGCTCGGCTGGGCCAGCGGTCCCGTCAAGCGTCGGGTCGAGGAACTACTGGAACTGGTCGGTCTCGACCCGGCGCAGTTCGGCCGGCGCTACCCCCACGAACTCTCCGGCGGCCAGCGGCAGCGGGTCGGGGTGGCCCGGGCACTCGCCGCCGACCCGGTGGTGCTGCTGATGGACGAGCCCTTCTCCGCCGTCGACCCGATCGTGCGTACCCGGCTTCAGGAGGAGTTCCTGCGGTTGCAGGCAGAGGTACGCAAGACCATCGTCCTGGTCACCCACGACCTGGACGAGGCCGTTCGGCTCGGTGACCGGATCGCGGTGCTTTCCGAGGGCGGCCGGTTGGAGCAGTACGACACCCCGGCGACGCTGCTCGGCGCTCCCGCCACCGGGTTCGTCCGCGAGTTCGTCGGAGCCGACCGGGGCATCCGCCGGCTTGCCGTCACCCCAGTGACCCGGGAGGTGCTCGATCCGCTGCCGGTCGACGGCGGTGCGGGCCTGCCATCGGTGCCGCTGGGCGGGTCGGCGTACGACGCACTGGCCGTGCTGCTCACCTCCGCCGGTGGCCAGGCCGTGGTCACCGAGGACGGACAGCCGGTCGGGACGCTCAGCCGGGAACGCGTCCTGACGCTGGCGGAGTCGGCCGGCTGAGCGCCACGAGAGCGTCGCCCGGCTGACCGGTGGGCGGAGTGCGGCCGGACGGGCGGCACCGGAGTAGGCCGGGTCCGTCGGCACGACGGACCCGGCCGTACCGTCAGCGCCGGCCCCGGTAGCCACCCAGGGTGGCGATGCCGATGATCCAGCCGACGAAGAGGCCGTACTCCGCACCGTCCCCCGCCGCCTGAAAGGCGCCCAGCAGCGACGGATTGGTCCGGATCAGCGTGGTGAACAGGGCCGCGAAGGCCCCGGCGAAGACGAACGCCGCCCAGCCGGCGAAGAACTGGCTGATCGTGCCCCGGGCACGGGCGAGCTGGGATCCCGGCAGCAGGTAGAGGAACAGGAAGGTGAGGACGACCACGAGGATCGCCCGCAGGTCGTCGGCGAAGATCTCCTGGATCGAGTCGGAGGAGTCGAATCGCCAGGCCGGCCAGGCGAGCAGTCTGAGGAACCAGCCGCCGGCACTGTCCGGATCGGTGTTGTCCCTGGCCCAGTCGACGTACCAGGGGCTACCGAAGACCAGGACCAGGATGAGCGCGGCGAGCGTGCCAGCGCCCGGTGCGGACTTGTATCGATTGGTGAGAGCCATGGCCCCGCTAATTCCCAGCGGATCGACGCAGGCAAACGCGAGGCGTCATTTATGGTGGTACGCGTGTTTGATGATGCCTAGTGCTTCATCAGGTAGTCGATGAACGCGGCGCGCAGCAGCGGCGCCGACTCCTCGTAGCCGTGCCCAGTCATCTCGCGCCAGAGGGCCACCGCCTCGTCGACCGTCGGACCCACCGAGTTGGGCGCGCCGTCCAGCGCGGCGGCCTCGTCCGCATTCGGCAGGTGCCGCAGCACCGACCAGAAGAACCGTACGTCGCGGCGCTCCCGAGCAAGGGTGAACGCCCGTTCGCGCAGCTCCTCGGTGGAGAGGACGTCCAACTCCTCGAACGACCGGTCGCCGGAGATCGATGATGTGTCGGTCATGTGCCGAGCCTAACCGTCGAGATCACGCTCGGCGCGCCGACGAGCTGCCGACCCGTCACCGGTCGTCGGCCTCCCAGGTTCGCGGGTCGGTCTCCCAGCGCCGAGCCCCCCACGGGTCGGTGCTGCCGGCGGTGGGTTGGGCCGGCAGCACGGGCGGCCAGTCACCGACCGGTTGCGGCTGCGTCACACTCCACCCTCCGCCGGTGGCCGGCTCGGCGGGCGGCGGGGGCAGTGCCCCGAGCACCGGCAGTGGACGTCCGTACGTCTCGACCAGGCGCGTGACGATGAGTCCGATGGCCAGCGCCGCACCACCGACCGCCCAGTAGCTGACCGTCCAACCGCGCGCCCGCGCGTACGCCAGGAACAGCCCGATCGCGCCGGCTGTCAGCAGCGTGCCGAAGACGCCGCCACGCAGCCCGAACGCGCTGGTGCCGGCGAGCAGCGTCGCGCCCACCGCCAGCACCGTCCAGTCCAACCCCGCCGCCGGTGACACCGCACCGTCCGTCGAGGCGATCAGCACTCCGGCGAGGGTCGCGAGCACGGTGGAGCAGACGTACCCAGCGGTGGCCACGAGGGCCGCCGCCGCTCCCCGCCGCCGGGCCGGGTCGGCGGCCGGACGGAACCGGCCGACCAGCCGACGGATCGGGCTCACCGCTCCGAAGAGGCCACCGAACACCGCGATCGCGGCGAAGCCCACGAAGAGTTGTCCGGCGGTCCCCCGCGGGTCGTAATCCCCCTGCACCAGTACAGGCGCGGAGCGTTGCTCGATGTAGACGACGACGGCGGCCGCACCACCGAGGCTCGCCGCCCAACCGGGCACGTGCAGCAGCACGACCACCAGCCCGAGCAACAGTCCACCGATCGCAGCCACCGCGGTGGCCGTGCCGACGGTGCCGAGCAACCCGCGGTCGCTCTGTTCGGCGAAGTGCAGCCCGGCCGCGACGGCCACCGGCCCGACTGCGAGGTTGACCGCGGCGGTACGCAGCGTCAACCCGACGGCCAGTGCCAGCAGACCCAGACCGACCACGTCGACGATGAGCTCCCGCAGCCCGCTTCCCCGCAGCACGGCCGGATCCTCCCGCCACACCAGGTAGACCAGTGCGCCGAAGCCGAACAGCAGGAGCGTCTCCCAGACGATGTAGACGCCGAAACGGTCCCGGCCCGGCTCGGCGTCGGGTTCGTCGACGACGGCCTCCGCCCCGGTCGCGGGACCGGCCGAGGTGGGCTCCGGCGGTCCATCACGGCCCGGTTCGTCGTACCCCATATTCCTGCCTCCCAGCGGCCGCCCGGACTCCACCGACGCACGGGCGGACCGGCGGCGGGGCGTTGCCTTTCGGTCGCAGGCACCGTACCCGCGCGCGGGAGCGGGCGTAACCCCCTGCCTGGGCGGGTGTGGGCGGCCCAGACCGCGTTGACAAGACCGGGCCCGACCGGGCGAGCCTCGTGCGGCAGGACCTAA
This sequence comes from Micromonospora sp. NPDC000442, assembly GCF_042898635.1. NCBI lineage: Bacteria > Bacillati > Actinomycetota > Actinomycetes > Micromonosporales > Micromonosporaceae > Micromonospora > Micromonospora sp. NPDC000442. The sequence goes on along the minus strand of NZ_JBIAYZ010000004.1, from coordinate 135,805 downwards.
CGGTGGCCCGGGTCGCTTTCCCAGTCGTCCGGCTCGTGCTCGTCGTCGGGCCGCTCCGGAACGCGGCAGGCCCGCTCCAGCCAGAGCGCGGCGGCCACCAGGGCGGTCGAGGCCAGCAGGCCGGCGATGGCAGCCGGGCGGTCATCGGCTGCCGCCCGCGTCGGCTGTACGAACAACCAACCCGTCAGCCCCGCGTACCCTCCGGCGAAGATGGCACCGACCAGCGCGGACGCCTTGGCCAGCACGACGAACCGAGCCACCATCAACGGATTGACCGGGTCACGGCCCGGTCGACGGTCGATCCGACTCCGGGTGTTGATCGCGGCGTACGCCTCCAGCACGGCCAGTCCGGCCAGCGTCACCACCGGCAGCCAGGGCAGCGGCGGCAACCGCTCGTAGTAGATGCCGCTGATCAACAGCCAGGTCACCGCAGCGGCGGCGAGGGCGGCCACCACCAGGGTCGAGATGCGGGTGGGTCCCATCCGCGACCCGTCGGGCGGCGGGGAAACGCTCATGCCGGCGCCCCGCTGCACGTCGCACCGCCAGGAGACACCGTCGCGCTGAGCCTGATGATCCGCTCGGTGCGCTCGCTCATGCCGTCGACTCTAACGTCAGATCGGGTCGGGGGCTCAGTTCCGGTACCTCGACGGCGAGCGGGCCGGTGGTGAGCAGGTCGGTCAGCGGACCATGTCCGGGCAGTTGGCCGTAGGGCTGGATATCGATCCACGGTCGCAGCACGAAGGCCCGCAGATGTGCCCGGGGATGCGGCAGAGTCAGTTCGGGGTCGTCGTTGAACACCGGGCGGTCGTCGTCGGTCCACACCGCGACGACGTCGACGTCGAGCGTACGGGGACCGAAGCGCCGCCCCGGGTCCCGGACCCGGCCGGCGGCGGCCTCCGCCGCCCGCGCCCGCGCCAACCAGTCGTACGGTCCGGCGCTCGCGTCCGCGGCCAGCAGCACGGCGTTCAGGTACGCCGGCTGCTCGGTGTCACCCCACGGCGGGGTCTCGTAGATCCCGGAGACCACCAGAACACTGTCACCGAGGACGGTCAGGGCGGTGCGCAGGTGACCGAGCCGGTCACCGAGGTTGCTGCCCAGGGAGAGCACGGCGCGGGTCATCGGGCACGCGTCCGGCGCATCGTCACGGCCACGTCGGTGAAGGCGTGCGGAACCGGGGCCTCGGGCTTGTGCACCGTGACTGTCACGCCGGACACCCGCGGATCCGCCAGGCAGACCTCGATCAGCCGATCGGCGAGGGTCTCGATCAGATTGACCGGCTCGCCGGTGATCACCTCGACCAGCCGCTCGGCCAGTTCGCCGTAGTGCACGGTGTCGCGCACGTCGTCGGACCGGGCGGCCGGGCCCAGATCGAGTTCGAGCACCGCGTCGACGACGAACTCCTGACCGTTGGCGCGTTCGAAGTCGTACACCCCGTGCCGGCCGTGCGCCCGCAGGCCGGTCAGCTCGATCCGACCGGTCATCGTCGCCCCCGCCCGTCGACCGCGGACCCCTCGGCGGCGGCTGACCACACGGCCCCACCAGCGGTCGGCCCGCCGCCGGGGATGGTGTCGGCGGCCAGGTGGGGACGGCCGGTGGCCTGCCAGACGGCGAGGGCGTCGACGGTGGCGCGTACGTCGTGCACGCGTACCCCCCAGGCGCCGGCGGCGACCGCGAGCAGGCTGGTGGCGACGGTGGCCGTCTCCCGCCCGCCGGTGGGTCGAGGCACGCCGTCAGGGCCGGCCAGCAGTTGGCCCAGGTACGACTTGCGGCTCGCGCCGAACAGCAGCGGGTAGCCGAGTTCGACCAGTTCGGGCAGCCGGGCGCTGAGCTGCCAGTTGTGGGCGGCGTTCTTGGCGAAGCCGAGGCCCGGATCGACGATGATGCGATCCGGGTCGACCCCGGCGGCCAGCGCCGCGTCCACCCGCTGGCCGAGTTCGGCCCGGACGTCGGCGACCACGTCGCCGTAGCTGGCCAACTCGCTCATCCGGCGGGAGTGGCCGCGCCAGTGCATGAGCACCCAGGGGCAGCCGGCGTCGCTTATCACCCGGGCCATGTCGGGGTCGGCGAGCCCGCCCGAGACGTCGTTGACCACGACCGCGCCAGCATGCAGCGCTGCCACGGCCACCCGGGCGCGGGTGGTGTCGATGCTGACCGGGACACCGGCCGAGGCGAGTTCCCGGATGACCGGTACCACGCGGGCGGCCTCGGTCTCCGCGTCGACCCGGTCGGCACCGGGTCGGGTCGACTCACCACCGACATCCACCAACCCCGCTCCCTCGGCTCGCAGCCGGACGCCATGTGCGACAGCGGCGTCGACGTCGGCGTAGCGTCCGCCGTCGGAGAAGGAGTCGGGCGTGACGTTCAGAACGCCCATCACCACCGGGGCCGGGGCCCGCACCAGATCGGTCACGAGTAGGACGGTACCGGTCCCATCGCCCGTCGCAGACCACCCCGTCGACAGCCCTGACATGGCAATTGGAACAGGTGTACGATCGGTCGTCCGGGACGGTTCGGGCAGTATCTTCGCGGCTTGTCGCAAAGGGGGGCGGCCCGTACGCTGTGAAATTGCCCAGCATCGAGATGGCGACGGTTGGAGGGAGGGCCGAAACGGGACAACCTGCCCAAAAATCGCCACCCTTCGTGGCGGTTGTCGTACGCAGGGTCTCGAGCGCTGCGCACAGGAGCACCGATCCCGCCAGGCTTGCCTACTGCACCACCGCGGCGCCGCCGGCCGCGACTTGGGGAGGTTTCAGTGATCGCCATCGAGCTGATGGAAACGGCGTCCACCAACGCCGTCCACCTGCTCTCCACCCTGGCGTCGTCGATTCCGTTCGCCGCCGAGGAACCGAAGGGGATCGACACCGAAGGCGTCGTCACCTTCTTCGCCAGCAAGATCGCTCCGATCCTGCTGGCCGTGCTGGGCGTCATCTTCATCGGCCGCGCCAGCCGGGGCGAGATCTCCAAGGTGCTGACCAGCTCGGCCATCGCGATCGTCGGGTTGGCCTTCATCGCCGGAGCCGCCACCCTCTTCTTCATCGGTGACTTCCTGATCAACCTGATCTTCGAATAGGCGCGGGCACGAGATGCGGCTGCGCACCGACGACGACATCTACCGGGCCCGCCTGGTCTATCTCGGCCCGCCCGGCTACACCCTTCCGGTCCACCTGCCGTACGCCCAGTACGGACTGTTCATGCTGCTCGTTCCCCTCTACATGTTCATCCACTGGCTGTTCACGCTGCGGGTCGAGCTCTTCCCCGCCTGGGAGATCGCCCTCGCCATCGTGACCACCTCGTTCGTCTTCCGGTACGTCGACCCGGACCGTCCGGCGCGCATGGTGATCCGTACCGCGCTGACCGACTGGCGACGCACCCGGGAGCCGGCCGCCGAGCAGCGCGATCCGCGCCTGGTCGGCAGCAGGATCAGGATCCGGGAGGAACTGGCATGACCGGCTGCACGCCGTACGGGCCGAACGAGGACACGGGCAGGGCGATCGCATGAGCCGCTCCGCCACGCCGGGATCCCCGGCCGGACGCTCGGCCGCACCACACGGTAACCGTGCGCGATCATTCGACTACCCTGAATCAGACGAGCGGGACGAGGCCACGCTGGATCCGGCGCTCGCCACCACCCCTGGTCACGGCAGCGTCGGTGTGTTCCAGGCGCCTCGCCCGCCGCAGCGCCGGGCGGTTGCGGCCGACCCGGCCCCGGCCAGCCGGGACGGCGCAGACATCGACTCTCCGTTCCTCGATCTGTTCGGTGGCGCGTACCCCCGGCCCGGTTCCGCCCAGCGTGGCAACGGGCTCCCCGCGCGGACCCTGCCGCAGCAGCCGCACCCGACGCCACCACCCGCCGTCGGGCCCACACCGGCAGCCCATCGGGCGGCTCCGCCACCGGCACCCCCGCGACCGCCCGACCCCACGCCGGCCGCGCCGCCCGTCCACGTGGTCGACGACGCGGTGGCAGCCACGAGCCCGCCGCCGGCCCCCTCCCGGGTGGTGCCAGCCTCCGGAGACCGGTTGCCGAGCGCCCGACCACCCGCCGACGATCGTCCCGCCGGTGACGACCGTTCGGTCCGCGAGGACCGCCGCGTCCGTGACGACCCGGCATCCGCCGACGCCGAGACCCGGACGCCACGCCGGGTGACGCCCCCGGCCAACCGCCCGGCCCCCCGGCAGCGGTCCGTCGACCACCGGGACCGGCCGGTCAAGCCGGTCCGCGTCCGGCCACCGAAAATCAAGTTCGGCGATCGGGATCCGGCGGTCGAGCTGGCCATCACCGAGATCGCCGGTCACCTGACCTTCACCCCCAACACGGTCACCGCCTGGTACTGGCTGCCCGAGGTGCGCTGGGCCTTCCGCCCCGACGCGGAACGCGAGGCGTTGCTCGCGGCCATCTCCGAGCAGTACGCCGGCCTGGCCGGCTTCCGGCTGCACCTGCGCCGGACCACCCGGCCCTTCCCGGCCGACGAGTGGGCCCGCACCATCGACGCCAACACCGCCGCACCGCTGCCCGACGTCCCCGGCACACCCGGCTGGGCCGAGCACCTGGTCGCCGCGCAACGACACCTGCTCTCGGTGAACCACGCCGAGGGTCAGACGTACCTCGGCGTCACCTTCGCCCGCCGTTCCCTCGGTGACTCGCTCACCGAGCGGCTGCTGCGCACCTTCGGCCGCGGCGTCGCCGATGGCGAGCGGCGCAAGCTCGGCCGCACCGTCGAACAGTTCGACGAGGTGCTCGGCGCCTTCGGCATGCGCGGGCGGCGGGTCACGGCGCACGAGCTGGAGTGGCTGCTCTACCGGTCGGTGGCGCTCTGCATGGCGCCCCCCGGCACGCTCTCGCCCATCACCGACGGGCGTTGGGAACGCGGCGACCTGCTCGCCCTCACCGAGCAGGTCGAGCGCTACCGCACGCCGTACGGGTCCACCGTGAAGCTGGTGCACCGGATGACCGGCGAGGAACGACACGTGGCGGTGCTCGCCGTGGGCCGGATGGAGCCGCTCGAGATCCCCGAACGACACGAACCCTGGCTGCACTTCCACGAGCGGCTGCCCTGGCCGATGGAACTCTCCACCAGGGTCGACATCCTCGGTTCCGGCGACTCCTTCCGCAACCTGGAACACCGGCTCCGGATGATCCGGTCACAGCAGTTGGACTACGCCGAGCACGGCATCGACGCCCCGCCCGAGCTGGAGCGACTCGCCAAACGGGCCCTGGTCATCGGCGACGAGATGACCACCGGACTGCCGGTCGACTCGGCCCGCGCCCACGGCTGGCACCGGATCGCGGTTGGCGGCCGTACTCGGGAGGAGTGTCTGGAACGGGCCCGGCGACTCATCCAGCTCTACTCCCGCGAGCTGCGCATCTCCCTGCAGCACCCGAAGAACCAGGACTGGCTGGCCCGCGAGTTCATCCCCGGTGAGCCGATCGCCAACACCGGTTACGTACGCAGGATGCCCGTCAACCTGCTCGCGGCGGCACTGCCTCAGGCCGCCTCCACGGTGGGTGACCGACGTGGCGACCTGATCGGGCGTACTGCCGGCACCTGCCGCCGTCCGGTCTTCCTCGACCTGCACTTCCCCATGGAGGTGCGTGAGCGCTCCGGCCTGGCGGTCTTCGTGGCCGAGCCGGGCGGCGGCAAGTCCACGCTGCTCGGCGCGTTGGGCTATCTGGCCGCCCGCCGCGGCGTGCAGGTGACCCTGCTCGACCCCTCCGGCCCGCTGGCCCGGCTCTGTGCGATGCCGGAGCTTCGGCCCTACTCGCGAGTGCTGAACCTGACCGGCTCCGAACACGGCACGCTGGCACCGTACTCGCTGATCCCGACACCGTTGCGCAGCGAGTTCGGCACCGGAGCCGCCGGCGACCGGGAGTTCGAAATCGCGGTCTCCAACGCGCGGGCCGAGCGCCGGATGCTGGTACAGGACATCTGCATGATGCTGGTGCCGCCGCAGGTGGCCAGGGAGGCATCGACCGCCACCCTGTTCCGGCACGCCGTACGTCAGGTGCCCGCCGAGGAAACCTCCACGCTTGACGATGTGGTCACCTGTCTCGGCCAGTTGGACGACGACGCCGGCCGGGAACTGGCCAACCTGCTGCTGGACACCGCCGAGATGCCGCTGGCGATGCTCTTCTTCGGTCGCCCGCCGGAGGGGCTGCTCGGGCCGGATGCCGCGCTCACCGTGATCACCATGGCCGGTCTGCGACTGCCCGACCTCAAGATCGAACGCGAATACTGGTCGGCCGAGGAGGCGCTCGCCCTGCCGATGCTGCACACCGCACATCGGCTCGCGGTCCGCCGCTGCTACGGCGGCTCGATGGCTTCGCGGAAGCTGGTCGGCCTGGACGAGGCGCACTTCATGGAGGGGTGGCGTTCCGGCCGATCCTTCCTCGTCCGACTCGCCCGCGACTCCCGCAAGTGGAACCTCGCCGCGCTGGTCGCCTCGCAGAACCCACGGGACATCCTCGGTCTCGACGTACAGAACCTCGTCTCCACCGTGTTCGTCGGTCGGATCGCCGAGGACGCCGAGATCGCCTCCGAGGCGCTGCGGCTACTGCGCGTACCGGTCGACGACGGCTACGAGGCCACCCTCGCCTCGCTCTCCACCGCCGATGCGACCTCCGCCAACCGGCTCGGTTTCCGGGAGTTCGTGATGCGCGACGTCGACGGCCGGGTCCAGAAGGTCCGGGTCGACGTCTCCTACGTGGATGGACTGCTGGATCACCTCGACACCACCCCCGCCGCCATCGCCGCCGCCGCAGGGGTGCTGCCGACCGTGCTGCCTGACCTGGAGGCGTGACATGGCGAGGGCCCGGGCACGGATCACGGCGCTCCTCCTGGCACTCGGCGTCCTCGCCGCAGCCACGATCAGTTGGCCCGGGCTCACGGCCACACCGGCGTACGCGGCCCCGGCGGCGTACCAGGCCGCTGCGGCCGAACTCTGCACGACCGAGGAGTGGCAGGTCGACTTCCGCGCCTGCGTCGGCAAACTCGATCAGGTGGTTTCGGATCAGGCAAACTGCCGTCAACCACCAACGCCGAGCGCACCGGACTCCGGGATCGCCGGATGGTTCGCTTCCCGACCCGAGGCCTCCAAGCTCCCCGGCCCGAAGGGTTACTACACCGACTACGGCTACGCCGGCTACAGCTACAGCACCTACGACATCGAATCCGGCTGCGCGACCGGACTACTGCATCCGGACTACAAGTTCACGAACACCATCGCCAACGGCGAGTTCATGATGGCGACGGCGATCATCGGCGCCTCGAACGCGCTGCGTGAACGCGCCTGGGAGCCGGGCACCATGTGGGGCTGGGCGGATCCACTTGTGGACCAGGCCACCAAGGCGATCTACCAGAAGGTGTTCAGCGTCTTCGGCATCGTCACCCTCTGCGTGGTCGGGCTCTACCTGCTCTGGCGCTCCCGCCAGTCCGACATGAGCAGCGCGATGACCACGGCGGGGTGGGCGTTGGTGGTGATGGTGGCGGTCACCGCTCTGGCCGCCTGGCCGGTCAAGTCCGCGAACCTCGCCGACGGCGCCCTCGTCTCCACGCTCGGCGTCGTGCACGACGCGGTGGGCCCGGCCGCCAAGGACGTACCGCCGGACCGGTGCGCGATGCCCAATCCGGACGCCTGCACGGACAAGCGTCCACCGGCGGTCCGGGCCAGCGACACGGCCGCCGAGGCGATGCTCTACCGGAACTGGCTGCGTGGCGTGCTCGGCTCGGCTGACAGCGAGACCGCCAAGAAGTACGGCGCGGCGCTCTACGACGCCAAGTCGCTGTCCTGGGAGGAGACGGAGAAGATCCGGGCTAATCCACAGACGCGCGAGGCCACCATCAGCGCCAAGAATCAGCAGTGGATGACGGTGGCGCAGCAGATCAAGCAGGAGGATCCGGAGGCCTACGAGTACCTCAAGGGTGTCCGGGACATGGACCGGGTGGGTGCCGGGTTCATCGCGGTGCTCGCCGCCCTGCTCTTCGCGATGTTCGACCTCACCGCGTCGGTGCTGGTGCTGCTCGGCTTCCTGATCTTCCGGTGGGCGGTGATCGCGGCACCCATCCTGGGCACCATCGGCCTGCTCCGGCCGGCCAGCGCCGGGCTGCGGCGGCTGGGCAACGCGGTGGTGGCGGCGCTGTTCAACATCGCGATCTTCGGTACCGGTGCGGCCATCTACCTCTTCGCGGTCGACCTCATCATGAGCACGGCCACCCTCCCCGGCTGGCTTCAGGTGGTGCTGGTCTGGCTCTGCGGGGTGGTTGGCTGGCTGCTGTTGCGCCCCTATCGCCGGATCACCCAGCTCGGCGGCAAGGACAACAGCGAGGCGGTCAGTTCGGCAGGCTCCTGGCACCGCCGGTTCTTCCGGGACATGCGCACCGCGGCCCGGCTCGACGTCGCCGAGCCCGGTGGCACTGCCGAGCCCACCATGGGACGGCGTCGGGCGATCGCACCGGAGCAGCCGAAGGTGCGTCCGGAGGCTCGTCCGGACCCGGTCCCCAGCGGCGCACCCGCGGCCGCGAAGCGGGCGGACGGCCGCGAAGCCGGCGGTGCCGACGACCAGAGCCGGGAGCGGCCCGCCAAGGGGGCCGTCGCGCCCCGGCCCCGTCGCCGACAGCCGGCCTCCTGGACCGAGCCGGACGTGCCGGATGAGAACCCCTCCTACGCCATCTACCGTCCCGGATCGGCCGAACGGGCTCCCGAGAAGCCGACACCGCGGGTCCGCTCCGAGGCCCGGTGACCGTCGTGCGGCGGGCGATCGAGTTCCTGTTCCTGCGGTTGCTGCGGTCCCGGCTAGGTGTCGCACTCGGCATCGCCGTGCTGGTGCTCGGGGTGGTCGGGGCGGCCAGGTTGGTGGCCGGCCCGACCGACCCGTCGACCGGGCTAAGCAATCGACCAGCCGACCCGATCACCACGGTGCACCCGACCACCGGGGACGACGGCGCGATCTCCACCACCACGGCACCGTCCCCGGTCACCCGGCCCGGCCAGTCGGCACCGGAACTGGTCGCCGAACGCTTCGCCGCGGCCTGGATAGGCCGCCCGGGCCAAACCACGGAGGACTGGAACGACGCGCTGCGTCCGCTCTCGACCGCCGGCCTCACCGAGAAGCTCTCCGGCGTCGACCCGACCGATGTGCCCGCCGGCGCGGTCACGGGTGATGTGACCCTCCGCCCACGCGGCGATACCTTCGTGGAGGCGACGATCCCGCTCGACAACGGCCAACTCCGGCTCGAACTGCTGGCGCCCGACGGGCGATGGTTGGTGGACGCGGTGGACTGGAGCAGGGATGAGTGACCAGAATCGTCCCCGTCGGCCGGCCCGGATCGGGGCTCTCGCCACCGCACTCACCGCGGCGCTTACCCTGCTCTGCTGCACCGGGGGCGCTGGTGCCTTCTTCCTCACCGAACTGGGGGGCGACGCCGCCGAGCAGCTTGCCCCGGCCAGCATGGACTGCACCGGCGACTTCGAGGTGGACGTCAGCGGCAAGATGCCACGCTTCGCCGAGTACGGGGAACGCCAGCTGCGGAACGCCGCCGTGATCATCAAGGTCGGCCAGGAGATGAAGGTGCCGCCGCGGGGCTGGGTCATCGCGGTGGCGACCGCCATGCAGGAGTCGCGCCTGCTCAACCTGGCCAACAGCACGGTCGGCGAGTCGCGGGACATTCCGAACGAGGGAATCGGGGCCGATCACGACTCCGTCGGTCTCTTCCAGCAACGGCCCTCGTGGGGCACGGTCGCCCAGCGGATGAACCCCGAGTACGCGTCCCGCAAGTTCTACGAGAAGCTGGTCGACGTGGCCGACTGGCAGAAGCTGCCGCTGACCGTGGCCGCCCAGCGGGTTCAGATCAGCGCCTTTCCGGACGCGTACGCCAAGCACGAGGAACTCGCCGCCCGCATCGTGGACGCGTTGGCCGGGGGTGCGGCACGCACCGCGCTGATCGCCGGACGCGAGGAGTGTGATGCCGCCGCGGGCGGCGAGATCGCCGCCTCCGGCTGGACCGCGCCGATTCCGGGCGGGGTCGGCTCCGGATTCCGGACCGCCAGTCGGCCCGGACACAACGGTGTGGACATCGCCGCGCCGAAGGGCACCCTGATTAGAGTCGCGGCGACCGGCCGGGTACTGGTCTCCCGATGTGACCCCGACCGGAGAGGGCGACTCAGCTGTGATGTGGACGGCTGGCCCGGCAAGGGAGGCTGTGGTTGGTTCGTCGACGTGCTGCACGCTCAGGGCTTCATCACCCGCTACTGTCATCTGGTGAGTCGTCCCCGGGTCGCCGCGGGCGACACGGTGCAGGCTGGTGAGGTGATCGGCGAGGTGGGCAGCAGCGGCAACTCCTCCGGGCCGCACCTGCACTTCGAGGTGCACGTCGAGGGCGACCGCAGCAGTCGGGGCGCCATCGACCCGGTGCCGTTCATGCGGTCGAAGGGTGCACCGTTGAAGGGCGCCGGGTGAACCACGAGCCGTCATGACCGAACCACTTCCGGACCCGTTCGCCGACCAGCCCGACTGGGCCCCCCAGCCGCCCGGCCCGATCGAGGTCGTCCCCGCCGCCGAGAGCGTGGAACTGCGCGGACGACGGGTGCTGGTCGGGTTGCCCGGCCTGGGTTGGCGTGCCGACCTGCGGGCCGACGAACGGGTAGTGCAGAACAGCCGCACCTACGTCCCGGTCATCCCGGAACACGAGTGGTACCGCGCAGAGGCGGACCAGGTCGAGGTGTTCGCCCCACTGGTGCCGGTCGAACGGGTCTGGGTCGAGACGGTCGGCCGAGCGACGACGCCGGCGACGGACGGCGGCCTGCGTCTCGTCTCGCTGGACGCACCGACCCGCCGGGCACCTACGCCGGTCTTCGAGGCGGACTCGGTCACCGGACGACGGGTCGTGCACATGGTCGGTTCGGTCGAGCACCGCGATCTGCGCGCCGTCACCGAGACGTACTCGGGCGCCGAGGGCGACATCTGCGTACGGGTGACACCGGAGATGGAGTGGTACCGCTGGGCCTGGCGCGGCCAGTCACCGACCACACTGGAGGTTCCGGTCCACATGCTCTGGGTGGAGTGAGGCTAGCTGGGTATAGCTGAGCAGACCCGCCAGTCCTCGTCCAACCGCGTGGTGAACGTCCACGACTGCCGATCACTCTGTCGGATACCGTCCACCTGTGCCGCGAAGGTCAGGTCGACCCGCACCTCGGCCTCATCTTCATCCCGATCCACTTGGAGCATGCCCCAGACCGTCGACATTGTCGTCCCGAATCGCACCTCCCGGGCCGCTAGGTCATCCCTAAGCCGATGAAGCTGATCCAGATCGGTGCTGCCCTCGCAGGTAAAGAGCGACGCGCGTACGTCATTGCGATCGACCAGAAACGCACGAAGGTAGTTGTCCACCACCACGTCTGGGGCGCTGCGGTCGGGGGTGGTGGCGCGGTCGTAGACGAAATAGCCGACCACCCCTCCGGTCAGGCACAGTGCGGCAACCACCCCAGCGATCACGGTCAGTACCGTACGCAGGCGTCGCCGGGGCCGGCGCGGGGCCGGCGCGACCGCGGGCGGTGCCAGTTCCTCCGGCGGTGTCCTCTGCGCCGGTACGCGGGAGACCTGGGAACCGGCGGGGGGCGGCACTGATTCCACCCCCTGAGGCTATCGGCTGGCGGCCCAGGACCCAATGCCCCAGATTTGGCAGATCGTGACCGAACCCTGCCGATGGGTGAGATCCATGACAACACCGGCGCAGCGCCGTTGCGCATCCCGGAGGTGGAGCCCTCGCTGGGATACCGTCGTTTCTGCCCGGCGAGTGGGTGCCGACCTCGGGCGGAGGGGGTGGACACGGTGGGCGGTCCGAAGGCACGGACGCTCCGCGCCGCCGCGCTGCACCGCCGGGCCGCCGCGACGGTCACGGCGGCGACGAATGTTCTCGACGAGACCCGTCCGGTCCCGGCCGATCAGCGCCGCCAGTACGCGCTGGCCGAGCGGCTGCGCGAGGCGGCCACCGTCCTCGCCCCTGGTTGGGCCGGGTCCACGCTGGACGCGGTCGAGCCGGCACATCCCGCCGGAGAGGGGCCACCTCCGTTCGTCCGGGTGGGCACCGCCGCCCCGCTGGACGACGCACGCTTCCCGGCTCTGGTGCCGATCTTCGGCAGCGGTCACCTCGTGGTGGACGCCGATGCGCACGATGCACGGGTCGCCGGGCTGCTGCGGGCCGTACTGCTGCGGATGCTGGCGGCGACACCGGCCGGGGCGCTGCTGGTACGGGCGGTGGACGCGACGGGTGGCGTGCTGGCACCGTTCGCGGCGCTCGGTGACGCCGGGGTGTTGGCCCCGCCGGCCACCGACGCCGAGGGACTGCAGGCCGTGCTGGCGGAGGCGGAGCGGTGGGTGGCGCCGGACGCCTCCGGTCCGCGCCGGCACGACCGTTCGCTGCTGCTGGTGCTGGCCGCGCTGCCTGAGCCGCACCGGCCGAGCGACCTGGCGCGGGTCGAGGCGCTCGCCGAGCAGGGTCCGGCGGCCGGGTTGCACCTGGTGGTGGCGGGGTGGCCGCCGGCCGGTCGGGTCGCACTGCCCAGGGCTACGCCGCTGGCGATGCGGACGGCCTACGCGTTGCTGGGTGATCCGCCGGGCGCGACGTTCGCCGGTGCCGGCACCGACGGAGGGCTGAACTCTCCGGTCTTCGTCGACCCGGATCCGCCGGCCGAGTTGGTCGACGGTGTGTGCCGCCGGATCGCCGCCCAGATCGAGGCCGGCAGCCGGCTCTCCCTGTCGCACCTGCTGCCGCCTCCGGACGAGCTGTGGCAGGCGACCGCGACGGAGGGGCTCAGCAGCACCGTCGGTGATGCGGGTGGGCGGCCGGTTTCGCTCGGCTTCACCGAACTGACCCCGCACTGGCTGGTGAGCGGCCGGTCGCGCGGCTGCCGGTCCACCTTCCTGACCACGGCGTTGCTCGGGCTCGTCGCGCGGTACGGCCCGGACGAGCTGTCGCTGTACCTGGTGGACCTCGGTGACGGTGAGTCCTTTGCGGAGTTCCTGCAGACGGAGCGGGACCGGTCCTGGGTCCCGCAGGTCCGGGCGGCCGCGATGGCCGCCGACCGGGAGTACGTACTGGATCTGGTGGACCAGTTGACGGCCGAGGTGCACCGGCGCGCGGAGGCGTCCGCCCGCGCGGGTGGGCAGCGTTTCGCCGAGTTGCGGAAACATCGCCCGCTCCCCCGGGTCGTCTGTGTGCTGGAGAACCTGCCGGTCCTCTTCGCCGAACGGGACCGGCTGTCCGCCGAGGTGGCTGCCCGGTTGGACGCGCTGGCCAGGACCGGGCGGGCGTACGGTGTCCATCTGGTGCTGGCCGGCGAGGGTGACCTGGGCCTGGCCACCCGCCCGGACGGCGGGCAGCGGGACGCCCTGCTGGGCCAGTTTCCGGTGCGGGTGGCGCTGCCTGGCGGCGGGGCGGTGCTGGCACCCACCAACGACGCCGCAGCCGGTCTGCCGGTGGGCAGCGCGGTGGTGAACACCGCGGGCGGTCTGGGCGGTCCCCGCGGAGCGATCCGAGGTCATGAGCGGATGGTCCGATTCCCCGACCCGGCAGACGAGCTGGAGACGGTGGCCGGGCTGCGCCACCGCCTCTGGGCGGCCCGCCCGCCGAGCGCGGCGCCGCCCGTCGTCTTCGCCGGGTACGCGCGCCCCCTGCTGGGCAACGATCCCCGTTACCGGGCAGCCGTCGCGGGGCAGTCGACGGCTCCGGCCGCGTTGCTCGGGCGGGCGGTGGACGTCGCACGCAGCACCGTGGCGGTGCCGTTCGGACCGGGTGCGGGGCGTAACCTCGCGGTACTCGGTCCACGGCCTGCCGCGTGTCGCCTGCTGGCGACGGCCGCACACAGCACGGCGGCCCACCATCCGGCGGGTACGGCGCGCTTCGTCGTCGCCGTACCGGACGCCGAGGCTGGGCACCTGGCCGACGATCTTGTCGCGGAGTTGGCCGAGTCCCACCAGGTTGACCTGGTGGACCTCGCCGGGCTGGTCGCCGTGGCGGACGCCGGCGAGCCGGCGTACCTGGTTGTCTTCGGCCTGGACGTGGCACCGGCCGAGCAACTGCCGCCGGCCCGGCTGCGGGCCCTGCTGCGCGACGGGCCACCGGCTGGGCAGCACCTGCTCGGCTGGTGGCGTACGGTGCCGTCGTTCGCGACGCTTGTGGAACCGGACGAGACGGTGGACAAGCTGACCGCCGTGGCGGTGGCGGGCGTGCCGGGGGCTCAGCTCACTCCGGTCTTCGGCCGCCCGGTGGAGTGGCGACCTCGCCCCGACCGGGTGGTGCTCTGGGACGGGCCGGCAGAGCGCGGCGTGGTGCTGGTTCCGTACGACGTGCCCGGCAGCCTGCAGGGGGAACCCGGATGACGCTCGATCACTCGTCGGCCACCGTCGGCGGTCCGGTCAGGCAGCGGTCGGCCGGGGAGTCGGGGGATCCGGTGCGGGCCGCGTGGGCCGACTACCTCGCCGCGGCCCGGCAGCTCGACGGGGTACGGCGTGGCGCGGCGACCGCTGCGGGCGAGCAGGCCCGCGCGGTCCAGGCCGCCCGGGAGGAGCTCACCGGGGTACGCACCCGGCTGGTGCCGCAGGAGAGCCGACTACGGGAGCTGGGTGTACCACCGATCTCGTTGGTGCCGACACCGCCGGAGCTGGCCGAGGCGACCCGGTCGATGAGCGGCGGTCCGGCGACGGTGTTGACAGCATTGCGGGATGCCCGACGGTGGGCTGTCGGAGCGGACGACACGCTCACCGCCCGTGGCCTGTCCCGGGTCGCGCACTGGCCATCCCGCGCCCGCAACCTGCTGGTGTACGGGCCGCTGGGGTTGTTCGTTCCGGTGCTTCTGGTGGTGGTGTATCTGCTCGCCGGCACCGGTGCGGTGACCGCGTTGGCGGTGCTGGTCGGGCTGCCGGCACCGGCGGTCGCGTTCGGCCTGGGGTGGTTCGCAGTGGGCCGTTGCTTCCCGCCCGGGCCGGGGGAGCGGGTGGACCGTACGCCACGGTTCGGCGCGCTGACCTGCCTGGTCCCGGCCGTGGTGGTCAACGCGGGAATCGTGCTGGCGATGCTGTAGTCCGGTGCGACCGACCGCCGGTCAGCGGGGGATGATCAGAGCCATCGCCTCGGCCCGGGACTTGGCGTCGTGTTGCAGGGTGCCACGCACCGCAGACGTGATCGTCCTGGCGCCGGATTTCTGGATGCCCCGCATCGCCATGCACATGTGTTCGCACTCGAGCACGACGACCACGCCCCGGGGTGCCAGCCGCGTCATCAGCAGGTCCGCGATCTGTGAGGTGAGCCGCTCCTGCACCTGGGGCCGCCGGGCGAACACCTCGACCAGCCGGGCCAGCTTGGACAGCCCGGTGATCCGGCCGTCGGGACCGGGGATGTAGCCGATGTGGGCACTGCCCCGGAAGGGCAGCAGGTGATGCTCGCAGAGGCTCATCACGTCGATGTCCCGGACCAGCACCAGTTCCTCGTGGTTGGCCTCGAAGGTGGTGGTGAGCACCGTGGCCGGGTCGACGCGCAGGCCGGCGAAGAGTTCCGCGTAGGCCCGGGCGACCCGGGCCGGGGTCTGCTGGAGGCCGTCGCGGTCCGGATCCTCCCCGACCGCGATGAGGATCTCGCGGACGGCCTTCTCGATCCGGCCGAGGTCCATGGTGTCCTCGACGGGACGACCGGTGAGCCGACCGTTGACCAGCCGCGCGGCGATGTAGTCGAGGCGGTCGGTGTCGGGTTCGGTGGCGGAGGCGGCCAGTCCCCGCTGTGGGGGACCGGCCGCCGTGTCGTCGGTGCTCAGTGCGAACCGTCCGAGGAGTTGTTGGAGCTGCCGCCGCCCACGGTCGCCTCTGCGCCGTCGGCCTCCGCCTGCACCTTCAGCGCGTCCTTCTCCGCCGGGGTGAGCACGGGCGGTTCGGTGGAGGGCTGCCGCTTGCCGAAGCCGTTGTACGGGGCCATCGGCGGACGCTTCACCACCCGGGCGCAGATCCGGGCCATGTCGGCGGTGGAGAGGGTCTCCTTCTCCATCAGCTCGAGCACGATGTTGTCCAGGACGTCCCGGTACTCGACCAGGATCTCCCAGGCCTCGTCGTGGGCAAGCTCGATCAGGGCCCGCATCTCGCCGTCGATCTCGGCGGCGACCGCGTCGGAGTAGTCCCGCTCGTGGCCCATGTTGCGGCCGAGGAACGGCTCGTCACCGCTGGTGCCGTACTTGATCGCACCGAGCTTGGAACTCATCCCGTACTGCGTGATCATCGCGCGGGCCAGCTGGGTGGCCTTCTCGATGTCGTTGCCGGCACCGGTGGTGGGCTCGTGGAAGACGAGTTCCTCGGCGGCCCGGCCGCCCAGCGCGTACGCCAGGGTGTCGACCATCTCGGCGCGGGTCTGGGTGTACTTGTCCTCGGTCGGCAGCACCAGGGTGTGGCCCAGGGAGCGGCCCCGGGACAGGATCGTCACCTTGTGCACCGGCGCGGCGTGCGGCAGCGCCCAGGCGACAAGCGCGTGCCCACCCTCGTGGTACGCGGTGATCTTCTTTTCCTGGTCACTCATCACCCGGGTACGCCGCTGCGGGCCGGCGATCACGCGGTCGATCGACTCCTCGAGCGAGTCGTTTGAGATGGCCCGCTGGTCCTTCCGGGCGGTCAGCAGGGCCGCCTCGTTGATCACGTTGGCGAGGTCGGCACCACTGAAGCCCGGCGTCCGCTTTGCCACCGAGTCGAGGTCGACGTCGGGCGTGAACGGCTTGCCCTTGGCGTGCACCCGCAGGATCGCCTTGCGGCCCTCCATGTCGGGAGCGTCGACCGGGATCTGCCGGTCGAACCGGCCCGGACGCAGCAGCGCCGGGTCGAGGATGTCCGGCCGGTTGGTGGCGGCGATCAGGATGACGCCGCCCTTGACGTCGAAGCCGTCCATCTCGACGAGGAGCTGGTTCAGGGTCTGCTCGCGCTCGTCGTGGCCGCCACCCATGCCGGCTCCGCGGTGCCGGCCGACGGCGTCGATCTCGTCGACGAAGACGATCGCGGGCGCGTTCGCCTTGGCCTGCTCGAACAGGTCGCGGACCCGGCTCGCGCCGACGCCGACGAACATCTCGACGAAGTCGGAACCGGAGATCGAGTAGAAGGGCACCCCGGCCTCGCCGGCCACCGCTCGGGCGAGCAGGGTCTTACCGGTGCCGGGCGGGCCGAAGAGCAGCACGCCCTTCGGGATCTTTGCACCGAGCGCCTGGTACTTCGCCGGGTTCTGCAGGAAGTCCTTGATCTCGTGCAGCTCCTCGACGGCCTCCTCGGAGCCCGCCACGTCGGCGAACGTCGTCTTCGGCGTGTCCTTGGTGATCATCTTCGCCTTGGACTTGCCGAAGTTGAGCACCCGGGAGCCGCCGCCCTGCATCTGCGACATGAAGAACAGCAGCAGTAGCACGAGCAGCACGATGGGAAGCAGGTTGACCAGCAGGCTGACCCAGATGCTGTCGGACGACACCTCGGTGTCGGCCGGCCCGGTGACCCGATTGTTGGCCTTGGCGTCGAGGACCTGGTTCCAGACCTCGTCGCCGACCTCGTAGGGGAACTGGGCCTCGATCAGCTTCGTGGTGGTGTCGCCGAACTCGGTCTCCTCGGCCAGCTCGAGCTGGATCGTCTGTTCCTTGTCCTGGAAGACGACCTTCTCGATGCCACCCTTGTTGAGCTGGTCGAGCGCGACGGACGTGTCCACCCGGTGGTAACTGGGTCCACCGGTGAACAACTGACTGAGCACGACGGCGCCGAGGATGACCAGGATGACCCAGAACACCGGTCGGCGGAAGAAACGCGTACGTTCCATGCTGTTGTCGAGCGCCGAGACGCCCGCATCCTCCTGATCGACGTCCTGACCGACTGTGGGTGTCGCCGCCTGGGCGGCTGCCGGAGCCGCCGTGCGGGCCGGCCTCGACCCCGGGGCGCGATTGCCGCGCCACGGTCATTCGACGGTACACCGTGCGAGACCGATATGAGCTGGCGAGCCCAGCACTTACGCGCACGGCGAACCGGATGTCAGCCGGCGTGGCCCGGAGTCGGATCTCCGGGTCACCGTGGCAAAGGTAGTCCGATCAGCTGAAAGTCGGCTGAACGTCGGGCGGACGCGCCCACGACCGCAGTCGGGCCAGCGTGCTGCGGACAAGGGCTGGCGGTCCGGGGGGCGCCGTGGCGTGGCGGGAACCCGCACGGTCAGGAGCGGGCGTAGACCTCCGGCTTGAGCACCCCCACGTACGGCAGTTCCCGGTAGCGCTCACCGAAGTCGAGGCCGTACCCGACCACGAACTCGGTCGGGATGTCGAAGCCCACGTACCGGACCGGCACCGTCACCTTGACCGCCTCCGGCTTGCGGAACAGCGCGACCACCTCGACGCTCGCCGCCGACCGCGACTCCAGGTAGCGCAGCAGCCAGGACAGGGTCAGCCCGGAGTCGACGATGTCCTCCACGACAACGACGTGCCGACCGGCGATGTCCCGGTCGAGGTCCTTGAGGATCCGGACCACGCCGGAGGAGGTGGTGCCCTGCCCGTACGAGGAGATGGCCATGAAGTCCAGCTCGGCCGGAGGGCCGTGCCGGCCCAGCGCCCGGGCGAAGTCGGCCATGAACATGACCGCGCCCTTGAGTACGCAGACGAGCAGCAGCCCGTCGGTGACGTGCGCGTAGTCCGCGGAGACCTGCTTGGCCAGCTCCGCGGTCTTCTCGCGGATCTGCGCCTCGGAAATGATCACGTGGTCGATGTCGGCGTCGTACCAGGAGCCGTCAGCCATGACCATAGCCTGCCGTACGCCCCGGGTTCGCCGTCGGCGGGGCCGCCCGTTTCGGGACAACCCCGCCTGGGATTTTCCGGATGAAGGGAACATTCGGCTCAGCAGCGGCGCGACTGCCACCTGTGGCCCCCGTCGGAGGGCTTCCAGTCCGCGGAGTCACGGCTGTCGGCGGTCAGCCCCAGGGCGGACAACAGGGCGAGGGACAGGAAGAACAGCAGGAAGAACAGGAAACCCATGGCGGCGCTCGCTTTCTGGCGTCTGCGGTTGTCGTGTCGCCGCCGGTGCGCACCGGACATCTGCAAGTCTGCGTACCCCGCCAACTCTCGGACAGTGGCAGGAATGCCAGTCCTGCTCGATTTCCTGCCACTCGTGCGGTTACCCTCGTCACATGCTTCGTTCAGTGGCCGTACTCGTCCTGGACGGTGTCGCTCCGTTCGAACTCGGCGTGCTCGCTGAGGTGTTCGGCACCGACCGCACCGCCGACGGGCTGCCCGGCTACCGCTTCGACGTGTGTGGACCTCGACAGGCCCCGGTACGCACCTCCGCCGGCTTTCACCTGGTGCCGAACGCCGATCTGGATCCGCTGGAGCAGGCGGACCTGGTGGCCGTGCCCGCCCACGACCCGACCACCACCGCACCGGCCGAGGTCCACGAGGCGTTACGCCGGGCCGCCGATCGGGGCGCGTACCTGTTCAGCGTGTGTGCCGGCGCGTACCTGCTGGGCGAGGCAGGACTGCTCGACGGACGGGAGTGCACCACCCACTGGCGGCACGTCGACGAGTTGCAGCGCCGCCACCCGAGCGCCCGGGTGCGCTGCAACTCGCTCTACGTGCAGGACGGCCGCCTGCTCACCAGTGCCGGCACCGCCGCCGGCATCGACGCCTGCCTGCACCTGGTGCGCCAGGCGCACGGCTCGGCCACCGCCACCCGGCTCGCCCGACGGATGGTGGTGCCCCCACATCGCGACGGCGGGCAGGCCCAGTACATCGAGGCACCGATCCCGAAGGCACCGGAGGCGCCCACCCTGGAACCGGTACTGGAATGGCTGATGGGCCATCTGGACCGGCAGACCACCGTCGACGAGTTGGCCGCGCGGGCCGGGATGGCACCCCGGACGTTCGCTCGCCGGTTCCGCGCCGAGACGGGCACCACCCCGCACGACTGGCTGACCAACCAACGCGTCCTGCTGGCCCGCCGGCTGTTGGAGGACACCGCAATGACCGTGGAGGCGGTCGCCGATCGGGCCGGCTTCGGCGACGCCGCCGTCCTGCGGCACCACTTCACCCGCCGGGTCGGTGCCACGCCACAGGCGTACCGCACCACGTTCCGCGATCGTGCTCCCACCGGCTGACCTGTCGCCCGGCCGGTCACGCAGGTCACAAGCCTCCGGCGGCGCCGTCACCCCGGGGCTCCGAACCGACGACGTATCCCCCGTCGGCGCGTCGCCAGATCGCCTGCCCGTAGCCGAAGACGGTGGAATCGGGCGCGACGGCGACCTGGTGGCTCCGGTCCCGCAGGTCGGCGATGAGCGCGGCACCACCGGGCCCGGCGATCAGCTCCTCCTCGACCAGCAGCGAGCGTCCCGCGTGCCAGTACCAGCGCGGGGCACCCAGCGCCGCCTGCGGATCGAGGCCAGCGTCCACGGTCGCCGAGACCAGTTGAACGTGGCCCTGGGGCTGCATGTGCCCACCCATCACCCCGAACGGCCCCACCGGCGCGCCCTGGCGGGTCAGGAAACCGGGAATGATTGTGTGATACGGCCGCTTGGCCGGGCCGACCACGTTCGGGTGGTCCGCCTCCAGCCGGAAGCCGAGACCACGATTCTGCAGCGCGAAGCCGTACCCGGGCAGCACGACGTGCGAGCCGAAGGCGAGGTAGGTGGACTGGATCAGGCTGACCATCATGCCGCTCTGGTCAGCCGTGCAGAGGTAGACCGTCCCACCGCGCTCCGGGGTGCCGGCCACCGGGTCGGCCGCCGCCTCGGTGACCGCCGCGCGGCGTCGCGCCAGGTGCTCCGGGGTGAGCAGCCCGGATGGGACCGGGGCATGGTCGGGATCGGCGACGTGGGCGTGCGCATCGGCGAAGCCGGCCTTGACCGCCTCGATCTGCCGGTGCAGCCACCGCGACCCGTCGGCCGGATCGAATCCGTCCAGGATGCCCAGGGCGAGCAGGGCGGCCAGTCCCTGCCCGTTCGGCGGCAGCTCCCAGACCTCGTGGTCCCGGTAGCGAACCGACACCGGATCGACCCAGACGCTGGCGTGGGTCTCCAGGTCCGCCGGGGTGAGCAGGCCGCCGGTACGGGCGGCGTGGTCGGTCAGGGCGGCCGCGATCCGCCCCCGGTAGAACTCCTCCGCCCGGCTGTCGGCGATCAGTCGGAGCGTCCGTGCCGCGTCCGGGTTGCGCCACCGCTCGCCCGCGCGGGGAGCCCGCCCGTCCGGTGCGAACACCCGCCCGAACTCCGCGTACTCGGGACCGGTCAGGCCGGCGTGCCCGGCGACCGCGCGGGACCAGGCCGCCGCTGTCGCGGTGGAGACGGGGTGTCCCTGCTCGGCGTAGCCGATGGCGTCGGCGAGCAGGTCCGCGAACGGCAGCGATCCGAACCGCTCGTGCAGGTCGCGCCAGCCCGCAGGCACGCCCGGTACGGTCACCGGCAACCAGCCCCGGGCCGGCATAGCCGGGCCGACCGCCTGAGCCCCACCCAGCGCGTCGGCGGGTTCGGCACCTCGACCGTCGGTCCTCGCGAGCACCAGATCCCGGGTCAGCCCGGCGGGCGACCGGCCGGAGGCGTTCAGGCCGTGCAGCCGCTCGCCGTCCCAGACGATGGCGAAAAGGTCACCGCCGATGTCGTTGGAGGGTGGTTGCACGACGGTGAGGGTGCTGGCGGTGGCCAGCGCGGCGTCCACGGCGTTGCCACCACGACGCAGCACGGCCAGGCCGGCGGCCACGGCCAGCGGCTGGCTGGTGGCCACGGCGCCACGCGGCGCGTACAGCGGTGGCCGGGGATGGGTCATCCTTCGACCACCGCCTCGTCGGGCGCTGCCCCCGCCGCCTGAGGCGCCGGTGCTCGGCCGGCCGGCGAGGCCGGTGGTGACTCCGACACCAGCCGGTCGGCGCGGCGGAGCACCCGCAGCCCGCCCGGCAGGTAGCTGGCTCCTTGGCCGCGCCACGCCGTGACCAACGCGTCGAGCGCGGCGACGTGGCGATGCGACAGTGCGGCCGGCGGCGCACCCAACTCGTGGGCCCAGGCGCGCAGCACCCGACCGCGTACGGCGGGCGCCAGGTCCGCCAGAGTCCGGGTGACCAAGCCACCGTCGGGATGCCGGGCCTGGCTCAGCGCCACCACGGCGAGTTCGTCGAGGACCGCGTTGTCCGCCGCCACCAGCGCGGCGGTACGGGCGAGGTTGTCCAGCACGCCCGGTCCGAGCGCCCGGATCAACACGGGCAGCACGTCGGCCCGGACCCGGGAGCGGGCGTACGTCGGGTCGCTGTTGTGCGGATCGTCCCACGGCACCAGACCGAGGGCCGCGCAGGCGGCACGGGTCTCCGCCCGCCCGATCTCCAACAGCGGTCGTACGAGTGGGGTGCCGGCCAGGTCCCGGCGGGCCGGCATGCCGGCGAGTCCGCGCGGGCCGGCGCCCCGGGCCAGCGCGAGCAGCACCGTCTCCGCCTGGTCGTCCCGGGTGTGGCCGGTGAGCAGCGCCGAAGCGCGGTGCCCGCCGGCAGCCTCGGCCAACGCCTGGTAACGGGCGTCCCGGGCCGCCGCCTCCGGGCCACCGGGCCGGCCGGCGACCTCGACCCGGACCATTTCCACCGGAGCCAGGCCGGCCTCGACCGCCCAGCGCGCCACCGCCTCGGCCCGGCGCCGCGAACCGGCCTGCAACCCGTGATCGACGGTGACCAGCCCGGCGGCGCGGCCCGCCCGGGGTGCCACGAACGCGGTGGCCGCGGCCAGCGCAAGCGAATCGGCTCCGCCCGAGCAGGCGACCAGCACCGGACCGTCCGTCGGCAGGTCGGCCAAGGCGCGTCGGACCGCGATCCGGATCGCGGCCACCGGCGGGGCGAGCGGGGCCATCGGTGCGGCGACGCGCTCAGCCGGCGGTCGGCACCGGACCGACCGGCCCGTGTACCCGCGCCACCCAGGCGTCCGGTTCGCTCAGCTCGGACAGCCGGGGCAGGGTCAACGGCGACTCGAAGACCCGGTTGAAGCCGGCCATACCGACCCGGTCCACCACGGCGTGCACGAACTTGCGGCCCTCGGCGTACTGCCGCATCTTGACGTCGATGCCGATCAGCCGCCGGATCGCCTTCTCCACCGGGTTGCCGGCCTCGCGCCGCCGGTTGAAGCCGGCCCGGATGCGCTCCACGCTCGGGATCACCTGCGGGCCGACGCCGTCCATCACGAACTCGGCGTGCCCCTCCAGCAGCGTCATCAGGGCGGTCAGCCGGTCCAGCACGGCCCGCTGCCCCGGCGTCTGCACGATGTCCAGCACGCTGGACCGGCTCTGCGGGTCGCGGACCGCGTCGGCGAGGGTGCTCACCCCCCGGCGCAGCCGCTCCAGCAGGTGCTCGCCACCCTGGGCGGCGTCGACGAACGCCTGCACCTCACCGAGGAAGTGGGCCCGCATCCAGGGCACGGAGGTGAACTGCGTCCGGTGGGTCACCTCGTGCAGACAGACCCAGAGCCGGAAGTCGCGCGGATCCGCGCCCAGCTTGCGCTCGACCTCGACGATGTTCGGCGCGACCAGCAGCAGCTGCCCCGGGTCGGCGGAGAAGACCTCGTACTGCCCGAGGACCCGGCCGGAAAGGTAGGCCAGCACGGTGCCGGCCTGCACCCCGGTCACCCGGGAACCGATCGCCTCGGTCAGCGCACCGGGCTGCTTGTCCTGCGCGAGCCGGCCGACCAGCGGGGTGATCACCTCGCGGAGCCCGGCGATGTTCGTCGCCGCCCAGTCACGCCGATCGACCACCCGCACCGGCGGATGGGTGACCTGCGAGGTCAGCCCGGTGTAGTCGGCGACGTGCCCGGCTGCCTCGTCGGTCAACCGGCGCAGCTCGGAAACCACCTCGGTGGCTTCGGCGTACGTCACCCGGGGGCCCGACTTGCCCAGAGCCCCCGCCGTCGCGGTGGCCAGATCCCAGTCCACGAACTGCGCCATGCAACCCACCGTACCCGCGCCGCGACACCCCACCCGGCGGGGCCGACGCAGTGCCGGTCCCTCCGACAGGGCGGCGAGGGCCCGCCGCGGGACCAGTTGCAACCCGCTCCACCGGGGCGTGAGCAGCCTTCCGACCAGTGCCCGTCGATCCGCTCAGCGACAGCCGCAGCCGGCCAGGGCGGCGGCGATCCGGTCCAGCGCAGCCCGGGCCGGCTCCATCCCGTCCGGCGGGACGTCGTCGGTGAGCACCGCGAAGGTGAGCAGGCGTCCTTCGGTGGTGGTCACCACTCCCGCGATGGCGTGCACCCGGGTCAACGTGCCGGTCTTGGCCCGGACCACACCGGCACCGGCGGACGTGCCGGGTGCCGCTTCGTACCGGTCGCGCAGGGTGCCGGACCAGCCCGCGACCGGCAGGCCGCCGAAGATGCCGGCGAGCTCGGGCCGGTCCGGGCTGCCCGCGAGCGCCAACAACTCGGTCAGCAGGACCGGGCTGATCAGATTCTTCCGGGACAGTCCGCTCCCGTCCGCCAGGTCGAGTCCAGTCACCGGCAGGGCCAGCTCGGACACCACCTCGGCCATCGCCGCCGCCGCACCGGCGAACGAGGCCGGCCGGTCGCGGGCCAGGGCGACCTGACGGGCCAGCGCCTCGGCGACGATGTTGTCGCTCTCGCTGATCATGATGTCGACCAGCCGGATCAGCGGCGGCGAAAGCACCACACCGAGTTCGACACCGGGTCCGCCGCCGACCGACTCCGTCGCCCCGGTCGACGCTGGCGGGGCGGTGCCCCGGCGTACGGTGTCGACCGGCGCCCCGAGCAGTTTGGCGAAGGCACGGCCGGCGACCAGGTCCGGTTCAGCGACCCGCTCGGCCCAGCCCCGACCGGCCTTCGGATTCTTGCGCGCTCCGTCCAGCATCAGCGCGGTGATCGCCCCGCCGAAACCGCCGGTGGGGATGTCGTCGTCCCAGCCGGGTTCGTACACCGGACCGGAGTAGCGCGAGGAGTCGACGACAACTCTGGTGGGTGCGACCCCGCCCAGCGCGTCACGGACCTGATCGGCGAGGTCGGTGAGGTTGGCCGCCCCCGGGTAGAAGCCCTTCGCGTCGGCTGCCAGCGTCGGATCCCCGCCACCGACCAGCACCACCTCGCCGGGCTGGGTACCGGCCACCGCCCGGGTCGGGATCCGATGGCCGGGACCTCGGGCGGTCAACACCGTCACGGCGGTCACCAGCTTGGTCACCGAGGCCGGCACGGTCCCCTCGCCGCCACCGCGATCGAAGAGCAGCTCCCCGGTGAGGGCGTCGGCCACCGCCACGTTGACCCGGCCACCCAGCGCGGTGTCGTCGATCAGCGGTTCGAGCGCGGTTCGGAGCCCGTCCGTGCTGGGCGGCGGCGCGCCGATGTCGGCGGCGGCCAGCACCGCGACCGGCGCGGGCTCCACCGCCCCGGTGGCCGCCGGTGTCGCGGGCGCGTCGCCCAGCCAGCGGCCCACCGGCCCCGGCCGGACCACGACCAGACCCACCGCGACCAGCACGAGCACCAGCACGGTGGCGAGCACCAGCGGCAGCCGCCGGCGCGGTACCGGCCCGACCGGTGACGGCGCGGCACCGGCCGGCGGATGACCCGGCGCACCGGCCGCCGGCACGCCCGGTGCCGAGCTGACCGCTGCCGGGCTGACCGGCACGGATGCCGATCCGGTCGGTGGCCCGGCCGGACTCGTCGGGACGGCAGTACCGGCAGCCGGGCTCGTGGGGGCAGCGGCACCCGGCCGGGGGGCCGGGCTGGCAGCGCCGGGCGCGACGGCCCGTCCGGAGGCGGTACCCCGGGGCGGTGTGGCCGGCGGCGACGCGTCCGGGGGCGGATTCGCCCCGGATCGGTTCACGGATGTCGGTGTGACGGGCGGCGTCGGAGGTTGTGGCCGGAGGACCTGCGCGTCCGGCACCGGTACCCGCCCGGCGACCGGCTTGGCCGGCGGTCGGTTCGCACCGTCCTCGGCGTCACCGCCTGGACGGTAGTGTGAATCTTCCCTCCCCACGACCCCCTCCTCCCCCACCGGGAACCGGCCTGGGTGACACTACTTCGGTCCGAAGACTATGCGGCGGCCGGAGTCGGCGGGTGGCAATCGCCTGCCCGGCTCTGCCGCCGGTTCCGTCAAGCCAGCGTGGGCCAACGAGGGAGCGTGCAGATGGATTTCGACGTCACGGTTGAGATCCCCAAGGGTCACCGCAACAAGTACGAGGTGGACCACGTGACCGGGCGGATCCGGCTGGACCGCACCCTCTTCACCTCCACGCAGTACCCGGCCGACTACGGCTTCATCGAGGGCACCCTGGGCGAGGACGGTGACCCGCTGGACGCCCTGGTGCTGGTGCCCGAGCCGACCTTCCCCGGCTGCCTGATCCGATGCCGCACGATCGGCATGTTCCGGATGACGGACGAGAAGGGTGGCGACGACAAGGTCCTCTGCGTCCCCTACGAGGACCCGCGGCAGGAACACCTGCGCGACATCCACCACCTCGGCGAGTTCGACCGGCTGGAGATCCAGCACTTCTTCGAGGTGTACAAGGATCTTGAGCCGGGCAAGTCGGTCGAGGGTGCGACCTGGGTGGGGCGCACTGAGGCCGAGGCCGAGATCCAGGCTTCGTACCGGCGCGCCAGGGAGGCCGAGGCGCGCGGCGAGTCCACCCACTGAGGTGTCCGACGGGTCCGGGGGTCGCTCAGCCGAGCAGTCCCCGGGCCCGCTCGTAGAGGCCGAGCACCGCGCAGGCGACCGGCACCACCGAGACCACCAGCAGGGTGTCGGCCAGGTCAGCGATCCGTCCGAGGTACGGGGAGACCGGCCGGCGGGCGTACGTCGTGCCGCCCGCCACCACCAGCAGCGCGACCAGCAGCCCGCCGGTGACCAGGATCAGCCGGACCGCCGCGTCGGCGGCCCCGGCCAGCACCCCGCCGAGGACCGCGTATCCGGCCAGGCCGGCGAGCACCGGCGCGACCCGGTGCCGGACCGTGGTGAAGAGCCGGGCGCGTAGCAGCAGCACCGTCGCGGTCACCCCGACCAGCAGCCGACCGGCGACGCCACCGGTGCTGAGGAGGATCACCGCCGCGCCGACGGCCAGCACAGCCTGGCCGATCAGCAGGCCGGTGAGCATCTCCTCGGTGCGGGCCACGGCTGCGTACACCCGGCCACGGTCCGGCAGGTCACGGGCCTGGTCCGAGTCGGCCGGCCCGTCGGTGGGCAGGGTCGTCGGCGGCAACGGCACCTTGCCCAGCCGGATGGCCAGCAGCGGAACGGCACCGACGGCGAAGGTCAGCGCACCGAGCAGGACGGCGGCCGCGCCGGCCGGGCCGAGCAGCAGGCCGCCGAGAGCGGCTGATCCGGCGCCTGCGCCCACCACCGTGCCGGCCACGAAGATCCGTAGTCGGGTGGCCACCCCGACCAGCCCCAGCACCGAAACCAGCAACAGCGCCACCGACCCGGCGAGCAACTCCGGCGCGCCCACCCAGCGCAGCGGGCCGATCGGTCCGACCGGGTCGCCCGAACTGACGGCGAGGGCGCCGGCCAGCGCCGCGTAGGGCAGCGCGTGTCCGCCGAGCACGGCGGCGGCCGTCCCGTCGCCCTGTGCGCGGGACAGCACGGTGCCGGCCAGCACCAGCAGGCTGGCCACCACGGTCGCGGCCGGCCAGCCGGCGGAGTCGCCGGGCCCACCGGCGGCCAGGGCCAGCAGGCCGACGGCGAGCGGAACACCGGCACCGGCCAGGGCCGCCGCCCGGGTGGCACCGGGTGACCAGGCCCCGCCCCGTCGGCGGGCGGCGTCGGCGATGGCCTCCACCACGTCGTCGTACTCGAACTCCGGCCACTCGGTGCGGGCCGGCACCAGGTGCAGCACCTCACCGTCGCGGACGCCCTGGGCACGCAGCGCCTGCCCGCCGGTCAGCACGGTGCCGTCGGCCCGCCGCAGCAGCCAACCGCCGTGCTGCTCCCCGTCGTCGGCGAGCCCGTCGCCGGCGTGACGCAGCACCTCGGGCAGCAACTCGGCCAGGGGCACCTGTTCCGGTAGCGCCACGTCGACCCGCCGTCGGGGCGTGCTGACGGTGAGTCGGGCAAGCCCGACTGTCATCGGCTCACCTCCCATCCCGAGCGGGCCTGCTGCTGCGCGGACGACAGGACTTTACCTACGATGAGCCAGGCTCGGGTTACCGTACGCAGTCGGGAGGTCGAGTGTCCACTGTCGTCATCCGGCGGCCGGCGCGACGCCCGGCGCCCGAGATACCCGTCGGTGACCTGCCGGTACAGGCGCCCCCGGAAATTCCCGCCGACACCGGCACCCGCTGGCACCAGTTGCTGATGCTGCTGCCGATGCTCGGCGGTACGGTCGCAATGGCGATGATGTTCGGCCGGGGCGGCGGGGCGTACGCGTACGTGGTCGGCGGCATGTTCGGCCTCTCCTCCCTGGCGATGCTGGCGACCTCCTGGGGCAGCGCCTCCGGCAGCCCGAAGAAGTCCGAGATGATGACCGCCCGCCGGGATTACCTGCGGCACCTGGCCACCCTGCGCCGGCAGGTTCGGCAGACCGCGGAGCGGCAACGCGCCGGCCTCTGCTACCGGCACCCCGATCCGTCGCTGCTCTGGTCGACGGTGCACAGCCACCGGGTCTGGGAGCGGCGGCCCACGGACCCGGACTTCGCGGTGATCCGGGTCGCCGTCGGGCCGCAGACCCTGGCCACGCCGTTGGTGCCGCCGGTCACCCGTCCGTTGGAGGAACTGGAGCCGATGACGGCGGGGGCGCTGCGCCGCTTCCTGGACGCGTACTCGGTGGTGCCCGACCTGCCGGTGGCTCTCTCGCTGCGCAGCTTCGCCCGGGTCTTCGTCCGGGCCGCTCCGGTCGGCCCCACCGGGTCGTCGGCCGCGCAGGCGCTGGCCCGGGCCATGCTCACCCAGCTCGCGGTCTTCCACGCCCCGGACGAGCTGCTGGTCGCCATCTGCGCCGGGCCGGAACGACGCGGCCGTTGGGAGTGGGTCAAGTGGTTGCCGCACGCCCAGCACCCCACCCGCACCGACGCCCTCGGTCCGGTGCGGCTGGTGGCCAGTTCCGCGGTGGAGCTGGAACGACTGCTCGACCGGGTGTTGGCCAGCCGGTCGAGGTTCAGCCCGGTCGGACCGGCCACGGACGGACCGCACCTGGTGGTCGTCTTCGACGGCGGCGACCTCACCGGTGCCACCGAACTGGTCGGGGACGGCGGGATCGACGCGGTGACCCTGATCGACCTGGACACCCCACCGCCGCGTCTGCTCGACCGGTTCTCGCTGCTGCTGGAGCTGCGCAACGGCCGGCTGCACTCGCATTCCTCGGACGGGCCGGCCGAGGTGGGCACGGCCGACGCGCTGGAGGTCGCCGAGGCCGAGGCGGTGGCCCGTCGGCTGGCACCGCTGCGGCTGGCTGCCAACCCGGGCGCCGACGCCGCGCCCGGCGTCGAGCCGGGTCTACCGGAGCTGCTTGGCATCGGCGAGCCGGAGGGCTTCACCGTCGAGCAGGGTTGGGTTCCGCGGTCGCCGCGGGACCGGCTGCGGGTGCCGATCGGCGTCGGCGTGGACGGCGGCGCGGTCGAGTTGGACCTGAAGGAGTCGGCGCAGGGCGGCATGGGCCCGCACGGGCTGCTGATCGGAGCGACCGGCTCCGGCAAGTCCGAGCTGCTTCGTACGCTGGTGCTCGGGCTGGCCGCCACCCATTCCGCCGAGCAGCTCAATTTCGTCCTCGTCGACTTCAAGGGTGGGGCCACCTTCGCACCCTTCGACCGGCTGCCGCACACCGCCGCTGTGATCACCAACCTGGCCGACGCGTTACCGCTTGTCGATCGGATGGTCGATGCGATCAACGGGGAGTTGGTCCGCCGGCAGGAGCTGCTGCGCCGCGCCGGCAACTTCGCCAGCCTGCGCGACTACGAGCGGGCCCGGGCGGCCGGCAACCCGCTGCCCCCGCTGCCGTCGCTGCTGCTGATCTGTGACGAGTTCTCCGAACTGCTGTCGGCGAAGCCCGATTTCATCGACCTGTTCGTCCAGATCGGCCGGCTGGGCCGCTCCCTCGGGGTGCACCTGCTGCTGGCGAGCCAGCGGCTGGAGGAAGGACGACTGCGCGGGCTGGACACCCACCTGTCGTACCGGATCGGTCTGCGGACCTTCTCCTCGCTGGAGTCCCGTACCGTGCTCGGCGTGCCGGACGCGCATGAACTGCCCCCGTCGCCGGGGCACGGTTTCCTGCGCTTCGGCACCGAGCCGCTGCTGCGTTTCAAGACCGCGTACGTCTCCGGTCCGGTGCGTCGGCGCGCCCTGGCGACCGACCCGGCCGGACCCGAACGTCCCCGCCTGCTTGCCTTCTCCACCCACGTCACACCAGTGCCGCAGCCGCCCGTCCCACCGGCTGTCGAAGACGAGGCGGACGCCACGGAGACCCTCCTGCGTCTGCTCGTCGACCGGTTGGCCGGGCAGGGCGTGCCGGCCCACCAGGTCTGGCTGCCGCCGCTGGATGCCGCCCCGGCCCTGGACGAGTTGGTCGGTCCGCTCACGGTCGACCCGGTCCGTGGGCTCACCTTCGGCAATCCTGAACTGCACGGTGCCCTCCAGGTGCCGGTGGCCGTCGTCGACCGACCGTTCGAGCAGCGCCGCGGCCTGCTGTGGTTGGCGTTGGACGGCGCCGCCGGCCATGTCGCGGTGGTCGGTGGTACGCAGAGCGGCAAGTCCGCCGCGCTGCGCACGCTGATCTGTGCCCTGGCCCTCACCCACACGCCGGCCGAGGCTCAGCTCTACTGCCTCGACTTCGGTGGCGGTGGGCTGGCCTCGGTGCGTGACCTGCCGCACGTCGGTGGGGTCACCGGTCGGGCCGACCCCACCGGCGTACGCCGCACCGTAGGCGAGATGTCCACCCTGCTCACCGATCGGGAACGCCGCTTCGCCGAACTGGGCGTCGAGTCGATGACCGCCTGGCGACAGCGACGCGCCAGCAGCGGCGCGGGCGATACCGACGATCACGGCGACGTGTTCCTCGTCGTCGACGGCTGGACGACCCTGCGGACCGAGTACGAAGATCTGGAGCCGCTGATCACCGACCTGGCGACCCGGGGGCTCTCCTACGGCGTGCACGTGGTGGCCACCGCGGTGCGTTGGCTGGATTTCCGGCCGGCCATCCGGGACCTCTTCGGCTCCCGGCTGGAACTGCGCCTCGGTGATCCGTCCGACTCGCTGGTCGCCCGACGGGCCGCGGCGCAGGTGCCGGAGCAGACCCCGGGGCGTGGCGTCACCGCGGAGAGCCTGCACTTCCTCATTGCGCTGCCGCAGACGACCGGCACGGACACGGCGGGGCTGGTGGAGCAGGTCAACGACGCGTGGCCCGGCCGGGCCGCACCCCGGGTCCGGCTGCTCCCGGCCGTGCTGCCGTACGCCGACCTCGACCTCGACGCCACGACGGGGCTGCGGATCCCGGTCGGTGTCGCCGAGGCGGACCTACGTCCGGTGGTTCTCGACTTCGCCACCGAGCCACACCTCGTGGTCTATGGCGACGCCGAGAGCGGCAAGTCGTCGTTCCTGCGCGCGCTGGCCACCTCGATCGTGGCCCGGTTCACGCCGGAACAGGCGCGGATGATCCTGGTGGACTATCGACGCAGCCTGCTCGGTGCCGTCGCCACGGAACACCTGATCGGCTACGGCACCGCGGCGGCACACACCGCCGACCTGATCGAGTCGGCCGCCGGTTACCTGGCGGGCCGCGCACCGGGCCCGCAGGTCAGCCCGACCCAGCTGCGGGAACGGTCGTGGTGGTCCGGGCCGGAACTGTTCGTGCTGGTCGACGACTACGACCTGGTGGCCAGCGGGCCGGCGAACCCGCTGCGGGCGCTGGAGGAGCACCTGCCGCACGCCCGCGACGTCGGGCTGCACCTGGTGCTGGCGCGCCGCTCCGGCGGTGCCGCCCGCGCCCAGTACGAGCCGCTGGTGCAGCGGTTACGGGAGCTGTCCACCTCGGGCCTGGTGATGTCGGGCAGCCCGGAGGAGGGTGCGCTGGTCGGTCCGGTCCGTCCCGGTCCGTTGCCGCCCGGGCGCGGTCGGCTGTTCACCCGACGCGAGGGCGTACGGCTGGTCCAACTGGCTCACCTTCCGCCACAGTGACGTCGACTCCACGGAACGTCCCTCCAAGCGGGTCGAAACCGGTAATCTCCGATCGTCATGTGTCCCGCGACGAATGGCTGAGGATGTGACGAGGCTGCGGCACAGCGGCCCGGCGAGGGCCGGCCGGTTCGCCAACCGCGCGCTGCTCGCGGCGGTCGCCACCGCGCTGTCGGCCGCCGTCGCGGTCGTGCCCGCCGCCGCCGTGCCGGTCCACGCTCCCGCGTTCGGCACGCCGGTGGCCCACAACCCCGACTCGGCGCGACGCGCCGACCAGGTCCGCGACGAGCAGTGGCAGCTCGACAAGCTGGGCGCGCGGACGGCATGGCGTACCTCGACCGGGCGCGGCGTCGTCGTGGCTGTGATCGACTCCGGGGTGGACGGTTCCCACCCGGACCTGACCGGTCAGGTGCTGCCCGGGCTCGACCTGGTCGCGCCGAACGGGGCGACCGAGGCGGATCCGGTCGGGCACGGCACCACGGTGGCCGGCCTGATCGCGGGGCGCAACGACGACCGCCGTGGGGTGGTGGGGCTCGCGCCGGACGCCCGGATCCTGCCCGTGCGGGTGCTGGACGCGGAGAACCGCTACGACGACGCGCTGATCGTGGCCAAGGGTGTGCGATGGGCGGTCGACAACGGCGCGAAGGTGATCAACCTGTCGCTCGGCGGTAACGGCGACAGCGCGGCGCTGGCAGCGGCGATCGACTACGCCTTCGCCCGGGACGTGGTGGTGGTCGCCTGCACCGGAAATCTCGCCACCTCGCCCGAGGCGAAGGTGTGGTATCCGGCCCGCGAACCTGGCGTCATCGCGGTCTCCGGCCTGGAGCGCAACAGCGACAACCTGTGGAGCGGCGCGATCACCGGCCGCGCCACGGTCCTCACCGCACCCGCCAGCGGACTGGTCGGCGCACGTCCTCCGGGTGGCTACTGGCGGGTGCAGGGCACCAGCTTCGCGGCACCGCTGGTCGCCGCCACCGCCGCCCTGGTGCGGTCGCGCTACCCGCAGATGTCCGCCGGAGACGTGGTGAACCGGCTCCTGGCCACCGCCAGGGACATCGGGCCCACCGGGCGGGACGAGCGGTTCGGGTACGGTCTCGTCGACCCGGTTGCGGCGCTGACCGCGGAGGTGCCGCGGACGTACCAGAACCCGTTGGACGACAACGACCCGCCCGGGGTGACCGGCTTCGGTCCCGCGCCCGGCTCCGCGACCACGGCTGATCCCGATGCCGAGCAGCTCGGGCTGACCGGGTCCCGGCAGGAAACCCAGTGGCGGGCCCGGGCCGCCGGTTCGCAGGACGACGCCGGCTCGGAGCGGCTCTGGATCGGCTCGGCCATTTTCGTCGCGCTGCTCACCGGAGCGGCGCTGATGGTGCGCCGGTTCCGGCAGTCGCACCGCTGACCGACCCCGGTCGACGTAAGGCGCGGCAAATTCCGCGCAACCTCGCGAGGCGGGCCCGGCCAGCGGGGTACAACCATCGCCGTGGACACCTTCGAACGAGTCGACCCGGCATCGCCCGCCGGCCCGGATGGTGTCGGACGGCGGGACGACCGGCCAGGTGTGCGGCCGGCCCACACCGTTTCCGGCATGTTGCTGGTCGTGCCGTTCGCGCTGCTCGCCACGCTGGTGCTGGCTGACTGGCCGCCGCTGCGTCGGCTCGACCTGGCGATCACCACTCACCTGCACGGGTACGCCCTGGACCACCCGGTCTGGGCCCGGGCGATGAGCTTCTGGACCGACGCTTTCGCGCCGATGCCCCTGCGGGCCGTGGCGCTGATCCTGGTGATCTGGCTGGCCCGCGACGGTGCGCGGCGGCTCGCCGGCTGGGTCGCCAGCACCATGGTGCTCGGTGGCCTGCTCGGGCCGTTGCTCAAACTGCTCGTCGGCCGGCAGCGACCGGATCTGCCCGACCCGGTGGCGCAGGCGCCCGGTCTGGCCTTTCCGTCGGGCCACGCGCTTAACGCGACGCTCGCCGCCGGGATCCTGCTGGTGGTGTTCCTGCCCCGGACCAGGCACCGTTCCGCGACCCGCGCGGCGGTCTGGCTCGGTGCGCTGACGATCGCCCTGGTGACCGGGTTCAGCCGGGTGGCGCTCGGCGTCCACTGGAGCAGCGACGTGCTGGCCGGGTGGCTGCTCGGGGCGACGGTGGTCGTCGCCACCGCCACCGCGTTCGCCGTCTGGTCCCGACGCCGGTCAGGCTGACCCCACGTCAGGTGCAGTCGCCGGTGTCGGTGCCCCGGGTGCGTTCGGCACCGGCCAGCGCCACCGGTCGGGCCTCGGCGGCGGTGACCGCGAACCCGGTGTTCGGGTCGTCGGCCGCCGCCGCGAAGATCACCCCGAGCACCAGGCCGTTCGAGGAGACCAGTGGACCGCCCGAGTTGCCGCTGCGGACCAGAGCCCGGATCGTGTAGATCTCCCGGTTCACGTTCCCCGACGAGTAGATGTCCGGCCCGGTGATCCGGTCCACGTCGCGGATCCGCGCCGACTGGGCGTTGTACGGCCCGTCCAGCGGGAAGCCGAGCACGATGGCGTCCGCGCCGGTGGAGGCGTTGCCGGCGGCGAACCGCATCGACGGGCCGGGCAGCCCGGGCACGTAGAGCACGGCCAGGTCCCGGTCGGGGTCGTAGACGACCACCTCACCCTCGTACCGGTCACCGCGCAGTTCCACCGCGACCGAGCGGGTGCCGGCGACCACGTGCGCGTTTGTCATCACCCGGTCGTCGGCGTACACGAAGCCGGACCCCTCGATCCGGCGCGAACAGCTCGGTGCCGACCCGAGCACCTTCACCACCGAGCGCTGACCCCTGCTCACCACCTCGGAGCCGGCGAGCGCCGGATCGGGCGGCTCGACCTGCCGGGCCTGGGTACGTCGCAGCCCGTCGAAGACATCGGGGAAGCCGTTGGTGTCGACGGTGTCGCGTAGTGCGGTGGAGAGCTGCTGGGCCTGGTCGGGCAGCACCCGGTCCACCACGTTGAGCAGCGCGCTGCTCTTCACGGAGGCGGCGAGCCAGGGCAGCGAGGAGGAGCCGAGCGGCACGGCGACCAGCCAGGCGACCAGCAGCACCGCGAAGAGCGAGACGAACGCGCCACCGACGTCGTCGGCCCGCCGTCCCACGTCACTGGCGATGGTGCGGCGCAGGTGCGATCCGAGCCAGCCGGCCAGTGCCTGACCCACCACGGCGAGGCCGAAGATGGCGACCAACGAGATCAGCACCCGGGTGCCGCTGTCCACGAACTGCTGAGCGAACATCGGGCCAACCTGCAGGCCGATCAGGGCACCCAGGAAGAAGCCGGAGAACGAGAGCACCCCGATGACGAACCCCTGTCGGTATCCGCTGATCGCGAACACGAGCATGAGCAACAGCAGGACGAGATCCACGGCCGACACGGCTCAAGCGTACGGGGCGAGGGCTCGCGCGAAGACGATCGCTTGCGGAAGGTGACGGTCAGATCAGCGCAGGGCGCTCTCGTCGACCTCGTCGGTGCCGGCCGACGGGGCGGGCGAGGCACCGACCGGCGGAAGATCGATAACTCGGCTGCGGGGCCACGGGCGGCTCCAGCCACCCATCTCCAGCAGTGCGGCCAGCACCCCGGCCGTGAACCCCCAGACCAGCATCCCGCGTACGGAGAAGGCGGGGCCGACCCAGCCACTCGAATGGCGTACCCGGACCCGGTTGTCCGGGTCGACCAGCTCGGCGATCGGCAGGCGGGCCACGTGTGCCACCTCGGCCGGCTCCCGGGAGTCCACCGGATGCGGTGCGTGCCACCAGGCCAGCACCGGGGTCACCACGAAGTCGCTTACCGGTATCCACAGCCTCGGCAGTTGGGCCAGCACGGTGACGCTTGTCGGGTCGAGCCCGACCTCCTCGTTCGCCTCGCGCAGCGCGGTGGCGGCGGCGTCGGCGTCCTCCGGGTCGGCCGCGCCGCCGGGGAACGCCGGTTGGCCGGCGTGGTTGCGCAGCGTCGCGGCCCGCTGGAGGACCAGCACGTCCGGGCCGGTGACGGTGTCCTCGCCGAGCAGCACCAGCACCGCGCTCTCCCGGCCGCCCCGGTCCGGCGTACGCAGCTGGGTGAAGTCCTCCGTACGCGCGGTGCCGAGCCGACCCAGCAGCGGCCCCAGCCAGCCCGGCGGCTGACGATCCGCTGGTTCGTGCACGCTCACGCCGACACCGTGAGGCCGAGGTGCCGACGGACGAGTTCGCCGAGGCGGGCGTCGTCCAGCGCGCCGGAACTGTCGATGTGCCGGATGCGACCCTGAGCGTCCACGAAGACGGTGAGCGGGACGGCGTTGCGACGCAGTGCCCGCTGCACCGCCTCGCCCTGGTCGACAAGCATCGGGAACCGTACGCCGAAGTCCTCGCCGATCGACTGGGCGCCCTCGCGGCTGTCCCGGCTGTTCACCCCGATGACCCGCAGCTGCCCCTCGGTGCGTTCGTGCAGCCGTTGGAAGGCGGGGAGTTCCTTGCGGCAGGGCGGGCACCAGGAGGCCCAGATGTTGACCACGGCCGGTCCGCGGAGATCCCGCAGGGCGACCGGGGCCCCACCGGTGAAGCAGGTAAGGGTCAACTCGGGCAGCGGGTCGCCAGTCGCCTCGCCGTCGCCCGACCCGGCCGGGCCGCCGGTGAGGGTGGCACAGTCCTCGAACGGGGACGGACGGGCGGCCGCCGTGCCCTGCCCGGCCGGTGCGGGGGCCTCGGAGTCGGTGGTGCAGGCGGTGGCGAGCAACAGCAGCAGGGGCAGGGTCAGCAGCGCGAGCCGGCGGTTCACGGTGCCTCCGCCTGAACCGCCTGCGCCGGCACCAGCGTGGGATCGACACCAGCGGCGGCCGCGAGGTCACCGGCGCGGGGGCCCTTGAGCAGTTTCGCGGCAGCGGCTGGTTCGGTCGGTCCGGTGCCGTACGAGGGGCAGAGCTTCGCCAGCGTGCACGCGCCGCAGGCGGGCTTGCGGGCGTGGCAGACCCGGCGGCCGTGGAAGATGATCCGGTGCGACAGCATGGTCCAGTCGCGCTTCGGGAACATCGCCCCGATCTCGTGCTCGATCTTGACCGGGTCGGTCTCGGTGGTCAGGCCCCAGCGCCGCACCAGCCGTTGAAAGTGGGTGTCGACCGTGATGCCGGGCACGTCGAAGGCGTTGCCGAGGATGACGTTGGCGGTCTTGCGACCGATCCCGGGCAGGGTGACCAGGTCGGCCAGCCGGCGGGGAACCCGGCCGTCGTAGCGCTCGACCAGGGCCTGGCCCAGTTGGATCAGCGAGTTGGTCTTGTTGCGGTAGAAGCCGGTCGGCTTGATCATCTCCTCCATCTCGCCGCGATCGGCCCCTGCGTAGTCCGCGGCGGTCGGGTAGCGGGCGAAGAGTTTCGGAGTGACCTCGTTGACCTTCTTGTCCGTGCACTGGGCCGACAGGATGGTGGCGACGGCCAACTCCAGCGGGCTGCGGTGGTCCAGCTCGCAGTGCGCGTCGGGATGCGTCTCGGTCAGCACGCGGCCGATCCGCCGCGCGCGACGGGTGCGTCCCAGGTCGGTCTCGGTGGCGCTTCTGGTCACGACGGCCAGCCTACGTCGCCGGTCCGACTGGCTCGGACGCCTGTGCCGCCGGAGATCAGTCCGCGTCGGGCGGGCTGATCTTTCCGGAGTCGGTGAACCGGGCTCCGGTCTCGGCGAAGTCGAGCTCGGTGAGGTCCCGGAGCAGCCCGAGACCACGGTCGTCGGGGTCGACCGTCGGCTTGCGGGCCCCGTCCATGTAGGTGGAGGTGAAGGAGCCGCCGGCCCAGGTACCGTCCGCTTCGAGTGACACCTTCAGCACGCCGCCCCAGCCGAGCCGACCGTTGTTGCTTAGCGAGTTGCCGCCGCCGGCGAAGTTGCCCAGGCTGTACGCGATCAGCCTGCCCTTGTAGAACTCCATGCCGCGCAGCACGTGCGGGCCGTGCCCGACGATCAGGTCGGCACCGGCGTCGATCATGGCGCGGGAGAACTTGATCGGGTCGCCCCGGTTCTCACCGAGGAACATCTCGGTGCCGGGCCGCACCCGCGTCATCTCCGACCCTTCGGCCCCCATGTGCACCTGCACCACGACGATGTCGGCCTGGCCGGCGGCCTTCTTGATCACCTTCTTCGCGGCGGGGATGTCGGTGAGGCTGTTCGACCACTGGTACGACGAGAAACCGGCGACGGCGACCTTGACGCCCTTCACCTCGACGACCGTGATCTGGTCGGGTGCGCCGGTGTGCTCCAGCCCGTGTTCCTCAAGCGCCTTCTGGGTGTTCTCGTAGCCCTTCGGCCCGAAGTCGTACCCGTGGTTGTTGGCCTGGTTGAGCAGGTCGAAACCGGCATCGGCGAGATGGGCGGCGTACTCCGGCGGAGCCCGGAACTGGAAGCAGCGGGTGGAGTTGGCACCGCACTTGCCGGTCCCGGTGTCCACCGTCAACGGCTCTTCCAGGTTGCCCATCACCAGGTCGGCGGCGAGCGCCTTCTTCACCGAGTTGAAGAAACCCTTGCCGTTGTTCGGGGGCAACCGATCGGGTGCCATGGCCATCACGATGTCGCC
The DNA here is from genome assembly GCF_042898635.1 of Micromonospora sp. NPDC000442. Taxonomy (NCBI): domain Bacteria; kingdom Bacillati; phylum Actinomycetota; class Actinomycetes; order Micromonosporales; family Micromonosporaceae; genus Micromonospora; species Micromonospora sp. NPDC000442. The sequence goes on along the minus strand of NZ_JBIAYZ010000004.1, from coordinate 97,185 downwards.
CGTGGCGGAGAGCGAGATCTTCTTGACCTCGGGGGCGGCCGATTCGACAGGTGCGCCCTCGCCGCCGCCCGTACCGGGCTGCCAGAGCGGCCCTTCGTCGGTGCTGGCGCAGCCGGCGAGGAGGAGGGCGGCAAGCAGCGCCCCCAGTGCGGCCAGGGTACGGCGGCGGGGTCGGGGCGCGAAGGGGGCGGCAGCGTACATCGTGCGCGACCCTACCGGGCGGGTATCGCGGAAACGACCGCCGATCGGGTGGGGAGATTCAGCCCTGGAGCCGATCCGACCATGGGACGACGGTGTCGCGGCCCACCGCCAGCACGGCGGCGTGCACCGCCCGAGCCAGCGGCGCCCCCCAGGTGGAGCGGGGTCCGCCGTAGGCGTTGACCGGACCGTCCGGTGGGCAGAGCACGGCGACCGCGTCCGTCGGCGTACCGGTGCCGGCCAGCCCCAGGTCCGCGATCGCCTGCGCCTTGGCCTCGGTTGCCGTGGCGACCGCGTTGACGAGTGCCGCGTCGCCGAGCCGCGCCGGAACGTACGCCACGATGTTCACCGTGCCGACCGACTGCGCCGGTGCCGCCACCGTGGGTGTCGCCGCCGGCACCGGAGTGCCCAGACCGACGGTGGCCCAGACCTGCACGCCGGTGTCGGTCCGCCGCACCACCTCGGCCACGTCGACCCCGGTCATCAGGCCCACGCCGGGCCCGTCCAGGCCGAACTCCCGGGCCAGCTCCGCCAGGTGGTCGGCGGGGTCGTCCCGGTCGTACGACATGGGCACCGTCGCGTTCAGCACCCACCGTCGTACGCCGATTCCACCGCCCAGCGGGGCGGAACTGACCGCCCGCAGCGGTCCCCCGGCACGCCAGATGAGCACCGGAATGTCACGTTCGTCCTCGCGCCGGGTGGTCAGCAGGGGCTCGGGCAGCACAGGGTGACCCTACGTCCGGGTGTCCGCCCCGCCGACCCCGGTCTGACCAGGCGCGGGATTCTAAAGGGTGATCACGACGGGCACGTTACGCCCAACGATCAAGATTCCAGGGGTGCACCTCTGATTACTGCTCACGTGCGCCTAGACTGGTCGGCGCGCGAGGGATCAGCGGACGGCGGACCCAGGCCGAGCAGACGGCACGCGCAACCGGAGGTGCGCGATGGACGAGGTACTGGCCCGCAGCGGGATCTTCCAGGGTGTCGACCCGGAGGCGGCCGAGGCGCTCGCCAAGGAGATGGAGACGATCGAGGTCCGCAAGGGCGAGGTCGTCTTCAACGAGGGCGAGCCCGGTGACAGTCTCTACATTCTGCTGTCCGGCAAGATCAAGGTTGGTCGTCGGGCAGCGGACGGACGGCAGAACCTGATCGCCGTGATGGGTCCGTCGGACATGGTCGGTGAGCTGTCACTCTTCGACCCGGGTCCGCGTACGGCGACCGCGACCGCGGTCACCGACAGCCGGCTGGCCCGACTGCGCAAGCAGGCGCTGCGCCCGTGGCTGAACAACCGCCCGGAGATCGCCGAGCAGTTGCTGCGGGTGCTCGCCCGCCGGCTGCGCCGGACCAACGACGCCCTCGCGGATCTGATCTTCACCGACGTGCCCGGCCGGGTGGCAAAGAACCTGCTCCAGATGGCGGGGCGCTTCGGCACCCGCGACGGCGGCGTGCTGCGGGTGACGCACGACCTGACCCAGGAGGAGATCGCCCAGCTCGTCGGCGCCTCCCGGGAGACGGTCAACAAGGCCCTGGCGGACTTCGCCTCGCGCGGCTGGCTCCGGCTGGACGGCAAGAGCATCATCATCCTCGACCCGGAGCGCCTGGCCCGCCGCGCCCGCGTCTGACCCTGAGTTCATTTCCTGCGCGGTGCCGACGGACCTCGTCGGCACCGCGCAGACGTTTGCGGCAACCTAAAAAGTCAGTCTTGACTGTTTGTTTCTTGGGCGGCAGGCTGTCCGCATGCCCGTCGCATCGACCCGCGTCCCTCAACAGGAACGCAGCCGAGTCACCCGGGCCCGGTTGCTGGAGGCGACCGTCGACTGCCTGGTCGAGCACGGCTGGTCCGGCACCACCACCACGGTCGTGGCAGCCCGGGCCGGCGTCTCCCGGGGTGCCCAGTTGCACCACTATCCGACCCGCACCGCCCTGGTCACCGCCGCCGTCGGGCACCTCACCGAACGGCGAGCGGCCGAGTTGCGGGCCGAGGCCGATGCCCTGCCGGCCGGTGCCGACCGGCTGGACCGGGTGGTGGACCTGCTCGCCGCCGCCTTCACCGGGCCCCTCTTCGTCGCCGCCCTCGAACTCTGGGTGGCCGCCCGCACCGACGCCGAACTGCGGGCCGCCCTGCTGCCGCTCGAAGCCCGGATCGGCCGGGAGATGCACCGACTGACCGTCGAACTGCTCGGGGTGGACGAGCGGCGCCCCGGCGTACGCGAGGCGGTGCAGGCCACCCTGGACCTGCTGCGCGGGCTCGGCGTGGCCAACCTGCTCAGCGACGACTCGACCCGCCGGGCCGCGCTGTTGCAGTCCTGGAAGACCCAGTTGACGGCGCTGCTCACCAGCGCGGAGACGGCATCCTGACCGGCCCAACCCGCCCGGAGGCACAATGGTCGACCTGACCGCCCTGCTCACGGATCTGGCCACCGAGTCCGCGCAGCTCGACACGCTCGTCGCGCCACTGCCGCCGCAGGAGTGGGAGCGACCCACCCCCGCGGCGGGCTGGACGATCGCCCACCAGATCGCCCACCTGGCGTGGACGGATCACGTGGCCCGGCTCGCTGCCACCGACGCCGATGCGTTCTACGCCTCGGTCACCTCCGCACCGGACCTGGCCCGGCTGGTCGACGACGGCGCGATCGCCTTCCTCGCCCCGCCCGACACGCTGCTGGCCCGCTGGCGGGAAGGCCGCTCCGCGCTCGCGGCAGCCCTCGCCGCCGCCCCCGCCGGGGAGAAGCTGCCCTGGTACGGCACCCGCATGTCGCCTGCCTCGATGGCGACGGCCCGGATCATGGAGACCTGGGCGCACGGCGAGGACGTGGCCGAGGCGCTCGGCGTCACCCGGCCCGCCACCGACCGGCTGCGGCACATCGCGTACCTCGGCTTCCGTACCGTCGGGCACAGCTTCGCCGCCCATGGCCGGCCGGTGCCTACGACACCGGTCCGGGTGGAGCTGGCGGCACCCGGCGGGAAAACCTGGGCCTTCGGCCCGGCGGACGCGGCCGACCGGGTGACCGGTCCGGCGCTCGACTTCTGCCTGCTGGTGACCCGGCGTCGGCACCGCTCCGACACCGCGCTGGTCGCCACCGGGCCGGTCGCCGACGGGTGGTTGGACGTGGCCCAGGCCTTCGCCGGCCCACCCGGCACCGGCCGCGCTCCACGAACGGCGATCCCGTGAGCACGCGGAACGCAGCACGGCGGGGCCCCGCAGCCGCGACCCGAAAGGGCTGTTGATGAGCGACGTGCTGCGGGTCGGCAACGCCTCCGGTTTCTACGGCGACCGGTTCTCCGCCTGGCGGGAGATGCTCGACGGCAGCGAACTGGACGTGGTGACCGGTGACTACCTGGCCGAGTTGACCATGCTCATCCTGGGCCGCGACCGGATGCGTGATCCTGATCTGGGCTACGCCAAGACGTTCCTCCGGCAACTGGAGGGCTGCCTCGGCGCCGCGCTCGACCGTCGGGTCACGCTGGTCACCAACGCCGGTGGGCTCAACCCGGCCGGGCTGGCCGCCGCGATCCGCGCCCTCGCCGACCGGCTCGGGCTGCCCGTCCGGATCGGGTACGTCGAGGGCGACGCCCTGGCCCGACCGGATGCGCTGACCGCGAACGCGTACCTTGGCGCGTTCGGCATCGCCGCCTGCCTCGACGCCGGGGCGGACGTGGTGGTGACCGGCCGGGTCACCGACGCCTCGCTGGTCGTGGGCCCGGCCATCGCCCGCTTCGGCTGGGGGCGCGGCGACCTCGACGCGCTGGCCGGGGCCACCGTCGCCGGGCACTTGATTGAATGCGGGGCGCAGGTCACCGGGGGCAACTTCAGCTTCTTCACCGAGCTGCCCGACGGCGGTCACCGGCCGGGATTTCCCGTGGCCGAGCTGCGTACGGACGGCTCGGCGGTGATCACGAAACATCCCGGCACCGGCGGCGCGGTCAGCATCGAGACGGTCACCGCCCAGTTGCTGTACGAGGTGGACGGGCCGGCGTACCTGGGCCCCGACGTGGTGACCCGGCTCGACTCGGTCCGGCTGAGCCAGGACGGTCCGGACCGGGTGCTCGTCAGCGGTGCCCGCGGCACCCCGCCGCCGGACACGCTCAAGGTGGGCGTCAACAACCTCGGTGGTTTCCGCAACTCGATGACGTTCGTGCTCTGCGGTCTGGACATCCCGGCCAAGGCCGCCCTGGTCCGAGAGCAGTTGACGGAGGCGGTCGGCCCGGACGGGCTGGAGTTCACGCTGGCCCGTACCGACCATCCGGACGCCACCGACACCGAGACAGCCAGTGCCCTGCTGCACGTGAACCTGCGCGACGGTGACCGGACGCGGGCCGGGCGGGCGTTCTCGGCGGCGGCGGTCGAGCTGGCCCTGGCCTCCTACCCGGGTTGCACCCTGACCACTCTGCCCGGCGACGCCACCCCGTACGGCGTGTTCACCGCCGACGCCGTGCGGCAGGACGCGGTCGTCCACGTCGCCGTGCTGCCCGACGGCACCCGGGTGCCGATCGACCCGCCGCCGGTGACCGAGGCCGTCGCCACCGAGCCGGCGGCCGAGGTGACCGGCCCGGCGGCGACAGGTCCGACCCGGCGCGGGCCACTGGGTGAGGTGGTGGGCGCGAGGTCCGGCGACAAGGGCGGCGACGCGAACCTGGGGGTCTGGGCGCGTACCGACGCCACCTGGGCCTGGTTGCGTGGCTGGCTCACCGTGGCGCGGCTGGCGGAGTTGCTGCCGGAGACCGCGCCGTTGACCGTCGAACGGTACGAGCTGCCGAACGTGCGTGCCGTCAACTTCGTGATCCGGGGGCTGCTCGGCGCCGGGGTCGCCGCCTCCACCCGGTTCGACCCGCAGGCCAAGGCCCTCGGCGAGCTGCTCCGATCCCGGATCGTCGACCTGCCCGCGGAGCTGCCGGCCGGACCCGCAGCCAGCACCGCGCCAGCGTCGACGACCCGACCGGTGCCGGGTGACGGCGAGGTGCGGTCATGACGATCGTGGACACTCCCGAGCGGCGGCAGTTGCGGGAGCTGACCCGCGCCTTCGTCACCCGGGAGGTGCTGCCGCAGCTGGCCGACTGGGAGCGGGCCGGCGAGGTACCCCGCGAGCTGCACGCGACCGCCGCGAAGACCGGCCTGCTCGGCATCGGCTTTCCCGAGGCGGTCGGCGGCAGCGGCGGCGACCTGCTCGACTCGATCATCGTCACCGAGGAGATCATCCGCTCGGGTGGCTCGTCGGGGCTGGTCGCTGCCCTCTTCACGCACGGCATCGCGCTGCCACACATGGTGGCCGCGGCCGGGGCCCGGTCGGGCGGCAAGCTCCCCAGGCCACCCGGTGACACCGTCGAGAGCGTCGACCCGACCGGCAGGGAGTACGACCTGATCGATCGGTACGTCCGGCCGACGCTGGCCGGGTCCATGATCGGCGCACTGGCCATCACCGAGCCGGACACCGGCTCGGACGTGGCGGGCATCCGCACCCACGCCCGCCTCGACGGTGACCATTACGTGGTCAACGGCGCGAAGACCTACATCACCAGCGGGGTCCGGGCGGACTTCGTGACGACGGCGGTCTGCACCGGCGTGCCGGGCAGTGGGGCGCTGAGCCTGCTGGTCATCGACAAGGGCATGCCCGGCTTCACCGTGGGGCGGCGGTTGGAGAAGCTCGGCTGGCACTGCTCGGACACCGCCGAACTCTCCTTCGTCGACGTACGCGTGCCGGTGGCGAACCGGATCGGCGAGGAGGACACCGGCTTCCTCGCGATCATGCAGCAGTTCGCGGCCGAACGCCTCTCCCTGGCCACCCAGGCGTACGCCATCGCGCAGCGCTGCGTCGAGCTGGCCACCACCTGGTGCCGCGACCGGTCCACCTTCGGCCGGCCCCTGGCGAGCCGGCAGTTGGTCCGGCATCGGCTGGCCGAGATGCACACCCGGGCCGAGGCCGCCCGGGCGTACGTGCACCAGGTGGCCGCCCGGGTGGCCGCCGGTGAGCCGGTGGTGACCGAGGTGGCGATGGCGAAGAACGTGGCGGTCGAGGCCGCCGACCGGGTCGTCGACCAGGCCCTGCAACTGCACGGCGGCTTCGGCTACCTGCGGGATGCCGAGGTGGAACGGCACTACCGGGACGCCCGGATCCTCGGCATCGGCGGCGGCACCACCGAGATCATGAACGAGATCATCGCGAAGGGCATCGGCCTGTGACCACACTCGACACCGCGATCGACCCGTCCGCGCCGGCCTTCCGCGCGAATCGGGACGCCCTGCTGGAACGCCTCGCCGAACTGGACGCCGCGCTCGACACCGCGCGCGGCGGCGGTGGCGAGAAGTACGTGGCCCGGCACCACCAGCGCGGCAAGCTGCTCCCCCGCGAACGCATCGAACTGCTGCTGGACCAGGACAGTCCCTTCCTCGAACTGTCACCGGTCGCCGCGTTCGGCACGGACTTCCCGGTAGGGGCCAGCGTGGTGACCGGGATCGGTGTCGTCGAGGGTGTCGAATGCCTGGTCGTCGCCAACGATCCGACGGTACGCGGTGGTGCGGTGAACCCCTGGTCGCTGGCGAAGACCCGGCGGGCCGGCGAGATCGCCCTGGCCAACCGGCTGCCGATGGTGAACCTGGTCGAGTCCGCCGGCGCGGACCTGCCCACCCAGGCGGAGATCTTCATTCCGGGTGGCCGGGTGTTCCGCGACCTGACCCGGCTCTCGGCCGAGCGGATCCCCACGGTCAGCGTGGTCTTCGGCAACGCCACCGCCGGCGGCGCGTACGTGCCCGGAATGTCCGACTACACGATCATGATCCGGGAACGTTCGCAGGTCTACCTGGCCGGGCCGCCGCTGGTGAAGATGGCCACCGGCGAGGACGCCGACGACGAGTCGTTGGGCGGCGCGGCCATGCACGCCACGAAATCCGGCCTGGCCGACTTCCTCGCCGCCGACGAGCGCGACGGCATCCGGCTGGCCCGACAGTGCGTACGCCGGCTCAATTGGCGCAAGCGAGGTCCGGCGCCGCGCAACCCGATGCCGCAACCGCCGAAGTACGACCCGGAGGAGCTGCTCGGCATCACCAGCGCCGACCTCAAGGTGCCGTTCGATCCGCGCGAGGTGCTCGCCCGGGTGCTCGACGGCAGCGAGTTCGACGAGTTCAAGCCGGCCTACGGCACCGCGCTGGTCACCGGCTGGGGTGAGCTGCACGGGTACCCGGTCGGCGTGCTGGCCAACGCGCGGGGCGTGCTGTTCAGCGAGGAGGCGCAGAAGGCGACGCAGTTCATCCAGCTCGCCAACGCCACCGACACCCCGCTGATCTTCCTTCAGAACACCACCGGCTACATGGTCGGCACCGAGTACGAGCAGCGCGGCATCATCAAGCACGGCGCACTGATGATCAATGCGGTGTCGAACTCGACGGTGCCGCACCTGACGGTGAACCTGGGTGCCTCCTACGGCGCCGGCAACTACGGCATGTGTGGCCGGGCGTACGAGCCGAGATTCCTGTTCACCTGGCCGAACGCCAAGTCGGCGGTGATGGGCCCGGCGCAGCTGGCCGGGGTGCTGTCCATCGTGGCCCGGCAGGCCGCCGCCGCGCGGGGCCGCGAGTTCGACGAGGACTCCGACGCGGCGATGCGGATGATGGTCGAGCAGCAGATCGAGTCCCAGTCCGGCGCGCTGTTCCTGTCGGGTCGGCTCTACGACGACGGGGTGATCGACCCCCGGGACACCCGTACCGTCCTCGGCCTGTGTCTGTCGGCCGTCCACAGCGGTCCGGTGCAGGGCGCCGACGCCTTCGGCGTCTTCCGGATGTGAGCGCGAGGAACGCAGCGAAGCGGAGTCCCGCAGTCGCGAACGAAAGGGGTACAGCAGATGATTCGCAAGCTGCTGGTCGCGAACCGGGGGGAGATCGCCCGCCGGGTCTTCGCCACCTGCCGGACGCTCGGCATCGAGACGGTCGCCGTGCACTCCGACGCGGACGCCGATGCGCCCTTCGTCGCCGAGGCCGACCAGGCCGTCCGGCTGCCCGGAAACACCCCTGCGGAGACGTACCTGCGGATCGACCTGATCCTGGATGCGGCCCGCCGCTGCGGTGTGGACGCCGTCCATCCCGGCTACGGTTTCCTCGCCGAGAACGCCGAGTTCGCCACGGCGGTGACCGACGCCGGGCTGACCTGGGTCGGCCCGGCGGCCAAGGCGATCGCCGCGATGGGCGACAAGCTGGCCGCCAAGGCGCTGCTCGCCGAGGCCGGCGTACCGATGCTGCCCACCTGGACCGACCCGGGACCGGTGCCGAGCTTCCCGGTGCTGGTGAAGGCGTCCGCCGGGGGCGGCGGGCGTGGCATGCGGGTGGTCCGGGACGCCGCCGGGCTCGCCGAGGCCGTCGCCGGTGCGCGCCGCGAGGCGGCCTCGGCGTTCGGCGACGACACGGTCTTCATCGAGCGGTACGTCGAACGTGGCCGGCACGTCGAGGTGCAGATCTTCGGCGACAGTTTCGGGACGGTGGTGGCGCTGGGCGTGCGGGACTGCTCGATCCAGCGCCGGCACCAGAAAATCGTCGAGGAGGCACCCGGCGTCCTTTCCGACGAGGTGCGGGAGCGGCTGCACGAGGCGGCGGTGGCCGCCGGACGGGCGGTCGACTATGTCGGGGCCGGCACGGTCGAGTTCCTGCTCGCGCCCGACGGGGAGATCCACTTCCTGGAGATGAACACCCGCCTCCAGGTGGAGCACCCGGTCACCGAGCTGACCACCGGGCTGGACCTGGTCCGACTGCAACTGCTGGTCGCCGAGGGCGCGCCGCTGCCGCTGGCCGCGACACCGCCGGCCACCGGACACGCGATCGAGGTACGCCTCTGCGCCGAGGACCCCGCGCACGGCTACCGGCCCGCCACCGGCACCCTGCACCGGTTCGCCCTGCCCGGCGTGGCGGCCGAGTTCGGGCCGCTGACCGCGCCCGGCCTGCGGCTGGACTCCGGTGTGGTCGACGGGTCGGCGGTGAGTGTCCACTACGACTCGATGCTCGCCAAGGTGATCGCCTGGGCACCCACCCGCGCGGAGGCGGCCCGCGCCTTGGCCGGTGCGCTGGCCAGGGCGGAGTTGCACGGCGTGGCCACCAATCGGGACCTGCTGGTCCGTGTCCTGCGTAGCCCGGAGTTCGCCGCCGTGGACATCGACACCGGCTTCCTGGACCGGCACCCGGGGGTCTTCGCTCCGCTGCTGCCGGCCGAGCAGCTCCCTCTGGTCGCGCTGGCCGCCGCCCTCGCGTCGGCGGCCGACCGCCGCGCCCGGGCTGGCGCGCTCGCCGGGCTGCCTTCGGGCTGGCGCAACGTGCCCGCGTTCCCGCAGGTCACCCGTTTCAGCAGCCCGGACGGCAGGGAGATCGAGGTCCGCTACCGCCTGGACCGCTCAGGCGGCCTCGTCGAGTGGTCGATGTCGCCGGTCCCTGGCACCTCCGGCAGCGCGCCGACCGGTACGGGCGAGGCAGCCGACGCAGCGCCGATCGTCACCCCGGTCGAGGTGGCCCCGGAGCGGGTCGTGCTCGACGTTGACGGGGTGCGGTGGGTGTACCGCGTACACCGGGTGGGGTCGGAGGTCTTCGTGGACGGCCCGAACGGGGCGACGGGCCTGGCCGAGTTGCCGCGTTTCCCGCTGCCCACCGCGGAGCTGGCCGCCGGATCGCTGCTCGCGCCGCTGCCCGGCGCGGTGGCCCGGGTGCACGTCGAGGTGGGTCAGCGGGTCGCCGCCGGTGACCTGCTGCTGACCCTGGAAGCGATGAAGCTGGAACACCCCGTGCTCGCCCCCACCGATGGTCTGGTCACCGAGCTGCCGGTACCGGCCGGCGGTCAGGTGGACACCGACGCCGTGCTGGCCGTGGTCACCCCCGATGAGGAGTCGCCGTCATGAACTTCGACCTCACCCCCGAGCAGGACCAGCTCCGCGACGCCGTGCGGGCGCTGGGCAGGCGGTACGGCCACCGGTACTTCGTGGCGAAGGCGAAGGCCGGCGAGCACACCACCGAGCTGTGGCAGGAAGCCGGTCGGCTCGGCTACCTGGGCGTCAACATCCCCACCGAGTACGGCGGTGGGGGCGGCGGCATCACCGACCTGGCCATCGTCTGTGAGGAACTGGCCGCCACCGGCTGCCCGCTGTTGCTGCTCGTGGTCTCCCCCGCCATCGCAGCCACCGTCATCAACCGACACGGCACCGAGGAACAGCGCAAACGCCACCTGCCGGGCCTGGCCGACGGCTCCCAGAAGATCGTCTTCGCGATCACCGAGCCGGACGCCGGCTCGAACTTCCACCGCCTCGCCACGGTGGCCCGCCGCGACGGTGAGGACTGGCTGCTGTCCGGCCGCAAGTGCTACATCTCCGGCGTCGACGAGGCTCAGTTCGTCCTGGTGGTGGCCCGGACCGAGGATTCCTCGACGAGGAAGTTGAAGCCGGCGCTGTTCCTCGTGCCGACCGACGCGGCCGGGCTGACCTCGTCCAAGCTGGACATGGAGATCGTGTCCCCGGAGAACCAGTTCCTGCTCTACCTGGACGACGTGCGGCTGCCCGGTGACGCGCTGGTCGGCGGGTCGCTCGACGCCGGGCTGCCGGCGCTCTTCGCCGGGCTCAACCCGGAGCGGATCACGGTCGCCGCGATGGGTGCCGGCACCGGCCGGTACGCCGTCGAACGCGCCTCCGAGTACACCGCGACCCGTTCGGTGTGGGGCGGCCGGACGATCGGCTCCCACCAGGGAGTCGCACATCCCCTCGCCCACGCGGCTGTACAGGTGGAACTGGCCCGGCTGATGATCCAGAAGGCGGCGGCACTCTACGACGCCGGCCGCGACCTGGAAGCAGCCGTCTCCGCAAACATGGCGAAGTACGCGGCCGGTGACGCCGCCGCACTCGCCGTCGACACGGCCGTGCAGGCACTCGGCGGTGCCGGCATGACCACGGAATACGGGGTGGCTACCCTGCTCGGCGCGGTACGGGCCGGCCGGATCGCCCCGGTCAGCCGGGAGATGATCCTCAACTTCGTCGCCCAACACGTCCTCAGCCAGGACAAGTCGTACTGAATCTGGCGGTCAGCATCGAAGCTGACGCAATGGCGCGGAGCACCTAGTGGGCCACCGACCTGCCGCACCGGCGGGCGTCAGCGTTCCCGCCGATCGCGTCGATGCCGGTCGCGCATCGCGCGGACCGCCTCCTGATCGCCCAGGGTCTCCAGTGTGTCGGCATCGATGCCGGACGGCTCGATCCCCGGCACCACGGAAGGCTGCCCGCGATCCGGTCGAGCATCCGCGTCGCGTTGCCGGGCAGCGGTTACGGCCACCCCCGCGACGGTGGCGAGCAGCACGCAGAGCAGCGCTCCCGCGACGCCGAGCAGATCCTGCCGGCGCCCCACCACCAGCGCTGCGAGCAGCCAGAACGCCGCCAGGGCCGCAGCCACCGCCACGGTCCGCGCGTCGGATGCTGGGAACCGTCTCACCCGTCCAGAATGTCGGAGATTGTCGATCTGTCAACAGCAGGCAGCTTCACCACGCGGAACAGCTGACAAACAACAGCTTGCCGAATGGCGGGGGCCTGCGCCAGTGCGGCTTGCCGCCTGCGGGTGGCCGGCGAAGGGCAGCGCCGGCAGCGGGTCAGCCGGCACCGAGACGTCGGGTGCCGGGCAGGTGGGTGGTGCCCCAGGTGGCGATGCTGTCCAGCACCGGCGCGAGGTCCCGGCCGCGTTCGGTCAGTTGGTACTCGTACCGCCGGGGCCGCTCGCGGTAGGGGCGGCGCACCAGAATCCCGCACTCCTCGAGTCGGCGTAGCCGGTCGGTGAGCGTGTTGGTCGGCATTGCCTCGGTCGAGGCCGCCAGGTCCGCGAATCTGAGGTCGCCACGGAACAGCAGGTCACGCACGATGAGCAGGGACCATCTGTCGCCGATGAGATCCAACGTGCCCGCGATCGCACAGTCCGAACGGGGAGCCGCCTTCCGGGCTGATGGCATCAGTACCTCCGAGTAACTTGCGTTATACAAGCTACCTCCATAGAGTCACTTGCAAAACACAAGTGACTGGAGGGGGCTGTGACCGTGCCCGCACGTACCCGGTCTTCCAGGTTCCTGACCCCACCGGCGCTCGCCGTCGGCTGGTTCTGCGCCGCGCTCGTGGCGAGCGCCCTGGGCGCCTTCCGCACGCCACCGGGTGACCCGCCGGTGGCTCTCGCGCTCGCCGCCGGCGTCCCGCCGCTCACGGTGCTCGTCCTCGCCGTGCGCTCGTCGCGATTCCGCGCCTGGGCCCGCCGACTCGACCTGCGGTTCCTCACCCTGTTGCAGACCTGGCGGGTCGCGGGGCTGGCATTCCTGGCGCTCGCCACCGTCGACGCGCTGCCGGCCGGGTTCGCGCTGCCGGCCGGCATCGGGGATGTCGCCATCGGGCTGAGCGCGCCGCTGGTGGCGGCCTTCGTGGTCGACCGCGCCAACCGGCTCTTCGTCTTCTGGACAGCCCTGGGCATCGCCGATCTGATCCTCGCCGTCACCCTCGGCGTCCTCTACTCGGCCAGCCCGGCCGGTCTCCTGCTCACCGACATCGACACCGGACTCATGTCCACCCTGCCGATGAGCCTCGTCCCCGCCTTCGGCGTTCCCGTCACACTTGTCGCCCACCTGCTGTCGCTGATCAACCTCTCCGGCCGCTGAGCCCACGCCGGAATCGACGGCCGGATGATGGTGCCTCGACACAGACGACTACTTTCAGTGCCAGACGAAACTCGAAACGTAGCGAGGTGGCCATGGCTGTAAGCCTCTCCAGCTCCCGGTGGCGGGCGGCGGCGACCACTGCGGCGGTCGCCCTGACGCTGCTGCTCGGCGCGGCGGCCGGCTGCGACAGCCAGCGGGAGCCGGAACTGCCGTCCGTGCAGGAGAAGCTCCGCGAGTCGCACATCTGGGGCCAGCCCGTCCTGCGGATCGGGGTGGCCGACGACGAACCGCTGATGGGCGAGATACGCGACGGGAACCACATCGGTTTCGACGTCGAGATCGCCCGGTACATCGCCGCCTCGCTCGGCTACGAAGGCGAGCACCGGCTGGAATTCGTGGCGGTGTCCACGGAGGACCGGATTCCGGCGCTTCAGGGCGGAGTGGTGGACCTGGTGGTCTCCAGCTTCTCGATCACGGAGGAACGCAAGAAGCTCGTCAGCTTCGCCGGGCCGTACTTCGTGACCACGCAGGAGGTGCTCGTTCCGACCCGCCACAAGGACACCATCCGCACCATCGAGGACCTGCGGAACCCGAAGTACCGGATCTGCACCAGCGGCGGCTCCACCACCGAGGCGGAGTTGGAGAAGAACCAGGTCCGCACGCTGGTGGTCAAGGACGTGTGGGACTGCGTCAAGGGCATCCGCGCCGGCAAGTACGACGCGGTCAGCTCCGACGAGACGATCCTCGCCGGCTTCCTGGCCCGCTACCCGACCGAGTTCGAGATCGTCGACATGCCCTTCGGCACCAGCGAACTGCTCGGCGTCGGCGTGCCGATCGGTGACCCGGCGCTGCGCGACCTGGTCGCCTACTTCCTCGATAAGAGCTACCAGCAGGGGCGCAGCGGGGAGGCCAGCCCGTGGCTGACCGCGTACAACCGCACGTTGGGGCCGTGGCTGCGGGGCGAGAAGCGGCAGCCGCAACCGCTCGAGGTGCCGAGGCTTGTCGACTTCGACGACAAGGCACCACAACGATGAGTGCGGCACCCGCCACCGCCTCCGACGAACCGGGGGCCGGCGGCCCACCGCCACCCGTACCGCGGGCCCCCGCGCCGCCGTCCGCCACGCCGCCTTCGGCACCGCCGACGATGTCGGCGAGCACGGCGGGTGGGGTCGAGCCGGCCGCCGCACCGACGGCGGCCGGCGGCTGGGATCCGGCCGAGCGCCGGGCGCGGGCCAGCCAGTCGTTCTGGACGGCGGTGGTCGGCGTACCGGCGATCTTCTCGGTGCTGCGGCTCGGCATCGAGGCCGGCGGCGAGTTGCAGACCACGTTGCTGCTGGTGGCCAATGTGGGACCGGTCAACCTGCTCGCCGGCTTCCTCACCACGGCGGCCCGGCTGCTCTCCACCGTGCTGGTCGCGGTGTTCGCGCTCGGCGGTGTCCTCGCCGCCAGCGGGCACCGGCTGACCCGCCGGCCGCTCTTCGCCCGGTGGATGGAGATCACGCCGGGCTGGTTCGTCGCGGCGAGCTTCCTGATGGCCCTGGTGACCTGGCCGCTGCTGTACCTCCCGCTGCTGTTGCCCACCGTCGCGGCGGCATTCCAGCTCCGGCCGGAACGCCTGCACGAGCGCCCCGCCGTCCGTGCCCTGATCGTCGTCGCGGCGTACGCCGGCTACCTCTGGCTGCTCGTGCCGACGCTGCGCGACGCCTGGCGGCAGGGCGAGCCGCTGCCGATCGTGCTACTGGTCGTACCGCCGCTGCTGGCTCTCTTCGTCGCCGGGCCGCTGCCCCGGGTGGTCATCCAGCCACTCGCCCCGGTGACCCAACTCGCCGTGCTGGTGGTGCTGGTCTGGGCGGCGCTGCCGGTGATCAGCACGCCGGTACTGCCGCTGACGGTGACCACGGTGGGCGAACCGGGCGCGACCTCTGCCGATGCCACCGAGGAGATCCGTGGGCACGTGGTGACCACCGACGACGTCAACATGGTGATCCTCCAGGAACGCGGCGGGGTGCGCTACGTGCCGGTCGACCAGGTACGCGGTCAGGTGCTCTGCCCCTCGGAGGAGGAACTGCCCCGGTACCGGCTGCGAATCCACGACTTCCACGTCGAGGACTCGCTTCTGGAAGGGCTGGGCCGCCGCGTACGTCCGGTCCACCGAGTCGACGCCGCCTGCCGCTGAACCCGCCGCCGCTTGTGAATCTGCCGAGCTCAGTCCGGTCGTAGACCCTGCTCGCGCAGCCAGCCGCGGAGCGTCTCGGCCTGCTGGCGTGCCCTGCTGATCTCCTTGACGGTCGCCGGGTCGGTGACGTGCGCGGCGGTGCCGTCGAGGACGGCGAGCGGCTCGTCCCCGGTCAGCCAGCGCTGAAAGGTCGCTCGGCCGTCGTCGGGGATGGACGAGAAGACGCACCAGTCCAGGATGTCGGCCAGGTGGCGGGTAGCGGCGACCCCGCCGACCTCGGTGAACGCGGCAAGGTAGGGCGCGAGGTCCATGTCGCACTCGATGACGGCGTCAAGCAGTTGCCAGGCGTCGTCGTCGCGGTCGAAGGTGTGCAGCATGCGTCGCCACCAGGCCGCCAACAGACCCGTCACCGCGTCCCGCTCCGCTGCGGACCAGTCGCGCCACTGGGAGGCGATCCGGCTCGTCACCGTGGCCGGTCTACTCCAACCGACCATCTCGTTCCTGGCGTACAGTTCCAACAGCCTGGGCAGCAGGTGCGGGAACTCCGTGTGGTCGCCGAAGGTGCCGGGGTTGAGCAGGTAGGCACCGAGCTGATCCGGGGTGAGCTGGCGCAGCGGCGTACGCCGGAAGAGATCCAACTCCTCCGGGCTCACGCAGTGGTCGCAGGCATCCAGGTCGGCCGGCAGGTGGCGGTGGGCGAAGGCGACGTACCCGGTCTCTATCGCGTCGTCCAGAGCCTGACCGATGGCCACGGTGTTGTCCACGACGCGAGTATGCGCGCATGAGCCGATGAGGGCGATCGAGAAGCCGAGACCGCGCCCAGCCGGGCCGCTATCTGGCCGCCGGCCCTCCCGGGAAGGGTCAGCCGCTGGTGAGCGTGGGCGAGGCAAGGCCGTCAAGGCCCCGCCCGGCCAGGCAACGGTAGGTGAGGTTGGTGTCCGCGTCAGCCGGCGGTAGCACCTCAAGATTCCATCCCGCCGCCTGACGCAGCCCGCTGACCAGGCGGAACGTCTCGTCGTTGCAGACCTGGCGGACTCGGGGATCCGCGACGATCTCGTCGTGGCCGGCATCGGCGAGTGCAACCGGCAACTGCCCCTGGGCGTAGCTCTCCCAGGTGTGCCGGGCGTCGCAGGGCATTCGGCTGGCCTCGGCCCGCTGGCCACGCACCTGCACCGGCCCGAAACACTCCAACTCCGTCGCGCACTGCGCACCGGCGGGAAGCGCATCCTGGTGGGTGGCGCAGCCCGGGCGAAGCAGCCCGGTTGCCGCCGGACGGGCCGGAATGCTCGGCTGTGGCGACGGCCCACCACCGGCCGCCCAGGCACCTACCCCCGCCGAGGCGACGAGCGCGACCACCCCTGCGGCACCGAGGAACCAGCGTCGGCGACGACTGCGCTCGGTGGAACCGCCCTCGGTCGGCGGGACGGGACGGCCGGCATCGTGGACACTGGCGGCAGCCCCGCCGATCGGTGCCGCCGGAGCGTTCGACCCGCCGCCCGCCACGGTCGAGCCGTCCAGCGTCAGGTTGGTGAGCATGTCGCGCAGTTCCGCGGCGGACGGCCGGTCGCCGGGATCGTTGGCCATGCCGGCACGCAGCACGTCGACCAGGTCCTCCGGGATGCCGGGCAGACCGGGAATCGGCTGGTGGAACATCTCCAGCACGGTGACCAGGCTCGGGTTGCGCTCGCTCTGCCAGCGCGGTGGCCGGCCGTGCATGACCGCGTAGAGGGTGGCGCAGAGCGCGTACACGTCGACGGCCGGCGAGGGCGGACTGTGACTGAACATCTCCGGCGGCGCGTACGCCGGGGTGAGCACCTCCAGCGCGACGGAGGCGTCCCGCATCTCGGCGACCACGGCGAGCCCGAAGTCGGCAAGCACCGCCGGGTTGAAGTGCGAGTGGAGGATGTTGGCCGGCTTGACGTCGCGGTGCAGCACGCCGGCGGCGTGTGAGTGGGCGATGGCATCCGCGATCTTGACGCCGAGATCGCGGGCCTCGACGGCACCCAGCGGCGAATTGCGCATCCGCTCGGCGTACGAACCGTCGCAGAGCTCCATGATCAGGTAGGGGTGCTGGTCGATGGTGACCCCGACGTCGAACAGGTCGACCACGTGCGGGTGGGACGACATCCGACCGGCGGCACGCGCCTCGCGCAGGAAACGGGCCTGGTCCCGGTCGCTGGCCAGGGTCCGGTTCTCCACCTTGACGGCGACCTCGCGACCCACCGAGATCTGCGTCGCCCGGTAGACCGTGGCGTAGCCACCCCGGGCAAATACCCGCAAGTCAGTCAGACCGGGCACAATGGGCGTCGGCAGGGCGCCGGGCGGGGTGTCGGTCACAACCTCGAAAATACCGAACTCTGCCGGCCCCTCAGTGAACCGCATCGGTGGCCGGCCCCACACCCGATGTTCCGGCACGGCGCCGGTCGTCGTCCTGCTCCGGTTCGTCGGGAGTCGATCCGCTCCCGCCCGCCGGGGCGGTCACCCCGGGCGGGCCAGTCGTGCCCGCGGACCGGCGCGCGTCCCACCAGAGGCCGACGGCGGTGGCCACCGCACCCAGGCCCTCCCAGGCCGCCACCCCGAAGAACCGGCCCGGTGCGATGTCGGCCAGCACCGCGAGGGTGAAGACCGTGAACGTGACCAGCCGGAACACCACCGTGAAGCGGTAGAAGGCGCGCCACTCGGTGGCCGTGGCGAGCAGGTAGTAGACCCCCATGTTGAACGAGGCCATCGAGGAGGCCGTCACGAAGACACCCGTGTAGTCCCCGGGTGCTCGGCTCTGCGGGATCTCGAAGCCGAGCATCCGCAGCAGCGCCTCCGGCCAGAGCAGGCCGACCGCCCCCATCACCAGCGCCAGCACGCCGAACACCGCGATCGTCCACCCCGCGACCGAACGCGGCAGCCTCATCTTCGCCCCCCTCGACGGCACGACCGACGACATCGACGGTCGCATGCACCAGTCACGCTAGCGGCCTGCCCCGACCGGCCACATCCCCGAAACCGTCAGATCCGCACCGGTCACCGACCGACCGGACGAATCGGGCCGACGGCTCGGCCCGACCTGACGACGTGTCCGGACACCGGACCAGAGCGCGGGCACACCGGTGGTCCCGTCGGGCGGGGCCCGTCGAGGTCGCGGGCGGCTGCGGTCAGCCGGGGGTACGCAGCCGGTTCAGCAGCGCTTCCGCGGCGGCCCGCTCACTGCGCTGCTCGGTGGCGTACGCCAGCCGGACCGCGTCCTCGGCGCTGGCCTTCGCCTCCGCCGGCCGCCCGCACGCGGCCAGCGCCTCGGCCAGTACGCTCGCCGCGATCACCTGGCTGCGGACGTCCTCGGCCTGCACCCGCACCGCCCGGCGGGCCCAGTCCAACGCCTGCTCGCGCTGGCCGTGGGCGAGCAGGGCCGAGGCGTAACGCGCCATTGACTGCCGGCGGGAGAAGAGCAGGGACGGGGTGGTGGCCGCCATCGTGGCGACCGGGGCGAGCAGGCCGACGGCGGTACCGGAGTCACCGGCCGCCAACCGGGCGGTGGCCAGCAGCACCCGGGGAGCGACCTGGGCCGGTGCCTGCGGATTGTGCGGTTCCACTGTGGTGAGCACCGCGCGGGCGTGTCGCTCGGCACCGGCCACGTCACCCATTTCGAGCGCGACGAAGCCACGCAGCGTGCCGGCCATCCCGGTGAGCAGTGGGTGAGCGGTCCGGTGGCCGTACGCGAGCGCGTCGGTGAGCAGGTCGGCGGCATGCTCCGGCTCACCCAGCCCTCGGGCGACCACGCCCCGGACCACAAGCGCGAAGCCCTGCCCCCAGTCGTCGGAGGCCGCGGCGAAGTCCCGGTACGCCCGCCGGGCCTCCCGGTCGGCGTCGATCAGCTCACCCAGCTCGGCGTTGGCGTACGCGTCGACCGCCCGCAGGGTGCCCACCGCCCACGCCTCGCCGACCCGTTCACCGAACGGCAGGAAGACCCGGGCCAGCCGACGCGCCTCCCGCAACCGACCGGCGAGCAGCCGGGCGAAGGCGGTGGTGCCGCGCAACCACGCCCGTCCGTACGGGTCCTTCAGTTCGGCGAAGAGCCGGGCGGCCCGGCCGAGCACCGCGTCCGTGCCGGCGAAGTCGCCCCGGGTGGTGGTCACCCAGGCGAGGTTCTGCAACGACCACGCCTGTCCCCGGCGGTCCCCCGCACTCAGGCTCACCTGGTACGCCGCCGCCAGTCGGCTGCTGGCCTGGCCCAGCCGGCCGACCAGGAAGTCGGTCATGCCCAGGCGGCGCATCGCCGACGCGCGCAGGGTGGGCAGGTCGGCGTCGCCGGCCACCTGAAGCGCCTCCCGCCAGCAGGACTCGGCCCGCCGTAGGTCACCCATCACCTGCTGGGCCTGCCCGGCGAGCAGCAGGGCGCTGGCCCGCGTCGCCGGATCCCCCGCGTTCGCGGCGATCTTCTCGGCGGAGGCCAGGGCATCGGTGGCCCGACCCACCTGGAGCAGTGCCCGGGCGTGCGCCACCCGGTCGACCGCGGGAATTCCGTCGCGGGCCAGTTCGGCGGCGCGTTCGGCGTACTCGACGGCCAGCGCCGGCTCTCCCGCGTGCAGGGCCCGGCGGGTGGCCCGACCGAGCGCCGCCACGCCCAGCGGCGCGACCGCCCGGGCCGGCGCGTCCGGACGTAGCGTGACCGCGTCGGCCAGCGCGGTGGCCCGCTCGACGTGCTCGGCCACGAAGTCGTCCCGGGCCGCCTCCAGAAAACCACCCGGTCCGGTCCCGACGCCGCTCGGGCCGGCGGCCTCGGTCCCCGGAGCCGCCCAGCGAGCCAGCGCGGCGTGCCGTTCCGCCAGCTCCGCCTTGCTGATCCCGGAGTACACGGCCTCCCGCATCAGCGGGGTGGCGAAGGCGTACCCGCTGCGGGTGCGGTGCAGCATCCGGCGTTGCAGCAACTCCTCCACGGCCCGTTCCAGCTCGACGGCGGCGACGGCGGCCGGACGGCCGTCACCACCGGTGCGCTGCTCGCGCAGCGCCTCCAGCGCACCGTCGGGCACGGTGTCGCCGACCACCGCGGCGTCCCGCAGTACCGAGCGGGCCTCGGCGGGCAGGGCGTCGATCCGGGCGGCGAGCACCGCCGCGAGGTCCCGGGAGAGCAGTCGGCTGCCCAGCGAGCCCGGTGCCAGCCGCCAGGCGTTGCGGGCCCCGGCGGTGAGCGCGCCGCGCTCCATCAGCAGGGTCACCAGTTCCGCCAGGTAGAAGGGATTGCCCTGGGCGGTGGCGAGCAGCCGGTCGGCGTCGGCCTGGGGCAGCCGTCCACCGCCGAGGTAGCTGGTCAGCAGCCGGGCCGCGTCGGCACCGCGTAGCGGCGGCAGGGGTTGCACCTCGGCGTCGGACACCCGGGCCAGGGTGCCGGCGGTTCGGACCAGTTCGGGCCGGCCGAGCAACAGCACCAGCACCGGGCCGGTGAGCCGGGACAGCGTGACCTCCAACGCGCCGATGGTCTCCGCGGTGGCGTCGTGCAGGTCGTCCACGATCACCACCAGCGGCGCCTCCTCGGCGAGCGCGCTGAGCAGGTCGGCCACCGCGTTGGGCACCGCGTCGACGTCGGCCGGAGCCTGGGCGGTGCTCCACTCGCCCTGATCCGCCGGGCCACCGGCGGGTAGTTCCGCGTACCCGAGCAGCGCCAGCAGTTGGTCGGTGGCGACCGGGGCCGGCTCCGTCCGGGTACGGCTGAGCCGTTGCCCGAGCCGGCGCAGCCGCTCCTCCACCGCGGCCCGGGTGACCGCGGTCGCGGCGTCGTTCGGCAACCCGGTCGCGGCGCGCACCAGGTCCGCGAGGGGAGCCAGTCGGCGCCGCTCGCCGAACGCCGCGCAGCGCACCGAGAGAACCCGGGCACCGGTGTGCGCGGCGTACCGGCCGGCGCCGACGTCGTAGCCGGCGGCGAGGCGTTCCACCTCGGCGGCGAACCGGGACTTGCCGATGCCCGCCTCAGCCGTCATCAGCAGCACCCGGGGCTCGGTACGGTCGATCACCTCGGCGAGCCGGCCGGCCACCCGACCGATCTCCGTCTCCCGGCCCACGAACGGTGCCTCGTCGCCCAGACCGGAACGGGTGCCGGGCGCGTCCAGCAGGCCGAGCAGCTCGTACGCCTCGACCGGCTCGCGCTTGCCCTTGAGCCGCAGCGGCCGCAGCGCCCGCCAGCTCGCGACGTGCCGGGTCGCCGCGGCGGTACGCCCACCGGCGTAGACCGCGCCGACGGCGGCGGCGTCAGCCAGCCGGGCTGCGGTGTTCACCGTGTCGCCGATGACTGTGTACTCGATGGCGGCCTGGATGCCGGCGATCACGTCACCCGTGTTGAGCCCGACCCGCAGTCCCAGCGGCGCGCCGCCGCCCCGCTCGTCGTCGAGCACCCGGCGCACCGCCCGCTGCATGGACAACGCGGCGCGTACCGCCCGCTCGGCGTCGTCCTCGTGCGCCACGGGGGCACCGAAGACCGCCATGATCCCGTCACCGGTCAGTTTGTCGACGTGCCCACCGAAGGTCTTGACCGCCCCGGCCAGCGCGGCCAGCACCCGGTCGGTGACCGCGCCGACGCGTTCCGGGTCGAGATCCTCCGACCAGGAGGTGAAGTCGGACAGGTCGCCGAAGAGCACGGTCACCACCCGGCGCTCGGCGGCGGGCAGGGTCGCGGCGGCCGGCAGCGCGGCGCCGCAGTTGTGGCAGAACCGGGCGCCGGGCACGGCTACGGTTCCGCACACCGGGCAGGTCACGCTGGATCCAACCTCGCGTCGCCGCCGTCGGATTCCCGGCCCAGGTATTCGAGTTGGGCGCGCACCGACCATTCCGCCGCCCACCACAGCGACCGGTCGACGTCGGCGTAGACCGCGGCGACCACCTCGGCCGCGGTCCGCGCCCCCGCGTCCAGCGCCGTCCGGACCTGGTCCAGGCGGGCGCGGCGATGGGCGAGGTAGAAGTCGGCGGCGGCGCCGCATTCGGCCAGCGCCGGGCCGTGCCCGGGCAACGCCGGTGTTCCCCGGTATGTCGAGAGCAGCTCCAGGCTGGCCAGGTAGTCGCCGAGGTGCCCGTCCGGGTGCGCCACGACGGTGGTGCCTCGGCCGAGGATCGTGTCACCGGTGAGGACCACCCGCTGGCCGGCCCGCTCGGCCAAAAAGCAGACCGAGTCGGCGGTGTGCCCGGGGGTGGCGAGCAGGCGGATCTCCAGGCCGAACCCGCTCAGGTCCTGCCCCGGCCCGGTCAGCGGCTCACCGCCGATGGTGTGCGCCGGGTCGGCGGCGAGGACGGCGGCTCCATCGAGCAGGTCGTGCAGGCGCGCCGAGCCCTCGGTGTGGTCCGGGTGGCCGTGGGTGATCAGCACCAGCCCGACCGGCCCCTGCGCGACGATCGCCGCGAGGTGCGCCTCGTCCGCCGGTCCCGGGTCGACCACCACGGCCGGCTCGCCGGGCCCGGCCCGCAGCAGCCAGGTGTTGGTGCCGTCCAACGTCATCGGCCCCGGATTGGGTGCCCGCAGCAGCGCCGCCCAGTCCGGCAGTTCGCTGGCGAGGGCGGTCACCGCCCCCGTCACATGCCCTCCCATGGCTGCGATCGTACGACTCCGCGAACGCACCCCCGCGATCTTGCAGTTCCGGTCCCCGATTCGTCCTCGTTAAAGGTCTTCGTCCGGGCAGGAACTGCAAGATCGCGACAAGTCAGGAGACCTCGACGATGACCTCGACCTCGACCGGGGCGTCCAGGGGGAGTTCCGCGACTCCGACGGCCGAGCGGGCGTGCCGGCCAGCCTCGCCGAAGACGGTGCCGAAGAGGTCCGACGCGCCGTTTATGACGCCGGGCTGCCCGGTGAAGCCGGATGCGCTGGCGACGAAGCCGGTCAGCTTCACGACCTTGACCACGTTCTCCAGACCGACAAGCGAGTCGATCGCGGCGAGCGCGTTGAGTGCGCAGCGTTGGGCCAACTGCTTGGCCTGCTCGGCGGAGACGCCGGCACCGACCTTGCCGGTGGCCAGGAGCTTGCCCTCGGCCATCGGCAGTTGCCCGGAGACGTACACGTGCTGCCCGGACTGCACCGCCGGCAGGTAGCTCGCCACCGGCGGCACCACCTCCGGCAGTTTCAAGCCGAGTTCCGCCAGCCTGGCGTGAGGTCCGTTGGCCACGACACTCATGCCTTCGGGCGCTTCAGGTAGGCGACCAGTTGCTCCGGATTCGGCCCGGGAACGACGGAGACGAGTTCCCAGCCGTCCTCACCCCAGTTGTCGAGGATCTGCTTGGTCGCGTGGACCAGCAGCGGGACGGTGGCGTATTCCCACTTCTGCATCGGTGGAGGGCTCCCTCGGTGGCGTGGACACTTCGGGACACAGCCTACGGTCCGCCGGCCGGCCGGGACGCGGGACGCTGTTCAGCATCGGGCCACTGCTCGGTACCGGCCCGTTGCTCGGGCGCGGGCGACAGTTCGCCGCAGGGGCCGGCATGGTCGTAGGGCTGGGGACAGCGCGTGCGATCCGGCAGCAGCAGGTCGCAGAAGACCCGGTGCCGGTTGTTCTGGTCGTCGGCGGTCGACACCTCGGTCTCACCGGCGTCGAGTTCGAGCAGGAAGTTCAGCGAGGTGGCCAGCCGACCGGCCAGCGCGGTGGCGGCGGCCAGATCGGTCACCCGGATGGGCAGGTGGATGACGTACCCGGGGCCGTCCTCTTCCCGCCCGCCAGCCGGCTCGGCACTCGTGACCGGGTCGCCGGGACGCCGGTACGACCGCTCGTTGACCGGCAGCCGGCCGGAGGAGTCTCCGCCAGCCGTCCGGCTACCCCGCCGCAGCCCGGCGGGGAACTGGGCTCGGGGGGTGTTGTCCGTGTCGCGCATGCACTGCCTCCGGGCGTCGTACCTGGTCACGGCACCGCCCACCGATCCGGGACCCATCCGTCCGGCCCGAGCCGGAGCGTGCCGGAGCGACCGTAGAACCGGGGCACCGGTCCCATCAACAGGACGCGCGCGCCCGATCGCGTTCGGTCACATTTGCGACACCGGACCAGCGGAAAGTTGATCGCGATCGCCGTACCGGACACACCGGGCCCTCCGCAGCGGGACCGCGGACCGCTACCCTTCCCGTCTGGACGGGCGCCCGGCCCGGCCACCCGATCCCACGCGCACCGCCTCGACGCGGTGCTGCGCCGCACCCGGGGGGACCGATGACCCAGCCACCCGCCGGCGGCCCGACCGGCCCGACCGACCTCCCGCCGGCCGGTTCACCGGCCCAGCCCTCGCCGCCGGCCATCGGCCATGGTGCGCCGCCCGCACCGCCGGAGGGCGGGTATCGGCCGCAGCACTCGCCGGCCGGACCGCCGCGCAAGCGTGGGCCGCTGCTGGCCTCGCTCACGCTGGTCGTGGTGCTGCTGCTATGCGCCGGAGGCGGGGTGGCCGCCTTCCTCACCCTGCGCAACACCGAGTCGGGTGAGGGCGCACCGGACCCGTCGGTGGCGGTCGACGACTTCCTGACCGCGATCTACCAGGACCGGGACGTCGCCAAGGCGGCGGGTCTGGTCTGCACCGCCGCGCGTGACCAGGACAAGATCCGGGCCAAGGTCGCCGAGGTCGAGGAGTACGTCTCGACCTACCGGAACCCCCGGTTCCGCTGGGACACCCCGACCGTGGACAACGAGACCGGCGACCGGGCGACGGTCACCACCACGGTGACCGTCACCACCGCCGATGAGAAGATCGCCGATCAGGATCTGCGCTTCACGGTGGTCCGTAAGACCGGCTGGTGGGTCTGCGAGGTCGCCTGAGCACGCCGGATGGATAGGCTCGACGGGTGGGAGCAGCGCAGCGACCGACTGAGCGGGCCGGCATCGACTGGCCCGCCCGCCTGCACGTGGTGACCGGCAAGGGCGGTACGGGCAAGACCAGCGTGGCCGCCGCGCTGGCCCTGGGCCTGGCCGCCGGTGGTCGACGCACCCTGCTGGTGGAGGTGGAGGGGCGACAGGGTATCGCCCAACTCTTCGGCACCGATCCGCTGCCGTACGCCGAGCGACACCTTGCCGACGCCCCCGGTGGCGGCGAGGTGTCGGCGCTCGCGGTGGACGCCGAGGAGGCGTTGCTCGAATACCTCGACATGTTCTACAAGCTCGGCGCGGCCGGCCGGGCGCTGCGCAAGTTCGGTGCGATCGACTTCGCCACCACGATCGCTCCGGGTCTGCGCGACGTGCTGCTCACCGGCAAGGTCAAGGAGGCCACCACCCGCACCGTCGATCAGCGGCGGGTGTACGACGCGGTGGTGCTGGACGCGCCACCCACCGGCCGGATCGGGCGCTTCCTGAACGTCACCGCCGAGACCGCCCGGCTGGCCAAGATGGGGCCGATCAAGACGCAGAGCGAGGGAGTCTCCGCGCTGCTGCGCTCACCGATGACCGCCGTGCACGTGGTGACCCTGCTGGAGGAGATGCCGGTACAGGAGACGGTCGACGCGATCGCCGACCTGACCTCGCTCGGCTTCGGTGTGGGGCGGGTGATCGTCAACGGGACCCGGGCACCGCTGCCGACCGGGCGGTTGGTCACCGAGGCGGAATTGACCCAGGGACTGCGCGCGGCGGGGCTGTCGGCCAGCGAGGGGATCGTCACCGGTCTGCACGACGAGGCGCGGGACCTGATGATCCGCCGGGAGTTGGAGGATTCGCTCCGCACCGATCTGGTGGACCTCGGCGTGCCCCTGGTCGAACTGCCGCTGCTGCCCGACGGGGTGAACCGCGCCGGCCTGGAGGTGCTCGCCGCCGCGCTCGTCCAAGGCGATTGACTCACACCTCAGCTCGGCCTGGCGCGCGGAGCCGGTCAGCCCGATACGCTCGATTGGTGCCTTCCGACAACGCCGCGCCGCCGCTTGACGTCGACCGGATCCTGGCTGATCCGGGAGTCCGGATCGTGGTCTGCTGCGGCGCGGGCGGGGTGGGCAAGACGACCACTGCCGCCGCGCTAGCGCTGCGCGCCGCCGAACAGCACGGCCGCCGCACGGTGGTGCTCACCATCGACCCGGCGCGGCGACTGGCCCAGTCCCTCGGCCTGACCGAGCTGGACAACACGCCCCGGCAGGTCAAGGGGATCGACGTCGAGGACAGCGGCGGCGAACTGCACGCCATGATGCTCGACATGAAGCGAACCTTCGACGACGTGGTGCTGGCGCACACCGATCCGGCGAAGGCGGCGGAGATCTTCGCCAACCCCTTCTACCAGGCCATGAGTTCCACCTTCGCCGGCACGCAGGAGTACATGGCGATGGAGAAGCTCGGCCAGTTGCACGCGCGGGGCGAGTGGGACCTGATCGTGGTGGACACTCCCCCGTCGCGCTCGGCACTGGACTTCCTCGACGCGCCGGCCCGGCTGTCGCGGTTTCTCGACGGGCGGATGCTGCGGCTGCTGCTCGCTCCGGCACGCACCGGCGGTCGCAGCATGTTCAGCCTGGTCACCGCCTCCTTCGGGATGTTCTCCCGGGTGGTGCAGAAGGTGATCGGCACCCAGCTGCTGACGGACCTGTCCGGCTTCGTCGCCGCGCTCGACTCGATGTTCGGCGGGTTCCGGCAGCGCGCCGAGCAGACGTACCGCATCCTGCAGGCGCGGGAGACGGCGTTCCTGCTGGTCGCGGCGCCGGAGCCGGACGCGGTCCGGGAGGCCGCCTACTTCGCCGGTCGGCTGCGCGCGGAGCAGATGCCGCTCGCCGGCCTGGTACTCAACCGGGTTCACCAGCCGACGGTGGCCGAGTTGGGCGCGGCGGAGAGCCGCGCCGCCGCTGACCGGCTGGCTGCGGCCGGTGGCCATGAGGGCACCGTCGAGGTGTTGCGGGCGCACGCCGCCCTGGCCGAGCAGGCGGTACGTGAGCAGCAGGTGGCGGCGCGGTTCACCGAGGCGTTTCCACAGGTGCCGGCCGTGTCGGTGACGGCGCAGCCCGCCGACGTGCATGACGTCGACGGGCTACGGACGATCGCGGCGGCGATCAGCCAACCCTGACCGACGGTCGGTACGGCGGGGAGCCGCAGCCGACCGCGCCGGTTGTTCAGTTGCCGGCGGCGGCCAGGATCTTGTCCTTGCCGGCCTGGTCCTTGGCGTTCTTCTTCATCGCCGCCTCGAACATCTTGCGCCAGCTGGTGACCTGGGGGTGGCGACGCAGCAACGCGCGACGTTCCCGTTCGGTCATGCCACCCCACACGCCGAACTCGATCCGGTTGTCCAGCGCGTCGGCCAGGCACTCGTACCGCACTGGGCAGCTCCGGCAGATCCGCTTGGCCACGTTCTGTTCGGCGCCCTGTACGAACAACGCGTCCGGGTCCCCGTTCTGACACGCCGCCAACGACGGCCAGTCAGTGATCATGCCCATCTGTACACGTCCCCCCTTGCTGTACTACCGACGCCGTCGCGGGCCAGCCGGCAATCCCCCCGGGTCGTCCGGCGCGCCTTACCCCAAGGCGGCACAGACGACATGTGGCGCTGTCGCCGCCTACATCATGCTCTGTAGTCGCACGATTACGCAACGTTGTCGGCGAAATCCATCATTCCGGACACTCCCGGCTTCTCGGGCCTGGGACCGCCGCTTACCCCACCGAGGTCGGCGAAAACGCTGCGAGCCACCTCCATGAGGAGGAAACTCGGCTCGAATCCACGCAACCGGACACCCGGTGCCACGCGTCTAGCACAACGAGGACGGCGCGCGCAGGAAATGGGGAAAAGACGCCCCAGCGCCCCTCGTTACCTGTTCGCGTACCCTGTCGAGGTGACCTGGATGCGGAAACGTGACCACAACGTACTGACCAACGCCGCATCGCTGCTTATCTGTGGGCTACTGGCCGGCGTGGTGGTCGCCGCTGCGGCTTTCCCCGCGGTGGCGATGTCCGGCCTGGCCGCGAAGGCCGGCGCGGAGACCTTCGGTGCGCTACCGAAGGAACTCACCGTGGCCCGCGCACCACAGATCAGCTATCTGCTTGCCTCCGACGGCAAGACACCGCTGGCCACCATGTACGACGAGAACCGGCGGGACGTGAAGCTCGGCGACATCTCGGAGAACATGCGCAACGCGATCATCGCCGCCGAGGACCACGACTTCTACAAACACAACGGGGTCGACCTCAACGGCGTGGCCCGGGCCTTCGTCAACAACAGCCAGGCCGGTGCCGACCGGCAGGGCGCCTCGACGTTGACCATGCAGTACGTCCGGATGGGGATCGCGTACTCGGCCACCCACCCGGCCGACGTGATCGCCGCGACCGAGGACACCAGCGCCCGGAAGCTGCGCGAGATGCGGTACGCCCTCCAGCTCGACAAGGAGATGTCGAAGGACGAGATCCTGGAGCGCTACCTGAACCTCGCCGCCTTCGGCAACGGCGCGTACGGCGTCTACGCCGCCAGCCAGGTCTACTTCAACAAGCCACCGAAGGACCTGAAGATCGAAGAGGCGGCCATGCTGGCCGGCCTGGTGAAGGCCCCCACCTCGTTCGATCCGACCACCAAGGACGGTTACCCGCACGCGGTCGACCGGCGCAACTACGTGATCGACAACATGGTCAAGACCGGGGCGATCACCCAGCAGCAGGCCGACGAGGCCAAGGCCGTCAAGCTGGTGGTCAAGGGCAAGCGCGCCCCGAACGGCTGCGTCGCCACCAACAAGAACGCCTGGGGCTTCTTCTGCGACTACTTCTACCGCTGGTGGATGTCGCAGGAGACGTTCGGGTCGACCTCGTACGACCGGGAGCGGCGGCTCAAGAGCGGCGGCTACACCATCATCACGACGCTGGACAAGCAGGCCCAGACCGGTGCCGACAAGGCGGTGCGCAAGGCGAAGCCGGTGACTGCCAAGGAGGCCGCCATGGTCGCGGTGGTCGAGCCCGGCACCGGGCGGGTCCGGGCGCTGTCGGTGAACCGGAACTTCAAGCTCGACAACCCCGACAAGCCCAAGAACAAGCCGCACAGCGACCCGAAGCAGCGCGAGAAGGGCAAGCGGGGCAACTATCCGAACACGGTCAACCCGCTGCTCACCGGCGGTGACGGCATCACCGGCTACCAGGGCGGCTCGACCTTCAAGATCTTCACCATCGTGGCCGCGTTGGAGAAGGGCATCCCGCTCAGCTACACCATGAACGCACCGCAGCAGTTCAAGTCCGAATACATCATCGACAGCAGCAGTCCCGCCGCCTGTCCGGGCACCAACCTCTACTGCCCGACCAACTCCGGCAAGAAGGCCGGCGGCGTACAGAACATGTGGAGCGCCTTCTCCGCCTCGATCAACACGTACTTCGTCCCGTTGCAGCAGCAGGTCGGCGCGGAGAACGTGGTGGACGCGGCCAAGCGCCTCGGCATCCAGTTCCGGCAGAGCAAGGACGCGGAGTTCGCCAACACCAAGGAGGCCGCGCACCAGTGGGGCGCGTTCACCCTGGGCGTCTCGCAGGTCACCCCGCTGGACCTGGCCAACGCGTACGCCACCCTGGCCGCCGACGGCAAGTACTGCGAGCCGATCCCGGTGCAGGAGATCCGGGACCTGGACGGCAACAAGCTGGACGTGGCCAACCCGCGCTGCGAAAAGCGGATCAGCACCGAGGTGGCCCGCGCGGCGGTGGACGCGGCCCGGTGCCCGGTCGGCGACAACTCCTCCACCAGCAAGTGCGGCGGCAGCCGGACCGCGGCCCAGACCAAGTACATCGTCGACGCCCCGGTGGCCGGCAAGTCCGGCACCACCGACTCCGAGAAGAGCGCCGCCCTGGTCGCGATGACCAAGCAGTACGCGGTGGCCGGCATCATGGCCGACCCGGACTGGCCGCAGACCAACGTCAAGATGAAGCACAACCGGCCGGACGGCATCAACCCGCCGGTGTGGGAGACGCTGCGCGACGCCATGAAGGGCAAGAAGCGGATCAACTTCGATGCGCCCGGTAAGAAGATCTCCCTCGGTGACCAGCGCACCATCCCGGGCGTCGGATGCCTGGACCTCGATCGGGCCAAGTCCCGCCTCTCCGGCGCCGGCTTCGAGCCGATCGTCTCCAGCAGCCGGATCGCCTCCGACTGCCCCGCCGGCACGGCCGCCGGTACCAGCCCCAGCGGACGCACCATCAAGGGCGGCATCGTGACGATCATGGTCAGTGCCGGTAAGCCCAGCAACGACAACGGCGGCGGTAACGGCCGGCCGGGCAACGACTCGCCCTCCAGCCCGCCCAGCAACCCCGGCCGTCCGCCGGACCGGCCCGGCGGCTGACCGGCCTCAGCAACGCTCGAACGGGCGGGCACCCCGAACCAGGGGGTACCCGCCCGTTCGTGTTCCGGTCAACACCGCAGCAGGGCGTACGCGGCCGGTGCGCGGCAGGACGATTCAGAGGCCCAGTTGGCGGCGTACCTCGGCGGCCACCCGGCCTCCCTCGGCCTGGCCGGCCACCGCAGCCTGAGCCGCCTTCATCGCCGGGCCCATCTGGGCCTTGCCGGTGAAGCCGCCCGCGGTGAGCGCCTGCGTGACCAGCTCGGTCAGCTCGGCGTCGGAGAGCTGCTTCGGCAGGTAGCGGTCCAACACCTCACCCTCGGCGCTCTCCCTCGCGGCCTGCTCGGTGCGGCCCGCGTCGGCGAAGGCGGTGGCGGCCTCGCGGCGCTTCTTGGCCTCCTTGGTCAGCACGGCCACCACCTCGTCGTCGCTGAGCTCCCGCTTGGCCTTGCCGGAGACCTCGGCAGTGCCCACGGCGGCCAGGGCCATTCGCAGGGTGGAGGTGGTCAGCTCGTCGCGGGCCTTCAGGGCGGCGCGCATGTCGGCGGTGAGGCGGTCCTTCAGCGTGCTCATGGACGGTCAAACTACCCTGATCGGCATGCGAAAGCGCACACTATTCCGGCTCGCGACCGCAACCGTCGCGACGGGTGCCGCCGCCCTGGCGTACGCCTCCCTTGTCGAGCGCAACATGTTCACCCTCCGCCGCTTCGACGTGCCGGTGCTGCCGACCGGCACCGAGCCGCTGCGCGTGCTGCACCTGTCGGACCTGCACATGACCCCCAACCAGGTACGCAAGCAGCAGTGGGTAGCCTCGCTGGCCGCCCTCGACCCCGACCTGGTGGTGGTGACCGGAGACAACATGGCGCACCCGGGCGCGGTGCCGGGGGTGCTGCGGGCACTGCAACCCCTGCTCGACTACCCGGGTGCGTTCGTGTTCGGCTCGAACGACTACACCGGGCCGGTCTGGAAGAATCCGTTCACCTACTTCCTGCCCGACCGGGAGTACACCGAGGGCGTCGAGCTGCCCTCCGAGGAACTGCGTGACGTGCTCGTCGGGGCCGGCTGGGTCGACCTGAACAACCGGCGGAGCACGGTCAAGGCCGGCGGCCGGGCGATCGACATGGCCGGGGTGGACGACCCCCACGTCGAACGGGACGACTACCCCTCGGTCGCCGGGCCGGTCTCCCCCACCGCCGACCTCTCCATCGCGCTCACCCACTCCCCCGAGCCGGCGCTGCTCGACGACATGGCCGCCGACGGCTTCGGGCTGCTGCTCGCCGGGCACACCCACGGTGGCCAGGTGTGCGTACCGGGGGTAGGAGCGTTGGTGACCAACTGCGGACTGCCCCGGTCGATGGCGAAGGGCCTGCACCGCTGGCCCGGATCGGATTCCTGGCTGCACGTCTCCGCCGGGCTCGGCACCCACCCGACCGCCCCCGTCCGGTTCGCCTGCCCCCCGGAGGCCAGCCTGCTCACGCTGATCCCGCGCTGACCGCCCGCGCCCCGGGTACCGAGTTTGAGCCTCGGGACGGGTGGGCTACTATTTGTCGGCACGCCTCGGGGTGTGGCGCAGCTTGGTAGCGCGCTTCGTTCGGGACGAAGAGGTCGTCGGTTCGAATCCGGCCACCCCGACCAGGTGAGGGGCACATCCAGTCGCTGGATGTGCCCCTCTTTTCGTGCTGTGGCAACGCCTTCGCCGGCCAGCGCATCGGGCGCGGTGAGTTTCCCGGGGGCCAGGTTTGGCCGGTGGGTCGGCGGGGATGCCCGATCATGCGCATCGACGTGGACGAGCCGGACGCCCGCGAACGGTTCTGGGAGGGCATGCGGGAGGTTGCCAATGCCGCCGCACGTCACCAGGATCAAGCCCTCTACCAGGCAATCGTCAAGATCGGCAGAGCGGCTCTGGCACAGGGCATCGAGGTGGTGCCGTCGGGCGGGCTGTTTATTCAATGCCCGATCTGCGCCGCCCTGCCCGGTCAACGCTGCATCAACGTGGCCGGTCACCCGCTCGAAGATCGCGCCTGCCACCCGGAGCGGGTGGAGTTGGCCGCGAAGGCGCTCAGCGGAGAGGTGCCCTTTCCCCCTCCACTGCAGTGACGTCCTGGTTCGGCCTGCCGACGCCGAAGCTCGCCCGCCTCAGCCGACCCGGCGGCGATGCTCGCGGCGCAGCCGAGCCATCTGTACGGCGGCGATGCCGAGGAGGATCAGGAGCACCGGGCCACCGCCGAGAACGACGAGGCCGGCACCGATGTTCGCACCGATCGCTCCGGCGGTCACGATCCGCCAGGCGAGCCCGATCAACACACCGGCGACGATCAGCGGTACGAGCGCGAACCACAAGCGCGGATCGAGTTTGCGGGTGACTGTGGCGCGAATCAGCAGCGCCAGCGACACCAGCATGAGCGCGCTGGCCACGACCACCAGGACCCGGTCGCCGGTCGCGCCCAGGCTGACCGGCTCCACCGCGTAGTCGAGCGACTCGCCCTCGGCCGCGAGCCGCCGGGCCGCCTCACCGGTCAGGTCGCCGACGAGCCAGGCGGTCACCACCGGAGTGCTCAACAGCAGGGCCACCACCAGCACCGCAAGACCACGCCTCATCCCGACACCCCTCCGTCCCGCTGGGCCGTCGAGTCGGACGGCCCGGAGCAACCACCGGCAACCTCAGCGAACCACGATAGTGATCCACGTCGTTCTCCGCCCCGGTGCACAGTTCAGAAGCCGCAGGTCATGCCGGCGGTGTGGCTTACCTGGACGGTGTGCGTGACACAGCCCGCCCCGGACACCGCGTGCAGCAGCAGGGCGGTCGGCTCGGCGACCCACCCGATCCGCTCGTCGTCGCTCATGGTCAGCGTCGACTGCCGCCAGGTGCTCGGTGCGACCGACAGCACCGTGCCGGCGAAGGTGGCGGTCACCGGACGGTGCAGGTGGCCTGCGGCGACGCGTACCACATGGGGGTGTCGGCGCAGCACCTCGGCGAGCTCGGCACCGTCGGCGAGCCGGATCGAGTCGGCGATCGGGATGCCGACCTCGATCGGTGGGTGGTGCAGGCAGACCACGGCCGGCACGTCGGGGCGTGCGGCCAGCACCCCGTCCAGCCAGGCGAGTTGCTCCTCGCCGAGCCGCCCGCCGTCCGAGCCGGGGACCAGGGAGTCGAGCACGACCACGGTCGCCGCAGGGTGGTCGACCTGGTAGTGCGCGGAGAAGCCGCCGCCGAGCCAGGGCGTGCCGCCGAAGGCGTCGAGCAGCGACTCCCGGTCATCGTGGTTGCCGGTGACCAGGTGCACCGGCAGCGGGAACCGCCCGAGCACCTCGCGCAGCACGGCGTACTCGTCGGGACGGCCGTGGTCGGCCAGGTCGCCGGTGATGACCACGCAGTCGGGCCGGGGGTTCAGCGCCAGCACCCGGCCGAGCGCCCGGTGCAGGCCGGCAGCCGGCTCGGCACCGAGGACGCCGGTGGTCAGGTGCGGATCGCTGAGGTGGGCGATGAGCATCGGGCCTCCACTCGACCGGAGATCCCCACGCTATCGCCGCCGCGCCCTGCGCGTGGCCCCACCGGCCGTGTCCACATCCTGTGGATAGCACATGTGTACGACCACAGCCGGCTCTCAGTCCCGCGTGAGTACGCTTGATCCGCGACCCGGCGCCACCGGGAACCGATCCGACCTGGAACGACGTGCGAGTGGATCACCAGCGAGTCATCCGTGACGTCACGGTCCGCCTGCCCATGGCGTCGACCGTCACCGAGGTCTGCGAAGCGGCCGTGGACGCTCTCGCCCGGCACACCCCTGCCACGATCGCCGTCCTGCTGCACGTGCACGGCCGGCTCCGCTGCGTCGCCGCCACCGGTTCCTGGCAGGTCTTCGCCACCGTCGCGCCGGACGCCGGCATCGTCGGGCGGGTCTACACCGGTGGGCGTTCCACAGTCGTCCCGGACGTCGCCGCCGACGCCGCGCACATCCCGGTACGCCCGGACGTCACCGCCGAGGTGTGCGTACCGGTCCTGAATCCGGCGGGCCGGACCATCGGCGTACTCGACCTGCAGTGGACCGGGCCGGCCGACCTCGCCTCCTGGCGGGTGGTCGCCGAACGGGTCGCGGGCCGCCTCGGCGCCCGAATCTCGGCACTCGGTGGGCCGGCGGAGAGCCGCAGCGAGAAGCTGCTCCGGCACGTCTCGGCGATGACCGCCGCCAGCACCGAGTGGGACCTCATGACGGCCGCGATCGCTGCGGCCCGGGACGTGTCGACCCTCGCCGCGGCCGTCCTGCTGCTCGGTGGCCGGGGCGGCCCGCGACTGGGTGCCCCGACCGTCGCCCCGGGCGAGTTGGAGACCCGGATGCGTACCGAACTGGCCGAGCTGGATGCCTCGGCGATCGGGCGCATCATCGACCGGGCCCACCGCTACGGGGCGGGCTACACCCTCGGTGAGGCCGGTCATCCACCCACCGACGAGCATCAGCCGCTGGTCCGGGTCGGCGTCAGCACGTTGGTGGCGGTGCCGTTCGGGCCGCCGGAGCGGGGTGGGGTGCTGCTGGTCGCCGACGAGCGGCTGCTGCGGCCGGACCCGACCACCGTCAACCTGTTGGAGCTGCTGGCCGGGCAGGCGTGGAGCTGCCTGGACCGGCTACGCACCCTGGAACGGCTGCGCGAGCAGGCCAGTTCCGACCCGCTGACCGGGCTGCGGCACACCGGCCCGTTCGGGCAGCGGATCGCCACCGTGACGCCGGGTCGCACCGCCCTGCTGGCGATCGACGTGGACGGCTTCAAGGCCGTCAACGACACGTACGGCCACCAGGTGGGCGACCGGGTGCTGATCGGGCTCGCCCGGGCGTTGGAGGATGCGCTGCGCCAGGGCGATGAGTTGTACCGGATCGGCGGGGACGAGTTCGTCGCGGTGATCGAGGTGAGCCGCCCCGAGGAAGCCGTACGCGTCGCCGAACGGCTCACCGAGGCGGCTCGCCGGGTGGGTCGCACAATCAGCATCGGAGTGGCTCTCCCCCGCCCCGGCGAGTCACCCGAGCTCGCCCTGCGCCGCGCCGACCAGGCCCTCTACGCGGTAAAACGACAGGGCCGCGACGGCGTCCACCTCTCCGCCGCCTAACCCACCCCCTACACCCCCTACACCCCCTGCACCCCACCCCCGCCCACTCCCCGCCTCGCCCCACCTGTTGATCATGAGGTTATTGCTCCGGAGAGCGCTCTCGGCCGACAACAACTTCATGGTCAACACAAGCGGGGTGGGGTGGGGCCGAGCGGGGAGGGGCTGGCGGGGTGGGGGGTGTCAGGGGTGGGTGAGGTCTTTGGCGAGGA
Organism: Micromonospora sp. NPDC000442; assembly: GCF_042898635.1. Lineage (NCBI taxonomy): Bacteria > Bacillati > Actinomycetota > Actinomycetes > Micromonosporales > Micromonosporaceae > Micromonospora > Micromonospora sp. NPDC000442. The sequence goes on along the minus strand of NZ_JBIAYZ010000004.1, from coordinate 61,679 downwards.
GTTCGGCGATCTGGGCGGTGTTGAGGGCGGCACCCTTGCGGAGGTTGTCGCCGGTGACGAAGAAGTCCAGCGCCCTCGGGTCGTCGACGGCGCGGCGGATCCGACCGACCCAGGAGGGGTCGGTGCCCACCGCGTCGATCGGCATCGGGAACTCGCCGGCCGCCGGATCGTCGACCACGATCACGCCGGGCGCGTTGCGCAACACGCCGCGGGCGCCCTCGGCGTCGATCTCGGTGGCGAAGACGGCGTGCACCGCGACCGAGTGACCGGTCACCACGGGTACCCGTACGCACGTGGCGGAGACCTTGAGGTCACGCAACCCGAGGATCTTGCGCGACTCGTTGCGCATCTTCATCTCCTCGGACGACCAGCCGCCATCGGCCAGCGAGCCGGCCCAGGGGACCACGTTGAGCGCCAGCGGTGCCGGGAACGGGCCGAGGTCGTCGCCGACCGCCTGCCGCACGTCGCCGGTACGCGAACCGAGCAGCCGGTCACCGGCCACCTTGGTCAACTGGTCGTGCAGTGCGTCCGCGCCGCCCTGACCGGCGCCGGAGACCGCCTGGTACGAGGCGAGCACCAGTTCCCGCAGGCCGTACTCGCGGTGCAGCGGGGCGACCGCGACGATCATCGCGAGGGTGGTGCAGTTCGCGTTGGCGACGATGCCCCGGGGCCGGTTACGCAACTGCTCCGGATTGATCTCGGGCACCACCAGCGGCACGTCGGGATCCATCCGGAAGGCACCCGAGTTGTCCACCACGATGGCGCCGCGACCGACCGCGATGGGTGCCCAGTGGGCGGCGACCTCGTCCGGCACGTCGAACATCGCCACGTCGACGCCGTCGAGCGCCTCCTCGGTGAGGACCTGGACGGTCAGTTCCTCGCCCCGACAGCGGACCTTCCGACCGGCGGACCGTTCGGAGGCCAGCAGCCGGATCTCGCCCCAGACGTTGCGCCGCCCGGTGAGCAGCTCACACATCACCGTGCCGACGGCCCCCGTCGCCCCGACCACGGCCAGGGTGGGCAGCCCGGCCACCCGCGCTACCGCCCCGTCCCCGCGTACACCACGGCTTCGGTGTCGCCGCCAAGGTCGAAGGCCTCGTGGATGGCACGGACCGCCGCGTCGAGGTCGGTGTCCCGGCAGACCACCGAGACGCGGATCTCGGAGGTGGAGATCATCTCGATGTTCACCCCGGCCTGGCCCAGCGCGGCGAAGAAGCCGGCGGCCACCCCCGGGTGCGACCGCATCCCCGCGCCGATCAGGGAGACCTTGCCGACATGGTCGTCGTAGAGCAGGCCCTTGAAGTTCACCGTCTCCTGGATCTTGCTCAGGGCGGCCATCGCGGTCGGACCGTCGGTCTTCGGCAGGGTGAAGGAGATGTCCGTACGGCCGGTGCCCTCGGTGGAGACGTTCTGCACGATCATGTCGATGTTGATCTCAGCGCCCGCGACGGTGTCGAAGATGCTCGCGGCGGCGCCGGGCTCGTCGGGCACCCCGACGATAGTGATCTTGGCTTCGCTACGGTCGTGGGCGACCCCGGTGATCAGTGCCTGCTCCACAGAGAGCTCCTCCATCGATCCGGTGACCATGGTGCCGGTGTTTGTCGAGTATGACGAACGGACATGGATCGGCAGCCCGGCCCGCCGGGCGTACTCCACGCTACGCAGGTGCAGCACCTTGGCACCGCAGGCGGCCAGTTCCAGCATCTCCTCGTAGGTGATCTGCCTGATGTGCCGGGCGTTGGGCACGATCCGCGGATCGGCGGTGAACACCCCGTCGACATCGGTGTAGATCTCGCAGACGTCCGCGCGCAGCGCCGCCGCCAGCGCCACGGCGGTGGTGTCGGAACCGCCCCGCCCGAGGGTGGTGACGTCCTTGGTGTCCTGCGACACGCCCTGGAATCCGGCGACGATGACCACTGCACCCTCGTCCAGTGCGCCCTTCAGGCGACCCGGGGTGACGTCGATGATCCGCGCCCGGCCGTGCACCGACGTGGTGATCACGCCGGCCTGGGAGCCGGTGAACGAGCGGGCTTCATACCCCAGGTTGTGGATCGCCATGGCGAGCAGCGCCATGGAGATCCGTTCGCCGGCGGTGAGGAGCATGTCCAGCTCCCGGCCGGGCGGCAACGGGCTCACCTGGTTGGCCAGGTCGAGCAGCTCGTCGGTGGTGTCACCCATCGCGGAGACCACCACGACCACGTCGTCGCCGACCTTGCGGGCCGCGACGATACGCTCGGCCACCCGCTTGATCCGCTCGGCGTTGGCGACGGAGGACCCGCCGTACTTCTGCACCACGAGTGCCACGACGGTGCACTCCCTCCCGGTTGCCCTGAGCGTGCCGACGCCGCCGGCACCGGGGCCGGCGGCGCGGGTCGGACGACCTCAGGGTATCGGGCGTCTCTGACCGCCAGGTCAGGTGATCCCACCATCCGGCCCCGGGGCACGGCGGAAGTGGCCGGCGACACGCCGGAAACGCCAGCCTTTCCGGGGCTGTCCCGAGCCCTGCCCAACGCCCAGAATGACCGGGTGCCCGCCGCCCATCATCCGAACCGTCAGCTGACCGTCGCGCTCGCGCTCGCCGTGCCCGCACTCCTCGCCGCCTGCTCGCCCGACCCGCCCACCGACCCCGCACCGCCGCCGACCGCCGCGCCGCGTCCGGCCGGTCCGGATGCGGCGCGGGACGAGTTGGCCGCCCTGGCGGCGGCCGCGCAGGACCGGCACCTGGTCGCCCGGTACACCTTTCGGGCCGACGGGGCCGCCGACCGTCTGGTCGTCTTCACCAGCGCGAACGACGGCAGTTGGCGGGTGGACGTGCCGGGCGGGGCGCTCGGCGGCACCGCCGACATCACGCTGGCCGCGATCGCGGACGGGTTGTTCCAGTGTGGGCTGCCGTCGGCCGCCCGACCGGAGCCGGCGAGCTGCGTACGCCTCGGTGAGCGGGACGACACGCTGCCGCGCCGGCTGGATCCCCGCGTGCAGCACCCGTTCACCGACTGGCTCGACGTGCTTACCGACCGCCGCGCCCCGCTGGCGGTGTCGCCGGCCATGGCACCCGCCGACGCGACCGGCAGCTGCTACTCGGTGGAGACCACCGCGGCATCGATCAACCCGCCACTGGACGTCGGCATCTACTGTTTCGACGCCGACGGCACACCGACTGCGGTACGGGCGCCGTTCGGCACGCTGACGCTGGCCGCCCCACCCGAGCCGGCCCCGGGCACGGTGCAACTGCCCGGTCCGGTGGTCGAGGGCGAGCCGCTGGGCATGGCCGCGCCGGTGGACCCGGCCACGCCCCTCGGCACGGAACCGACCGCCACGGACCCGACCGGTACGGACGAGCACGCGGGAACGCCCTGACGACTCATCCCGTTACGGGTGTCATTGCCCACATTCGCACCCCCCTACCAGTGCGACCAAAACGCCCATACGGGACGCTTTTCCCATGACCGACCTCACTCCACTGCTCGCCTTCCGCTGGAGTCCCCGCTCCTTCGACCCGATCGCGGAGTTGACGCCGGCCGAAGTGACGACCCTGCTGGAGGCGGCGCGGTGGGCGCCCTCGGTCGACAACCGGCAACCCTGGCGGTTCGCCGTCGGGCACCGCGAGGACGAGACCTTCAAGCGGATCCTGGTCAACCTGCCGGCGGGCGAACAGCGGTGGGCCGGGCGGGCCAGCGTGCTGCTGCTCGCCGCGTACCACTCCACCGACAACCCGTTCGCGGCGTACGACCTGGGGCAGGCGGTGGCCCACCTGACCGTGCAGGCCACCGCGCTGGGGCTGCACGTTCGCCAGGTGACCGAGCTCGACCGGCCCGGTTTGGTCGCCGACCTCGATCTGCCCTCCGAGGTGCGACCGTACGTGGTGACGGCGGTCGGGCAACTCGGTGATCCGTTCAGCCTCCCGGCCGATCTGCTGGTCCGCGAGACGTCGCTACGCCACCGCCAGCCATTGGCCGAACTGCTCCTGAGCTGCTCGAACATCCCGCGTTGAGGATGCCTTTGCGAATCTCGTCCCAAATTCCGGACGAGCCTTCCCAGACCTGACGTCCATCACGTAGTGTCACTCTGTCATGTGGCAGGCGCACCTTCTCCTTGGTCGCCGCGACGAGGCCTGACGGCCGGCACCTCGTCGCGGAGTTGAACCGCGCCGCCAGCATTTCCCGGATCCTCCTCGGCCTCGCTGCCGACCTCCACCGCTGACGTCACATGACCACGGGAGAACTCCGCCATGGCTCACCCAGCCGGCACCACCGACATCGACTCCGATCCGATCGCGCGGCAGCGCCCGAGCCGGATGCCGTACACCCGTTACCAGCCGTACCGGGAGCAGTTCCGGATCGACCTGCCCGAGCGCACCTGGCCGACCCGGCACGTCGAGGCCGCCCCGCGCTGGTGTGCGGTCGACCTGCGGGACGGCAACCAGGCCCTGATCGACCCGATGTCGCCCGAGCGCAAGCGTCGGATGTTCCAGCTGCTGGTGCAGATGGGCTACAAGGAGATCGAGGTCGGCTTCCCGTCGGCCAGCCAGACCGACTACGACTTCGTCCGCCAGCTGATCGAGCAGGACCTGATCCCCGAGGACGTCACCATCCAGGTGCTGACCCAGTGCCGGGAGCACCTGATCGACCGCACCTTCGAGTCGCTGCGCGGGGCCCGCCGGGCGATCGTGCATTTCTACAACTCGACCTCGACCCTGCAACGCCGGGTGGTGTTCGGGCTGGACCGGGACGGCATCACCGACATCGCGACCAGCGGCGCCCGGCTCTGCCAGAAGTACGCGGAGATCCACACCCCGGACACCGAGATCTTCTACGAGTACTCGCCGGAGTCCTACACCGGCACCGAGCTGGAGTACGCACTGGAGGTCTGCGCGAAGGTCATCGAGGTGATCGACCCCGCCCCGGACCGCAAGCTGATCATCAACCTGCCGGCCACCGTCGAGATGGCCACGCCGAACGTGTACGCCGACTCGATCGAGTGGATGCACCGGCGCCTGCCCCGACGCGACAGCCTGGTACTCAGCCTGCACCCGCACAACGACCGGGGCACCGGGGTGGCCGCCGCCGAGTTGGGCCTGCTGGCCGGCGCCGACCGGATCGAGGGCTGCCTGTTCGGCAACGGCGAGCGCACCGGCAACGTCGACCTGGTGACGCTGGGGCTGAACCTGTTCTCCCAGGGCATCGACCCGATGATCGACTTCTCGGACATCGACGAGATCAAGCGGGCCGTCGAGTACTGCAACCAACTGCCCGTGCACGAGCGCCACCCGTACGCCGGCGACCTGGTCTACACCGCCTTCTCCGGCTCCCACCAGGACGCCATCAACAAGGGGTTCACCGCGCTGGAGGCCGACGCGGCGGCGGCCGGGGTACCGGTCGACGGGTTCACCTGGGCAGTGCCGTACCTGCCGATCGACCCGAAGGACCTGGGCCGCAGCTACGAGGCGGTGATCCGGGTCAACTCGCAGTCCGGCAAGGGCGGCGTCGCGTACGTCATGAAGACCGAGCACCAGCTCGATCTGCCCCGCCGGCTCCAGATCGAGTTCTCCGGCGTGGTGCAGCAGGTGACCGATCACGACGGCGGTGAGGTCGACCCGGCCACCATGTGGCAGATCTTCGCCGGGCAGTACCTGCTCGACCACCAGCGCGAGCCTGCGGTGGCGCTGTCCGAGTACGCGATCGGTACCGCCGACGGAAAGGTCGAGATCACCGCCCAGATCCACACCGGGGGACGGGACCGCTCCATCACCGCGATCGGCAACGGCCCGATCGACGCGTACGTCAACGCGCTGGGCTCGGCCGGTGTGAGCGTCCGCGTGCTCGACTACCACGAGCACGCGCTCTCCTCCGGTGGGGACGCGCAGGCCGCCGCGTACGTCGAGTGCGAGGTGCAGGGGAACACCGTCTGGGGTGTCGGGATGGACGCCAACATCGTCACCGCCTCCATCAAGGCGGTCACCAGCGCCGTCAACCGCGCCCGAGGCTGAGACGACACGCGGGGCTCCGCATTGGTGCGGGGCCCCGCGTCATCTCGATGTGGAGACCGGCAACGAGTGGCAGGGCTGGGCCGGTGGCGGGCGACGGGCCGGCCGGTGCACCAGCAGGGCGGCGATGAGGGCACCGGCCAGCAGCAGGCCGGCACACCAGAGCAACGCGCCACGGTAGGCGGCGGTGAGTTCCGCGGGTTGTTCGTACCCGGTGCCGGTCAGCCCGACCAGCAACGGCAGGGCCGCCACCGCGAGCAGCCCACCGACCCGCGAGGCGGCGTTGTTGAAGCCGCTGGCCACTCCCGCGAAGCGGTCGTTCACGGCGGCCAGCACCGAGGCGGTCAGCGGCGCCACGACCAGGGTCAGCCCGACTCCGAAGATCGCCACCCCGGGCAGCACCTGCCGCCAGTACGACGCCCCCGGCTCGATCTCGCGCAGCATCAGCAGCCCGACGGCGGCCAGCAGCGGCCCGACGGTCAGCGGCAACCGGGGTCCGATCCTCGTCGACAGCGCACCGGTGACCGGCGAGCCGACCAGCAGCAGCAGGGTCATCGGCAGCAACGCGAGGCCGGTGAGCAGGGCTGACCAGCCGATCACGTTCTGTAGGTACACGGCGATGAAGAAGGTGAACCCGCCGAGAGCGGCGTAGACCAGCACGGTGAAGAAGTTCAGCACCGAGAACAACCGGCTGCGGAACAGGCCGGTGGGCAGCATCGCGGTCTCCCCACGGCGCCGCTCCAGGACCACAAACGCCACCGCGGCGACCACCCCGGCCAGGGCTGCCACCACCACCGCCGGCGAGTCCAGACCCCGGTCGGGGGCGTCGACCAGGGCGTACGTGACACCTGCGAGGGCGAGTGCGCCGAGCAGAGCGCCGGCCACGTCGAACTGGCGGGTGCCCCGCTTCCGGGACGCGTTCTCGTCCCGGCTCTCCGGAACCCAGCGGAGCGTCGCCAGCACGACGAGCACCGCCAACGGCACGTTCAGGAAGAAGATCCACCGCCAGGAGAGGGCGTCGATCAGCCAACCGCCGATGAACGGCCCGAGCGCGGTGGAGACACCGGAGAGTCCCGACCACGCTCCGATCGTCTTCGCCCGGTCGTCGGGATGGAAACTGGCCTGAAGCAACGCCAGCGAACCCGGGGTGAGCAGGGCACCCCCGGCACCCTGGAGGAACCGCGCGGCCACCAGCCAGTCGGTGCGCAGCGCGAACCCGCAGAGTATGGAGGCGACGGTGAACCAGACCACGCCGAGCAGGAACACCCGCCGACGCCCGAAGCGGTCGCCCAACGCCCCACCGAGCAGGACGAACGCGGCGAGGGTCAGCAGGTAGCCGTTGATGGTCCACTGAAGACCTGCCACCGACGCGCCGAGATCGGCACCGAGGTGGGGCAGCGCCACGTTGACCACGGTGCTGTCCAGGAAGACCATGCCGGAGGCCAGCACGGCGGCGGCCAGGGTGCCCCGGCCGGCGCTGCTGCGCAGGCGGAGGGCGGACGAGGGTTCGGGCATGGTTACCAATCTGCCGTGCACCATCCGCCAGACACCACGAAACGCCGAAACCCTGGCCGGGTACTGTGCGGGATCGCCGGAAGCCCGCAAGCTGGAAAGGTGTCGTCTGTGCGTACCAGATCAGGACCCCGCGCCCCGGGGGCGCTCGCGCTCGTCGCGGCGCTGACCCTCGGCGCCGCCGGCTGTGTCCCGCTTGAGGAGGAGCCGGTCACGCCGCCGAGCGGCGGCGGCAACATCAACCAGATGCTCGCGGAACTGACCGTCGCCGAGGCGGGCTCGATGCGCGGCTACAGCCGCAACCGCTTCCCGCACTGGCGCAAGACCGGCCAGAACTGCGACGTCCGCGACACCGTGCTGGAGCGCGACGGCAAGGCCATCGAGCACTCCGGCTGCAACGTGGTCGGCGGGCGGTGGGAGAGCGTCTACGACGGACGCACCTTCACCGACCCCTCCGACGTGGACATCGACCACATGGTCCCGCTGGCCAACGCCTGGCGCTCCGGTGCCGACGAATGGGACGACTCGAAGCGCGGCGACTTCGCCAACGACCTCGACCGGCCGCAGCTCTTCGCGGTTTCCGCATCCTCCAACCGGGCAAAGGGTGACCAGGACCCGTCCCAGTGGAAGCCATCAAACCGGTCATACTGGTGTCAATATGCCGGGGACTGGGTGGCGGTGAAGCACCACTGGCAGCTGACGGTGACCAGTGCCGAGCAGGCCGAGCTGGCCGACATGTTGGAGGGCTGCACATGGGAGAGCAAGCCGTAACCGGCGCCGACGGCGCACCGGCGCCCGAGCGCATGCCGGATCCGGGCGGTGAGGACGCGGCGGCGGCCACCGGCAGCCCGCCACCCGGCCCGGCCACGGCCGGCATGACCGCCGACGGTGCCGCCGCGGGTGAGGTGGAGGTGCCGGGCGCCGGGATGACCGCCGACGCCGGCGGGGCCACCGGCCCGCAGAGCCGCAGCGCCGACATCGTGCCGGGACCGGGCGGGGTGATGACCGACGAGGTCGGCGTGGTGACCGGCGAGTTGACCCTGCGCACCGACTTCGCCGACGGGCGGGTCAGCCTGCACGTGCAGTACAAGGACGCCGACGAGTGGTACGCGGTCACCGGCGCCAGCACGCCGCTGGCCGACGTCGCCGGGCTGGACGCGGTACACAACATCGCCATCGGCCTGCTGCACCGCCCGGAAGGCTGATCGCCGCCGGGTCGTCGGCAATATCCGGGCAAGGGCCCCTTCCGGCAGCTCAGGCGTCAGGAAGGGACCCGCTGCTCCGGAACTACACGAAGGAGCCCGGCTCGGTAGGGGCGGAGACGACCGAGGGCTCCTCGCCCTCACCCGCCGGCCGGGTGATCTCCACGCTGACCTTGTGCCGACGCAGTTCCCCGCTGGCGATCTGCTCGGCCCAGTGGCAGGCGACCCGGCTGCCGCCGATCTCCCGCAGCTCCGGCCGCTCGTCGGCGCAGCGGGTCGGCTGCGCCCACGGGCACCGGGTGTGGAAGCGGCAGCCCGACGGCGGATTGGCCGGCGAGGGCAGATCGCCGGCGATGAGGATGCGCTCCCGGCGATCCTCCACGTCCGGGTCGGGCACCGGCACCGCCGACATCAGTGCCCGGGTGTACGGGTGCAGCGGTTCGGTGTAGAGCCGGTCGCTCGGCGCCTCCTCGACAAGTGCACCCAGATACATCACGCCGACGGTGTCGGAGATGTGCCGGACCACCGCCAGGTCGTGCGCGATCACCAGGTAGGTCAGACCGAGATTGTCCTGAAGCTCGTCGAGGAGGTTGACCACCTGGGCCTGAATCGACACGTCGAGCGCGGACACCGGCTCGTCCGCGACGATGAGTTCCGGCCCCAGCACCAGCGCCCGGGCGATACCGATGCGCTGCCGCTGGCCGCCGGAGAACTCGTGCGGGTAGCGGGACAGCGCCCAACGCGGCAGCCCGACCTGGTCCAACGTCTCGGCGATGATCTTGCGACGACCGTCCCGGTCACCACCGATACCGTGCGCCTGTAGGCCCTCGGTGAGGATGGACTCGACGTTCTGCCGTGGATCGAGGCTGGACATCGGGTCCTGGAAGATCATCTGCATCCGGCGGCGCATCGTGCGCAGCTTGTTCGGTGCCAACGTGGTCAGCTCGACCCCGTCGAAGCTGACCTCGCCCGAGGTCGGCGGGGTGAGCTGGAGCAACGCCCGCCCGAGCGTGGACTTTCCGCAGCCCGACTCGCCGACCAGGCCGTACGTCTGGCCGCGCGTGATGCGCAGGTCGACGCCGTCGACCGCCTTGACGTGGCCGACCGTACGGTCGAACAGCACCCCCCGCTTGATCGGGAAGTGCACCTTCAGGTCCCGTACCTCGACGAGGGTGTCCTCTCCGCTCATGACGGCACTCCGCTTCGCTGCGTGCCGCCATGAGGCACCACCACACTGAGCCGATTGATTCGCTCGCTGCGCTCGCTCACGGCGTCTCCTCCTCGCTGGGGGCGGCGGCCAGGCCCGGCACGGCCGGCGGGTCGTCCGGCACCGCCTGCGCGGGCACCGAGCCCGGCGTGGCCTGTCCCGGTTGCGCCTCCCGGACCTCCTCGCCGCGGGTCAGGCCCGGCACCGGCGCCGGGTTGACGCACCGGTAGCTGCGACCGTCGTGGGTCAGCACCAGGTCCGGCGGCTCGCCGACGCAGGCGTCCACCCGTCGGTCGCAGCGCGGGGCGAAGGCGCAGCCGTCCGGCCAGGGCAGCAGGTCACGCACCGAGCCCGGAATCGGGTTCAGCCGCTCACCGCGTCCCGCGTCCAGGCGCGGCACCGAGCCGAGCAACCCCACGGTGTACGGATGCCGGGGCTGACGGAACAGCGGACGTCGCCGTGCGGTCTCCACCACCCGACCGCCATAGAGCACGTTGATGGTGTCGCACATGCCGGCCACCACGCCCAGGTCGTGCGTGATCATCACCAACGCGGTGCCGGAGTCCCGGACCAGATCCTTCAACAGTTCCAGGATCTGCGCCTGAATGGTGACGTCCAGCGCGGTCGTCGGCTCATCGGCGATGAGCAGCCGGGGTTGGCAGGCCACCGCCATGGCGATCAGGGCACGCTGGCGCATCCCACCGGAGAGCTGGTGGGGGTACTCCTTGAGCCGCCGCCTCGGGTCGGGGATGCCGACCCGGTCCAGCAACTGCGCAGCCTCCTTCGCCGCCGCCTCCCCCCGCATCCCACGGTGCCGGGTCAGCACCTCGGTCACCTGGAGCCCGATCGGCACGACCGGGTTCAGCGACGACAGCGGATCCTGGAAGATCATCGCGACGTCCCGACCCCGGATGTCCCGCCGGGACCGGTCGTCGAGCTGAAGCAGATCGGTGCCGTCGAAGACGGCCTTGCCGGCCACCTGAAGACCGGGCTGCTTGGGCAGCAGGCCCATGATCGCCAGTGAGGTCACCGACTTGCCGCAGCCGGACTCGCCGACCAGGCCGACGACCTCGCCGGCCTCCACGGAGAAGGAGACCCCGTCCACGGCCCGCACGGTCCGCTGACCGCGCCGGGCAAAGGTCACCGAAAGATCTTCGACGTCAAGCAGTGCCATGTCGCACCGCCCTTTCGTTCACAGCCACGGAATTCAAATGCGCGCTTCTCATGCTCGGCATGCCTACTTCCGCAGCTTCGGGTCGAGGGCCTCACGCATCGACTCACCGAGCAGGGTGAAACCCAGCGCGGTGATGATGATGGCGACCGCCGGGTAGATGGCCAGCTCGGGCCGGATGCCCAGGTACTGCTGCGCGTCGGCGAGCATGACGCCCCACTCGGGGGTTGCCGAGTCGGGGTTGCCGAGCCCGAGGAAGGACAGTGCTGCCGCTTCGATGATCGCTGTGGCCAGGGTCAGCGTCGCCTGGACAATGACCGGGGCGAGCGAGTTGGGCAGCACGTGGGCCAGGGCGATCTTCGACTTGCGTACACCGAGCGAGGTGGCGGCCAAAACGTAGTCGCTGTTGGACTGGGCGATCATCGAGCCACGCAGCAGCCGGGCGAAGACCGGCACCGAGACCATCCCGACCGCAATCATGACCGTGGTCAGGCTCGGTCCGAGCAGTGCGGCGATGCTGACCGCCAGCAGCAGGCTCGGCAGCGCCAGCAGCATGTCGATGAACCGCATCAGGGTGCTGTCGACCCATCGGCCCCAGCGCCCGCCGAGGCCGGCGGCGGCACCCGCGACACCGCCGATCAACACGCCGACGGCGAGACCGATCAGGGTCGCCACCACGCCGACCAGCAGGGTCTGCCGGGCCCCGACGATCATGCGGCTGAAGACGTCCCGACCCTGGTGGTCGTAACCGAACCAGTGCTCGCTGGAAGATCCGGGGATGAGCCCCGGTTTGATGACGCCCTCCCGGATGCCCATCGTGTCCGTCGGCCCGTACGGCACCAGGAACGGGCCGATCAGCGCGACCAGGACGAAGACGGTGAGGATGACCGCGCCGATGATGGCGGCCGGGTTGCGCCGCAGCCGACGGAAGGCGTCCTGCCAGAGGCTCACCCCCCGCTCCTCGTCGCGGGCGGCCAGTTCGGCGAGTCGGTCGATCTTCTCTCGCTTCTTGCCACCGATGGTCGTCATCGGACCCTCACCCTCGGGTCGATCAGGCTGTAGGAGAGGTCCACTATCAGGTTCACCAGCACGTAGACCACGGCGATGATCATGATGAAGCCCATCAGCACCGGATAATCGCGCTGGTTGATGGAGTCGGCGAGAAAGGCGCCGATCCCGCTGAAGGCGAAGACCGTCTCGGTCAGCACCGCGCCGGAGAGCAGGCCACCGGTGAGCAGACCGATCGAGGTCACCACCGGGAGCATGGCGTTGCGCAGCACGTGCCGGCGGCGCACGACGTTCTCGGTCAGGCCCTTGGCCTCGGCGGTACGCACGAAGTCCTCGTTGAGCACCTCGAGCACACTGGCCCTGGTGATCCGGACGATGATCGCCAAGGGGATGCTGGCCAGGGCGAGCGCCGGCAGCACGAGATGCATGAGCGCGTCGGCTGCGGCGTCCCACTCCCGGGTCATCAGTCCGTCGAGGACGAAGAAGTTGGTGATCCGGGTGGCGCCGATGGTCGGGTCCTGCCGGCCGCTGGAGGGGAACCAGCCGAGGTTCTCCGAGAAGATCGCCTTGAGGATGTACGCGAGGAAGAAGACCGGGATGCAGATGCCGATCAGCGACCCGCCGACGGAGGCGTGATCGAGGAAGCGGCCACGACGACGGGCGGCCAGGTAGCCCAGCGGAATGCCGATGCCGACCGCGATCACCATCGCGGTGATGGTCAGCTCGACGGTGCCGGGGAATCGTTGCAGGAACTCCGTCGTCACCTCGCGCTTCGTCGAGATGGACGTACCCAGGTCGAGGCGGATCATCCGACGGACGAACCGGCCGTACTGGATCAGGATCGGCTCGTCGAGACCGAGATTGCGGCGGATCGCGGCACGCATCTCGGGTGTGCCCCGCTCGCCGAGAATGGCGGTCTCGGGGCCTCCGGGCAGTCGCCGGAGCCAGATGAACAACAGGATGGAGAGCCCGAACAGCGTGGGTATCAACTGAAGCAGGCGTCTGACGATGAACCGGAACACGGCGGCCTCGGAAGGGGGCAAGGGATCACGGGCGGGCGCTGTGGGTCACAGCGCCCGCCCGTGGTCGGTGCGTCAGATCAGGACTTGAACTCCGCGGTGGCGAACCGCTCGTCGGTGAGCGGGCTCGCCTTGACCCCGGTCACGTCCTTGCCGAACACGATGGCCGGCGGCGAGTGCGAGATCGGCACACCGGGCAGGAAGTTCATGATGTCGGCGTTCAACTCCTTGTAGAGCGCCACCTTGGCCGCCTGGTCCGCAGTGGTGTCGGCCTGCCGGAACTTGTCGAACAGGGCCTTGTTGTTGAAGCCCCACTCGTCCTTCTGCCGGTCGAAGAACGTGCCGATGAAGTTGTAGCCGTCACCGTAGTCGCCGGTCCACCCGAGGAAGTGCAGGTCGTGCGCGGTGCCCGAGGTGGTGGCGTTGAGGTAGTCCGGGCTCCACTTCAGCGGGATCGGCTCGATCTTGATGCCGGCCGCCTGGAGGTCCGCCGAGACCAGCTCGAACAGGTCCTTCGGGTTCGGCATGTAGGGCCGGGTGACCTCGGTCGGGTAGTGGAACCGCAGGGTCAGGTCCGACGCGCCGGCCTCGGCCAGCAGCGACTTCGCCTTCTCGACGTCGTACTCGTACTTGGTGACGTCGCCGTTCCAGCCCTCGACCGTGTCGGGGAAGAAGTTCACCGCGACCTGGGCGCCCGGAGGCAGCTTCGAGTCGACCAGGGCCTGCCGGTTGACGGCGTGGGCGAGCGCCTGCCGGACCTTCAGGTCCGCCAGCTTCGGGTTCCCCTTCTGGTTGATGGCCAGGTAGAGGATGTTGAAGGCCGGACGGGTCAGGAGGTTGAAGCCCTCGTCCTTGAGCGGCTGGACGTCGGCCGGGCCGACCAGGTCGTAGCCCTGGATGTCGCCGGAGCGCAACGCCTGCTTACGGGCGTTCTCGTCCGAGATGGTCTTGAAGATCAGGCTCTTGAGCTTGGCCTTGTCGCCCCAGTAGTCCTCGTTCCGCTCCAGGGTCAGCGTCTTGTTCGCGATGTCCCAGGTCTTGAACTTGAACGGGCCGGTACCGGTGGGGTGCTCGGTGGCGTAGGCCGGGTACTTGATGTCGTCCGCGCTGCCCGAGACGTTGCTGGCGTCGTACTCCTGGAGCGCCTTCGGGCTGTGCATGGAGAAGGACGGCAGCATCAGGGCGGCCGGGATCTTGCTGGAGACCCGGCTGAAGGTCAGCGCGACCGTGGTGGGGTCGGTGGCGGAGCAGGACTTGAAGAGGCTCTCGCCGAGGGTGTCGTCCTCGTTGGCGGCGAAGCCACCCATGACGTCCTGCCAGTACGCGGTCACGTCCGGGCTCTGCATCAGGCCCTTGGCGTTGTACCAGCGGTCGAAGTTGACGCAGACGGCCTCGGCGTTGAAGTCGGTGCCGTCGTGGAACTTCACGCCGGAGCGCAGCTTGAACGTCCACGTGGTGCCCGCGGCGTCCGGCTCCCAGGACTCGGCGAGGCCGGGGCTGACCTTGGTGCCACCCTCCTCCGGGCGGACCAGCGTCTCGAACACCTGGCGGGCCACGCGCAGCGACTCACCGTCGCTGGCGAAGCTGGGGTCGAGCACCTTCGGGTCTCCGGCGACGCCGAAGACCAGGGTGTCCTTGCTACTACCGCCGGAACCTTCACGGTCGCTCTCGGCACAGCCTGCAACCGCGAGGGCCGCGGCCGCCACGGCCGCGATAGCGACCTTCGGCCTGGATGCACGCATGGTGCTTCACCTCGTCCTTAGGGGTACGGACAACGTGGTGACAGGGTCACCGATGGCCGTGACCTTAGCTCCCGTTCGGACCGGCGGGAAATGGCTGTCGAAGCGGTTGGTACCGGATCGTGTCTTAATCGCTGGGACGGCAGCGAAAGGCCAGCACAGACGACCGACAAAGAGACTTTTTGTCCGGTTTGGGTGATGCGGATTTGTTACATCGACTGTCGGCCAGCCGGCCCACATGTTAGAAACCACAGTGGACGCGGGACCCCGTCCTCAGACGGCGCGGCGACCCTCGAAGGCCCGACCCAGGGTGATCTCGTCGGCGTACTCCAGGTCGCCGCCGACCGGCAGCCCGCTGGCCAGCCGGGTCACCGCGATCCCCATCGGCTTCACCATCAGCGCGAGGTAGGTCGCGGTCGCCTCGCCCTCGGTGTTCGGGTCGGTGGCCAGGATCAGCTCACGGATCGCACCACCACCGAGACGGGTCATCAGCTCGCGGATGCGCAGATTGTCCGGCCCGATGCCCTCCAGCGGGTTGATCGCACCGCCGAGCACGTGGTAGCGACCCCGGAACTCACCGGTCCGCTCGATCGCCACCACATCCTTCGGCTCCTCGACCACGCAGATCACCTCGTCGGTGCGGCGCGGGTCGCGGCAGATCCGGCACTGATCGGACTCGGCGACGTTGTAGCAACTGGTGCAGAACCGCACCAGCTCCTTGACCTTGCGCAGTGCGCCGGCCAGCCGGTTGACATCGGCCGGGTCGGCGGACAGCACGTGGAAGGCGATCCGCTGGGCGCTCTTGGGGCCCACGCCGGGCAGCCGGCCCAGCTCGTCGATCAGATCCTGGATGGCACCCTCGTACATCTGCGGGCTCAGAACCCGGGCAGGCCGAGGCCGCCCATCCCGCCCGCGACCGGGCCCATCTTCTGCTCGGTCAGCTCGCGGGCCGCCTCGGTGGCGTTGTGCAGCGCGGCGACGACGAGATCCTCCAGGGTCTCCACGTCGTCCGGGTCGACAGCCTTCGGGTCGATCTTGATGCTCTTGACCTCGCCGGAACCGGCGACGACAGCGGTCACCAGCCCGCCGCCGGCAGTGCCGGTCACCTCGGCCTCGGCCAACTCGGCCTGCGCCTTGGCGATCTGCTGCTGCATCTTCTGCGCCTGCTTCAGCATCTGCTGCATGTTCGGCTGTCCACCAGGCCGCACGATGACTCCCTCAACTCGGCTCTCCTGCCGCCGCCCACCCTAACGCCCTCCACCGACCACCCCCGCACGCCGCACCCCACCCCACCCCCGCCCCACCCCCACCCCACCCCCGCCCCGCCCATGCCCTCGCCCCCTCGGCGTCGATCTTGCACTTCCGGTCGCCCGAATGTCGGTTTCGATGACATTTGTCGGGGCAAGAAGTGCAAGATCGACGCCGAGGGGTGGGGGGTGGGGTGGGGGTGGGGTGGGGTGGGGTGGGGCTTAGTCGCTGAGTTTTTCTACGCTGCCGAAGGTCTCGCGGAGTAGGCGTACGGCCTGTTCCTCGCTCGACTCGCGGGCGGTCTTCTCGTCGATGATCTCGTCGAGTGGCTCGTCGCCCGGGTCGAAGCCCTCGTAGGTGGGAGTGGCGGCCGGTCGAGCACCGCCGGCACGTTCCGCGCCACCGCGCAGCGGGCCGTCGAAATCCGGGTCGTACGGCGGCTCGCCGGCGAACTCCGCGTCCGCGGTCTGCCGGGTCGCCTTGGCGGTACGCGCGCCCCGCCCGGCCGCTGCCGCCCGAGCCGCCGCGATCGCGCTGCTCACCGGGGCACCACCGGAGCCGCCGTTGCCGTTGGGTGCCGCTGCCTGGCGCGGCGCGGCACTTGACCCACGACCGCCCGAGCCGACATTCGCCCGAGCCCCACCCGACCCGGCAGTTGTCGTCGCTCCGCCTGAGCCGACGGGCATCCGCGCCCCGTCCTGTCCGACGGCCGTTCCGCTTCCACCCGGCCCGCCGCTCGGTCCGCTTCCACCCGGCCCGCCGCTCGCCCCGCTCGCATCCGGCCCGCTCGCACCCGGCCTGACGCTCGGCCCGCTCGCACCCGGCTCGCCACTCGCCCCGCTCGCACTCGGCCTGACGCTCGCCGCCACCCGGCCCGACGCCGCATGCGTCCCCGCGCCGTCGGTACCGGCGACCGGTGAGCCATCACCCGCGCCACGGCTCGACGGGCCCGGCACAATCGGGTCCGCCGAGGTGTGCGAGGCAGCCGCTCGAAGGTCGTCCGACGGGTCCGCCGTCGCATCGGCGGACCCGCTCCCGGGGCGGGCCGCCTCCGGCCAGTCGTCGGCGGCCGAGGCGCTGCCACCTGGGCGGGCTGGCTCGGGCCAGTCGTCGTCGCTGTTCTCAGCCGTGGTGGCGGCCGGGTCACCCGACCGATGAGCGCCGGAGGCACCGCCGGAGCGGCCTCGATCGGCCCGCCCTGCGGGCACTTGCGAACTGGCGGCGACCGGAGCAGGGGCCGGGCCGGGAGCGGCTGGGCTGCGGTGCGGACCAGGCGACGCCCCGCCCCGTTCGCCGGCCACCTCGCAGCGAATCTGCCAGCGTCCGCCCAACTCCTCGTAGAGCGCGTCGGTGAGCACCTGCGCGTGGTCGGACATCATCCGGGCCAGCACCGCCGACTTCACGGTCAGCACGAGAGTGTCCCCGTCGAGGTCACGGACGACCGCGTCGCGCATCAGCGCGGCGATCCGCTTGTTGCTCCGGTTGACCTTGCCGACCACCTCCGGCCAGACCCGGCGCACCGCGACCGCGTCCAGCGCGCCGGGGGTCGTCGCACCGGGGCGAGGAGGCTCCGGGGTCGCCGGATCAGGCATGATCGCCGACGCCGGCACGGGTCGCCGGGACGTGGCGACACCGTTGGCCGCATCGCTCTGGGTGCCATCCGGTCGCCCCGAACCGCCCCCACCGGGTCCGCCGGCCGGACCAGTGCCGGCCCCGGTCATGCCGGCCCCGTTCCCGGCGGCGCCATGACCCGCGTCGGCCCGACCATCCGCTGCGGTACCGCCCGTCCCCGGACCGGCGGTCGAGGTCGCTCCCACACGACCGGCGTTCTCGGCACCTCCGTCAGGACCGCCCGGGATCGCGCCGCCACGACCGGCCTGCTGAGTCGTGCCGTCCGGACCGGCCGACGACACCCCGTCACGACCGGCGGCCCGGGTCGCGCTGTCCGGACCAGCCGACGACCCGTCGCCACGAGCGGAGTACGAACGGCCGCTGCCGCGCTCGGCCGACGAGGTTGCGCTGTCGCGGCCGATCACCGAGGTGGCGCTGTCCCGGCCGGTCGGGGAGGTGGCGGTAGCCGGCGCGGCAGCGTCGGTCCCGGCCCTATTCGCGGCGGCAGCCGCGGGCGCGGCGGGAGGCTGGGTGCGTACCGCCGGGGGGTTGGTGGCGGGCGCGGAGCCGGCGGTGGCCGGCGGCGCGTCGGTGCCGGCGAGGGTGAGCCGGCGCTCCATGCGTTCGAGGCGCTGGAGCAGACCGCCGGTGGCGTCGTCGACGCCCGGCAGCAGCATCCGGGCGCAGATCAGTTCGAGCAGCAGCCGGGGCGCGGTGGTGCCGCGCATCTCGACCAGGCCGTCGTGCACGATGTCGGCGCAGCGGGACAGGGTGCCCGGGCCGAGTTGCTGGGCCTGGGCGGCCATCCGCTCGAGCTGGTCGTCCGGCCCGTCGATGAGGCCCTTGGCCGCCGCGTCGGGTACCTGCTGGAGCACGATCAGGTCGCGGAGACGTTCCAGCAGGTCGGAGGCGAACCGGCGGGCATCGTGCCCGGCCTCGGCGACCCGGTCGACGGTGGCGTACGCGGCGGCGCCGTCCCCGGCGGCGAGGGCGTCGCACATCTCGTCGATCAGCGCCGCGTCGGTCACCCCGAGCAGCGCGGCGGCCCGGGCGTAGCTGACCCCTTCGGGGCCGGCACCGGCGATGAGCTGGTCGAGTACGGAAAGGCTGTCCCGGGCGCTGCCGCCACCGGCGCGCACCACCAGGGGGAACACCGCCGGTTCGACAGGTACCCCCTCGGCCTGGGTGAGCTGCTCAAGATAGGGCCGGAGCACCTTCGGCGGGATCAGCCGGAACGGGTAGTGGTGGGTCCGCGACTTGATGGTGCCGAGGACCTTCTCCGGCTCGGTGGTGGCGAAGATGAACTTGACGTACTCCGGTGGCTCCTCGACCAGCTTGAGCAGGGCGTTGAAGCCGGCCGACGAGACCATGTGCGCCTCGTCGATGACATAGATCTTGAAACGGCTGTTGGCCGGCGCGAAGAACGCCTTCTCCCGCAGCTCACGGGCGTCGTCCACGCCACCGTGGCTGGCCGCGTCGATCTCGATGACGTCGATCGAGCCGGCCCCGTCTCCGGCCAGCGAGCGACAGGAGTCGCAGGTGCCGCAGGGCTCCGGGGTCGGGCCATGTTCGCAGTTGAGCGAGCGGGCCAGGATGCGGGCGCTGGAGGTCTTGCCGCAGCCGCGTGGGCCGGAGAAGAGGTACGCGTGGTTGAGCCGCCCGCTGCGCAGCGCCTGCGACAACGGCTCGGTGACGTGCTCCTGCCCGATGACCTCGGCGAAGGTACGCGGCCGGTACTTGCGGTAGAGCGCCAGTGCCACGGCGTCCCGCCTCCTCTCGACCGAGCCATTCTGCGCCGACCTCGCCCGCCTGACCACCCACCCCGCCGGGCCGCCCTGGGTGGCCCGCCCGGATCGCGGTATGTCGGGCCGCGGCAGGTCGTGGTGTCGGGGTGATCCACTCCGGTTGCGGCATCTTGCGGTCTCCACCGGCCGGGAAACCCCCAGATGCCGCAACTGGAGAGCGCCGGGGGCGCGCCGGAGGGCGCCGGAGACAGAAAGGCCCCCCGTGCACCCGGCAGAGCTCGCTTATCCTTGCTGCCTTCCGGCCCTGGGGAGGTTCACGAGATACCGCCGCACGGGAGGTGCCCCCAGCCTACCCGACCGACGGTGGATCTTCAGGGGGTGGTGGGGTGGGAAGCCCGGCGCGGACCTGTATCCTGGCTCGCGGAGGATTCGCCTAGAGGCCTAGGGCGCACGCTTGGAAAGCGTGTTGGGTTAACACCCTCACGAGTTCGAATCTCGTATCCTCCGCTCACCTGAGCAGGAAAAACGACAGGGCCGGCCCCCAGGGGGCCGGCCCTGAGTCGTGGCCGGCCCCGCGAGCCGGGCACGGTCTCGGTCAGGTGCGGTCTTTCGCTCGCCGGGGCAGCTTCCAGTCCGGCCGGGGGAAGTGGCAGGTGTACCCGCCGGGGTGCTTCTCCAGGTAGTCCTGGTGCTCCGGCTCGGCCTCCCAGAAGGGACCGGCCGGGCTCACCTCGGTGACCACCTTGCCGGGCCACAGGCCGGAGGCGTCGACGTCGGCGATGGTGTCCTCGGCTTCCCTCCGCTGCTCGTCGTCGCCGTAGAAGATGGCCGACCGGTAGCTCACTCCGACGTCGTTGCCCTGCCGGTTCTTCGTGGTCGGATCGTGGATCTGGAAGAAGAACTCCAGCAGGTCCCGGTAGGACACCTGCGCCGGGTCATAGCTGATCTCGATCGCCTCGGCGTGCGTGCCATGGTTGAGGTAGGTCGCGTTCGGCACGTCTCCGCCGGTGTAGCCGACGCGGGTGTCGAGCACGCCGGGCCGCTTGCGGATGAGATCCTGCATGCCCCAGAAGCAACCGCCAGCCAGAATCGCCTTCTGCGTCGTCATCGCTTCCTCCCTGCGCTAGAAAAATCCTACGGACCGAAGGTGAAGACGTACGCACGCAGACCCGGCTGGTCGGTGACGAGCGTCAGCAGGCGGTCGCCTCGGGACGCACCGGCGACGAGTCGGATCATGCGTGCCCGGTCGATCCGCACGACGCCGTCCGGCCCGACGTCGGCGCCGCGCTCGTGGCCAATCGGGTTCCCGTCGAGCAGCACCTGGACGGTGGCCGGCCCGTCAGGTCCCGGGTCGACGACGAGGTTCACCTCGCCGGCGTCGAAGGGCAACCCGAGTTCCCCGCCGCCGCTGGCCAGCTCGACGTACTCGCCCTCGCTGCGCCAGTCGCCGGCCACGGCGTAGCTGCCCGGTACGCCCCGGTCGGCACCGAGGTACGTCTCGGGAGTGATGCCGAGGTAGGAAGGCTCGCCGGTGGCGGCGAACTCCGTCGTCTCCCGGCTGACCGGCGGCAGTTCGGCACCTGGTGCCCGTGCCTGAAGCAGCCGCCGGATCTCCGACTCCACCTGCTCGTAGGCACCCTCGCCGACCCACCTGTCGACGAGTCGCCCGTCGGTGTCGAAGAGGTACTTCGCCGGCCAGGCGTCGTTGCGCAGGGCACGCCAGAACGCGTACGCGTTGTCCATGGCGACGGGATAGGTGAGCCCCTGGCCCCAGACGGCCTGCTCGATGTTGCTCGGGTCCCGGCCGAAGGCGAACTCGGGCACGTGCACACCGACGACGGTCAGCCCGAGGTCCGTGTAGTCGCGGTGCCACGCCTTGACATACGGGGCGGTGCGGATCCAGTTGATGCAGGTGTACTCCCAGATGTCGATCAGGGCCACCCGACCGTGCAGGTCGTCGGGCGTCAACGGCGGCGAGTTCACCCACCGGTCGACGGTGATCGGAGGAAGCCGCAGGGTCAGGCCGGTCGTCATGCGGGCACCTCCACCGCCGTGGCACCGACGATGGCCTGGTCGCCGTCGTTCTGGACGTAGCCGACCACCATGGCCTGACGGGGATCGAGTTCCAACGGCACGTCGAGTTCCATCCGGCCACTGGTCAGGTTGAGATTCGCCGCCGTGAAGGCGCGCACGACGCTGTCCTGCCGCAGTCGTCGCCCGGCGTTCTCACCCCGGGGTACGTCGTTCGCCAGGCCGTCTTCCACGACCGCCACATTCACCATGCCCAACGCGGGTGGCCGATCCACCTGGTAGTCCACCGCGACCCGACGTCCGCCATCGCTGGTCTCCACTGACAGCGTCACCGACGTGACAGGCGCTGCCGACAGGGCGGAGGTGATCGCCGACGACGCCGCCTGCTGGTTGGAGCCGACGAACTCGACGGTGCCGTTGACCACCATCTGCGGCGTGTACAGCCCTCCGGCGCCGAACGCGCGTGCGTAGTCCTCCTGGCGACGGGTGTGCGCCGGATCGCCGTACGGGTCGGCCCAGCCCAGGTGATCCCAGTAGTCGACGTGGAAGCCGAGGGTGAACACGCGCTGCCCCCGTTCCCGGGCGGTGCGTTCGATCTCGGACAGCACCTCCTCGGCCGGCGGGCAGCTGTCACAGCCCTGGGAGGTGAACATCTCCACGACGGCGAATCCGCCGTCCACCGCTGCGGAACGCGATGGGTCCGCCATGGCGTGCGTCCTCTCGGTCCGGTCTCCTGGCAGCGCTGCCTTCCCGCCGAGCCCGCGTTCATGTCCGAACCGCGAAGAGCCCACCCGTCCAGACAGAGACCGCTCGGACAGAACGGTAGACGTTATATACCGTCGGCCGTACTATCGCGGTATGCAGGAACCCACATTTCTGATCCTCACCGCGCTGGCGGCGCAGCCGCTGCACGGGTACGGGGTGATCCGGTCCGTCGACGAGCTGTCGGCGGGCGAGGTCAAGCTGCGGCCGGGCACCCTCTACGGTGCGCTGGACCGGCTGGCCGAGCAGGGCCTGGTCACCGTCGACCGGGAGGAGGCCGTCGAGGGCCGGCTGCGCCGCTACTACCGGCTCAGCGACACCGGTGCCGCCGCGTTGCAGGCGCAGGCCGAGCGGCTGCGCCGGCACGCCACCGCCGCCGAGATCCAGTTGGGCAGGCGCCTCGGCGGTGCGCTGAGCTTCGGCCCGGCGAGCGCCCCCGCCTTCGGCACGGTGACCGGATGACCGCGGCCTGGCCGACCGCCGATGACCGGCTGGAGCGTGGCTACCGCAGGCTGCTGCTCGCCTACCCGCGTCGACACCGGCGGCGGCACGGTACCGAGGTGGTGACCACTCTGCTGGAGATGGCTGAACCGGGCCAGCGCCGCCCCCGGGCCGGTGAGGCTCTGCACCTGA
Organism: Micromonospora sp. NPDC000442; assembly: GCF_042898635.1. Taxonomy (NCBI): domain Bacteria; kingdom Bacillati; phylum Actinomycetota; class Actinomycetes; order Micromonosporales; family Micromonosporaceae; genus Micromonospora; species Micromonospora sp. NPDC000442. Next base: position 38,808 of record NZ_JBIAYZ010000004.1, on the reverse strand, counting down.
TCGGCAGCGGCCTGCGGCTGCGGTTCCGGCTGCCCGCCGGCCGGCCGTTCATGGCGATCGCGGCGCTGCTAACCGCGCTGGTCATGGGGGGTTTCGGTGCCGCCGCCGGCTCCTGGCTCGGTGCCCAGACCTTCGCCGACCTGCCCGACCAAGCCGGCATGGCCAGACTCACCCAGCAGGCCGGCGGGGACGAGACCCTTCACTCCTTCTACTCGTCATCGCCGTGGACCGCCGAGGCGGCCCATTCGTTCAGTCGGGTCGACGGCGTCTGGGACGCCGAGCAGGTCCGGCAGCGGTTGACCGCCGACGGCTGGTCGGTTTCCGGCTTCACCCCGGTCACCGGCATGTCGGGCACCCGCGACGAGGCTGGCTCGTTCATCGAGGTCCCGTTGAACGGCACGCGTTTCACAGCCGAGTCGGCCGACCTGAGCATCATCGTGATGGGCTGGAACCCGGCAGAAAACAGCTCCATCGCCATCCGCAGCGACGTCTCGCTCCTCGCGATGCCGCAGCGTACCGCCGTGTTTCTGCCGCTTGTCGTCGTCGGCACCGCCGCCGGGCTGCTCGCCGGTTGGCTGGTCGCGGCGGCCGTCGCGTACCGGATGGCGGCAGCGCCGCCCGGACGCCGCCACGCCGCCGCGCTCTGGGGCGGGGCCCTGGTGGCGCTGGCCCTGCCGGCTGTCGCTCTCTACGGCAACGTCATGCGGGTGTTTCGGGACGGCAGCGTCCACGAGGGATCTCCGTTGACCGTGCACAGTGCCTTCACGCCCGGCGAGTACTACCCGTTCGGTCCGCACTGGCTGGTGCTCGGGCTTACCGTCGCCGGGCTCGTGGTCGCCGTCGCCGCGATCCTCACCGCCCGTCCCGGCGAGCAACCACCACAGCCCAGCGTCGTACCGGGCTGACGCGCGACAACGGGGGCAGGGGCCGTTCCGACCGGGAGCGGCCCCTGGGCATGCGCCGGGCACGTCCCGGTCCGGCTCCCGCGACGGTACGCGGACAGCCTCCTAACCTCGCACACGCGCCCAGGACACGAAGCGGTCGAACAGCCCGACCGTCGACGTCGAGTCACCGAGTTCCGCGCTGGCCTGCGCGTACAGCGTCGCGAGGTGCACGAGCAACGCGGCCCGGTCCTCCCGGTACTCGCCGAGCAGCCGGAGCTTGGCCGCGCTGCACGGCCACCTGACGCCGCAGTTCCGGCAACGCCAGGTAGGGCGGGACGGCACATGTTCCGGGCGACGGCGGCTCATCGGCGAGCCACCCCGGCCGGACGGCCTGACCGGGCACGGGACGCCGACGGGTGATCTCCGGCCCGGATCAGGCCGGCCGGCATCAGGAACAGCTCGCGGCGCTCGACAGCGTCACCCCGGGAGTCAAGCTGGTAGCACTCGATCCAGGTCCACCCGTCGTAGGTGACCCGGTCGGTGCGGTGCCGGATGACCCGGACCGTGATCGGGCGAACGAACTGCGGGGACGCCGCGCTGCTCAGCAGGAAGAGTTCCCCCGGAGTGATCGAGCCAGCGCATACGCACGGGCCGGGTCGGCGGCACGGATGCGGCCCGACGGCATCCCGACCGACGACGCCCCGACCGACGGCATCCCGGCCGAGGACGTCGCGGCCGGGGAGGTGCCCGACCCGACGGCCATGCGATCGCGGGCTTGCGGTGTGGTGCGGCACTGGTCACCTCGCTCCGTCCGGCGGTCGAGCCGGCCGGCACAGGTCGCCCGGTCCCGCGTCCGCCAGCGGGCTTGAGTCGTCTGTGCTCTCAGCTCGACAGCGCGTCGAGTGGTGGATGGGGGCCGCCGTGGTTGCTCGCCCGGCGGCGGCCCCCCGATGTCACGACCGCCGGGTCAAGGGGGATGAACCTCCACCGGCCGCGCCATCGATACCCCAACTTGCCGCATGTAACGGGACAACTACATGGCGTGTGGGTATGGTCGGCGGATATTCGAGACGTCCGATGGGAGGCGGCCATGAACGACGCGCTGCGAGTGGCGCTGCGGGACACCGGGCACACGATCGAGTCGCTCGCGGAACGCGTCGGCGTCGACCCGAAGACGGTGAGCCGGTGGTTGCTCGAAGATCGGATCCCGCATGCCCGGCACCGGCTCACGGCGGCAGATGCGCTCCAGAAGAATGTCTCGGACATTTGGCCGGACATTTCGAGACGTCGGGCGCTGGTCTGGTTCCGCCCCTGGCAGGAGATCGAGCGCGAGGCGACCACGCTGCGATCCTTCGAATCCATGGTCGTACCCGGCCTGCTCCAGACCGAGGCGTACGCCCGCGCGGTGCTCGCCGGCGGCGGCCTGATCCCGCGCAGCGAGGTGGCACGACTTGTCGACCACCGGATGTCCCGCCAACTGATCCTGCGCCGCGAGGAGCCGCCGCTGCTCACCGCAGTGCTGGACGAGGCGGTGCTGCGCCGGCCGGTGGGCGGCCCGGCCGTCATGCGCGAGCAACTGCTGGCGCTCGCCGAGGCGTCCACCCAGCCGCACATCCGGCTACATGTGGTGCCGTCCACAGTGGGCGAATACGCTGGGCTGAACGGCCCGTTCGTGCTGGCGACCGCGCCCGATCACCGCATCGCCGGCTACCTGGACAACCAGTTGCAGGGGCAGGTGGTGAGCGAGCAGGCCGAGATCGCGGCCATACTGGCCGCCTGGGAGAACGTGCGCGGCGAGACGCTGTCGCACTGGCAGTCGGTCGACCTGATCAGGGAGGTGGCGCAGTCATGGCACTGAACGACATCCCGGCGCTTGCCGGCGCCCGGTGGCACAAGAGCAGCCGCAGCAGCGGCAACGGTGGCAACTGTGTCGAGGTCGCCCGGAACCTGCCCGGCGTGGTGGGCGTACGCGACTCGAAGGACCCGACCGGCCCGGCACTGGTGTTCAGCCCGGCCGCCTGGCGCGCCTTCGTCGCCACCGTCGACAAGACCTGACCACCGTCGTACACATGTTCTATCCACAGGCTGTGGACGCCGGGTGAGTTACCAGCTCAGCGCGGTCGTCGCGGACGCCGAGCTGCTGCGCGAGGAGACTCGCGAGCTGGATCATGCCGTGCTCGGCGAGCTGCGGCAGGACTTCGCGCTGCTGCCGGTCACCCCGCAGCTCGTGCTGGAACTGACCGGCACCCCGCCCGACTACGCCACCGACGAGCCCGGCCCCGCGCAACCGTTCGAGCTGATCCTCTCCCCCGCGCTGACCGAGGTCCTGGCCCGCTGGTCACTGCGCGGCCCGGTGGCGTACGTCGAGGCGGAGTTCGCCGGTGGGGCCGGGCACCAGGCCGCGGCGGTCTGGCTCGACGCTGCCCTCACCTGGGGGCCGCGCTTCGACGCGGCGCTCGACGGGCCGCGCCCGGACTGGCCGATCAACGCGGCGCTTGTCGAGCTGGGCGTGGAGCCGGGCCGGTGGATCGACCCCTTCGCTGAGCTGGGGTTACACGTCGAGCGGAGCACCGAGGGATGGCTCGCGCACGGGCGGCGAGGCCTCAGCGCCGACTACTGGGACGAATTGGCCGACGATTGGGAAGCTCGGCAATAACCTCAGCGCCCCCGTCACGTTGGGGACTGGGGGATTCTGATGAAATTGCGACAATTCGGCTTCATCGCCGCACTGCTTCTGGCTGCCTCGGCATCGGGCAGCGGAGTCATGCCACCGGACACCATCGCCGTCCGCGAGCCCGTCGCATCGGTGAGCGTCGTCGATCTCGACGGAGTGGCCGATGTGGACTTCGGTGACTCGGAGAGCGAGCTGACCCGGCGCGGCATCCTGCGCACCGACGTCGACGCCTGCGGCCCGACGCTGGCCGGGTACGACGAGATCAGCCCGATCTTCATCGAGGATCGGCTGGTGCTGCTCTGGGCCGGCGACCCGGTCCGCACCCCGGAAGGCATCGCGGCCGGCTCACCCGTCGCCGAGGTCCGGGCGAGCTATCCGACGATACGCGAACTGCAAGCTCCACAGGGGACGTACCGCTTCGACGGCCTGCTCGCCCGCGACGGCGACCGCGCCTACCTGTTCCTGCACGACGGCCAGACGGTGCGAAAAGTCATCGCCGGGTACGCCGACTGGGCCCACCGCCTCTTCATCGAAGGTCACGCCCCCTGCTGAGTCGCGTCACCAGCTGACTGGCAGTTCCACCGGGCCGAGGATGGCGTGCCCCTGCTTCCACCGCACCTCGTCCGGTGCCACGGCCAGCCGCAGCGTCGGCAGTTCGCGCAGCAGCAGCGCCAGCGCGACCCGGACCTCCAGCGCGCCCAGGTGCGCGCCGACGCAGTAGTGCGGGCCGTAACCGAAGGAGAGGTGCGGGTTCGGGTCCCGCCCGAAGTCCATCCGCTCCGGGTCAGCGAAAACCCGCGGATCCCGATTCGCGGCGTCATGTGACGGGATCACGATGTCGCCCTCAACCAGCCGCGCGCCGCTGGGCAGCGTCACATCCGCCATCACCCGGCGGGGCATCTCGTCGCCGTTGGAGGTCGAGTGCAGCCGCTCCAACTCGGTGACCGCCCCGTCGACCTGCTCCGGATGCTCCAGCAGGTAGTCCCACGCGAAGTCGTGCCCGGCGTACGGGCGGGTGCGCAACAGGTACACGAACGTCGAGATGGAACTGGCCGTGGTCTCCCACCCGCCGACGATCAACGAGAGGGGAAGTTTGACCTGGACGTCCACCGGCTGATCCGCCGCCGCCGTGGCGATCCGGGTCATCAGGTCATCGCGTGGGCAACCGCGCCGCCCGTCCAACTGCTGCCACAGGTAGCCGCCCATCTCCTCGGCGGACCGGGCGGCCTCGGCCCGGGTGAGGTCGGCGGTACCCATGAACATGTCGCCCCAGCGACGGAACTGCGCCCGGTCCGGCTCCGGCAGGCCGAGCAGGTCGGAGATCACGTTCAGGGCGAACGGTACGGCGAAGTCACCCACCAGATCCGCCGAGCCGCCCTTGGCGGCCAGCACCGCGAGCTGAGCCTCGGCAGCCGCGCGCACCGTCTCGCGTAGCCCGGAGACGGCGGGCTTGGTGAAGCTGTCCTTCACCGTTCCCCGGACCGCGGCGTGCTCCGCTCCGTCCATGCCGAGCATCGTCCCGGACACATCTACCTGGTCGGCGTGGGCGGCGGCAGCCCGGGAGAACAGATCCTGGCGGCGGAGCACCTCCCGGACGTCGTCGTACCGGCAGATCAGCAGCGCCGGCAGCCACTCCCCGCCAACCTGACGGACCACCGGCAGGACGCCGGATTCCGAGGCAGCGAGCTGGGCGTAGTAGGGGTGCTTCTCCGGGCCGCGCGTCCGGTCGATGCCATCCGCGTCGACGTTCAACGGGTGCCGTACTGGATCATCCTCGACCGAGACCATGCAATTACCATGGCATTACTTCCCAACGAAGGCAATCGATCACTTTGAGTAACCCACGCCCAGGTATCCCACTCTACGGCCGGAACTGACGCCGGGAGCATCTCTACCTGCCGCAGTGGCGACGACCTGTCTGGAGCCGCCGCCTCCGAGGTCCACGATCGACCGTCCAACAGCTGACCGGACATCGACGTAGGGCATTCGAACCCACTAGGGTGGGGCCGGACCGGCTAGGTGTACGGGGGTGCCGGCATGGAGCTCCGTGGTCGGGCGCGGCGGTGGCTTGTTGTAGTGGCTGTCGCATTGGTGCTAGCCGGCTGCGGGTCGGCCGACGAACGTCCTACAGCCCCTGACAATCGAAAGTCGCCGAGCGTGATGGCTGACGCCACGGTCGGCGCGTCTCCCACCCCATCCGATCCTTCTGCGGCGCTGAATTCCGCTGCCCCATCCAGCTCGGACTGGCTGGAGATCTTCAAAAGGAACATTCGCATCGCGCACGACGCATGCGGCGGGTGCGGCGGTCAGCAGCAGGTCAACCTTCCCCCCGCAGAACGCGCGGCAGCCATCGAAGAGATGATCAAGGATTCGAAGCCGGACTTCCAACTCACCAAGACCAATGCGGATCTCGCCCTGCGGGGGCCAGAGGGGACGGTACCTAAGGTCGCCGGGCCGGGCGGGGCAGGCGCGGATGTGACCTTCGTGCACCCGGACGGCACCGGCACGTTCCGTCGCGAAGTCAAGTGCACCGACGGTCCAAACTTCCAGAAGGTGCTGACCAGAGCCGCCAAGCAGGTCAAATACGACGGTGAGATTTTCGTGCAGGTGCCGGCGAGCGTCCGGGTTGATGGCATGATCAAGGGCTTCTGGGGTGCCCGGACCGACGAGCAGCTGCTGAAGTTCCGGCATGTGTGGGTGGTAGTTCACGATCCAAGCGGTAAGCGGGTGGCAGCGGCGATGCTGGGCCTTCGTGGCATGGTGTTCTGAGGAGGGCTGATGTCGCTGGACGGCTGGCTGGCGTGCACCGAGTGCCGGATCTGCCTCGCCCTGGGCAAGCCGATCCGACCCGATGGCGACAACATCCGCTACTTCCAGGTGGGATACACGGCGAACTCCGCCCAGTCCGACCTGACCCGAGCGCTCTGGAAATTCCTCGCCGACCACGCCGGCCACCCACTCCGGGTGCTCGTCACAGGCCAGCCCGGCTACGACGACCTTGAACACTTCATCGAAATCGGCGGTGACGCCGCGCCGGACATCCCGTTCGAGGAGTACCTGCAGGATTTTCCGGGCTGACTTCGGGCGGGCCGCAGACCGCCCCCTGAGCACCGGCTGAGACCGATTGCGCAGCGCCCGGCCGGTCCTCGCGGACCTGCCGGGCGTTCTCGCATCTCAAGAGCGGTGGCGGAGGGATTTGAACCCTCGGAGGGCGTAAACCCTCACACGCTTTCGAGGCGTGCTCCTTAGGCCGCTCGGACACGCCACCGCCGACGAGGGTACAGGACCACAGGTTCCGACGCCGAACCGGTCCCGGCCAGGCCGGCCTGGCAGGATCAACGCCATGAGTACGCACATCGGCGCGAAGCCGGGCGAGATCGCCGAGCGGGTCCTGATGCCGGGTGACCCCCTGCGGGCCAAGTGGATCGCGGAGACCTACCTCGAGGGCGCGAACTGCTACTCGACGGTCCGGGGCATGCTGGGCTTCACCGGCCGCTGGCACGGCGTGGAGGTTTCCGTGCAGGGCTCCGGCATGGGCATGCCCTCGGCTTCGATCTACGCCCACGAGCTGGTAAACGAGTACGGCGTGAAGTCGCTGATCCGGGTCGGCTCGTGCGGCGCGCTCACCGAGGATCTCCAGCTGCGCGACGTGATCGCGGCGATCGGGTCGTCCACCGACTCGAACATGAACCGGATGCGCTTCGACGGGCTGATCGACTACGCCCCGGTCGCCGACTTCGGGCTGCTGCGTACCTCGGTGGAGGTGGCCGAGCGGCGCGGCATCGCGATGCGGGTCGGGCCGATCCTGGCCGCGGACGCCTTCTACACCGACCGGCCGGACCTTTACGACAGCCTCGCGGAGTACGGCGTGCTGGCGGTGGAGATGGAGTCGGCGGCGCTTTACACGATCGCGGCCCGGTTCAAGGCCCGCGCCCTGACCCTGTTGACGGTGAGCGACCACATCAAGACCGGCGAGAAGACCACCTCCCAGGAGCGGGAGCAGACCTTCAGCCAGATGGTCGAGATCGCCCTGGACACCATCACCGCCTGATCCGGTCGAGCCCGACGTCCCGCCACCCCCCGTGCGGTGGCGGGACGCGCTGTGTCGGGGTCGGTGTGACGGCCTCCACTCGATAAATGTATACGACCGGTCGTTCTTATTTAGTAGTCTCGCCGCATGAACGTCGACGGCCGGCTCGCCCGGGGGCAGCGCACCCGCACCGCCGTGCTGGACGCCGCCGTCAGCCTGGCCTCCGCCAACGGCCTCGACGGGCTCTCCCTCGGGCATCTCGCCGAGTCGCTCGGCGTCAGCAAGTCCGGCCTCTTCGCGCACTGGCGCTCCAAGGAGGAGTTGCAGCTCGCCACCATCGACCGGGCCGTCGCCCAGTGGCAGGAACGGATCATCGGCCCGGCGCTGCGCACCCCCCGGGGCGTACGCCGGATCCACGCCCTGCACGAGGCCCGGATCGACTTCTACGCCGGTCGGGTGCTGCCCGGCGGCTGCTTCTTCGCCACCACGGAATTCGAGTTCAACGCCCGGCCCGGTGCCGTCCGCGACCGTCTCGCCGAGGTCTTCGCCGCCTGGACGAGGTTCCTGGAACGGCTCGTCACCGAGGCGGTCGAGCTGGGCGAGCTGCCCGCCGGCACGGATGTCGCGCTGCTGGCGTACGAGATCGACGCGTACGGCATCGCCGCCGCCATGCGCTCCCGCCTGCTCGACCCGGAGGTCACCTACCGGCACGCCCGCCTGGGCGTGCTGGGCCGCCTGCGGGCACTCTGCCCCGATCCTGATCTGCTACCGGAAGGCCCGTCATGAGTCACGCAGTCGCCGAACAGCCCGCCGTCGAGTACGGCCACGTCGAGCGCACCATGGTTCACTTCGACGACCTCGACGCCCTCGGCATCCTGCACAACGCCCGGTACGCGCTGCTGCTGGAACGGGCGCTCACCGCGTACTGGTCCGACCGTGGCGTCGCCTACCAGGCCGGACGGGCCAGCACGCCCGATGTGTTCCACGCGGTACGCGAGTTCACCATCAGCTACCTCGCGCCCGTCACCGGCACCGGCCCGGTCGCCGTGCACTTCTGGCTGGACCAGCTCGGCACCAGCAGCGCCCGGTACGCCTTCCGCTTCCACTCGATCGACGGCACCACGACGTACGCGGAAGGACACCGCGCGGTCGTCCGACTCGACCCGGCCACCCTGCGGCCGGCCCCCTGGACCGACACCGCCCGGGCGGTCGCCACCACGCTGCTGCGCTCCTGAGGGCTCAGCGGAAGAAGGCGCGCAGGACGGCGGCGTTCTCGGCTTCCAGGATGCCGCCGTACACCTCGGGTCGGTGGTTGAGCCGGCGGTCACGCAGCACGTCCCAGAGCGAACCGGCGGCGCCCGTCTTGGGTTCCCAGGCGCCGAAGACCACTGTCGAGACCCGGGCCAGCACCAGCGCCCCGGCACACATCGTGCAGGGTTCGAGGGTCACCACCAGGGTGCAGCCGTCCAGCCGCCAGCGGCCCAGCCGCTCGGCCGCCCGGCGTAGTGCGAGCACCTCGGCGTGCGCGGTCGGGTCGCCGGTCAGCTCGCGTTCGTTGCGACCGATCGCCAGCTCACGGCCGTCCGGCCCGTAGAGCACCGCACCCACCGGCACATCGCCGGACTGGCCGGGCTCACCCCTGACGGCGTCACCGCCCGCCGAGCCGGCCACACCACCGCCCGGGCCGGAACCGGCCGCACCGCCGCCCGGGGCCGAACCGGCACCGCCTTCCGGGGACGCAACACCCCCGGTCACCGCGACTTCGAGGGCGCGGCGCATCCAGAGTTCGTGCCGCTGTCGCCGGCCGGCGCCGGTCGGGTCGGCCAAGCCCTCGTCCGCCCCCGGCCCGCGCCGGTCGACCGAACCGGGCGTGGGTTGCCCCGGCCGGACCGTCTCCAGCGCCGGATCGGTCACGTCGTAGGGCTCAGACCTCACGCAGTTCCTCGACGTCGTCGACGCAGCCGAGCACCTGGCAGATCTCGGCGGTGACGTCGGCCGGCATCATCCCCTCGTGGGCGCAGAGGGCGAGCAGCCGTTGCGCGGGGATGCCCAGGTCGGTCAGGAGATCCGCCTCGCCCACCGGGTCCGCCTCCGGATCGACGGCCGGCTGGTCGCCGTCTTCGCCGTCGCCGGTCGTGGTCGGACGCGCCTCCTCGGTGTCGTCGAGCCCGGTGACCGACGTCTTCAAGTCACCGACTAGCAGGGCACCCAGCCGGGACTCCTCCGCGTACGCCGAGTCGGAGCCGAAGACCCGCAGGTCCTCGCCCTCGTCGAGGCGCAGGATGACCAGGTAGGTGTCGTCCGCCTCAACGAACAGCAGCGACAGGTCCGCGTCCGGGGCGACATCGCGGAGCCGCTCGGCGACCTCGTCGACGTCGGCGGCACCCCGCAGACTCAGCTCGGCGGCTGTCCAGCCGCCCTTCTCGCGCACGACGGCCGCAGCGAAGTACGACACGTTTCCCCCAAGTTGCCTCGGCACAGCACTCGCCGATCCGTTACGCGTGCACGTTAGCCGGTCGGGTCGGCAGGCGACCGGTCAACGCCCCGAAGGGCCGGTCATTCCTGGGGAAGGATCTCTCTCAGCCGGCGAGGCGTCGGCGAGTGGCGATCAGCTGGCGGAGCTGTGCGGTGCGGGCGCGCTGTGGCCGTTCGCGTTCCCGTACCGCGCGCGCGTCCGCCAACTGCGCCAGTAGCTGAAGGCGGCGGCGGCTGCGATCGGGGTCCAGCCGCGGAGTGGTCCAGGCCATACCGGGAGAGTGCCGAGTTACGGCCATCCAGTCAAGACGGGTTTCGGTGTCTGCCCGACGACGCACCGCAGTCGCCGCCGACGTGGCTCACCAGAGCGGCCAGTCACCGCTGGTCGTCCAGCGGGTGAGGACCGCAGCAGTGGCGATGCTCCACCCTCCGGCGGTGACGATCGCGATGCCGGCCGCCACTCCCCGGTCGCCGTACCTGACCAACGTCAGGGCCGCGAGCCAGGCCAGCGCACCGGCGAGCACCGTCCACCAGACGTACCCGACGAGGCTGCCACCGAGCAGGCCGAAGATGACCAGCCAGGCGAGGGTTCCGACCGCCCCCGCCGCGACACCGGCACCGCCGACCGGGTTCGGCTCACGGTAGGTGGGGCGCGGTGGCCGCCCGGAGGGAAAGAGGCCCGACGGGTTGTACGGCAACACCGGTACCCACTCCTCCACACGCACGGACGCTGTGCTCACCACCGTATCGAGTCTGCCAGGATGGCCGGATGGTTCCGCTGACGATCGGACGCCGGCGCGCGTACGCCCTGTTGTTGCTCGTGCCGGTGCTCGCGGCGAGCGGCTGCGGTACGCCCGGCGCGCCGACGGACGCCGGCCCGACCGCCGTGACCAGCCCGACGGCCGCGGACAACCCGACGGCCGCGGACAACCCGACCGCTGCGGCCACCACCGGCGCACCCACCGTGACCAGCACGGCGCCCGATCTCACGGACCAGCCGGCGGCGACACCGCGCAAGGGCCTGCCGCACGTCTTTCCGGTACGCGCCAGGAAGGTGTCGTACCACCCGACCCACTCGGCGTACCCGGGGACGGACATCTTCGCCGACTGCGGTGAGCCGGTCGTCGCGGTCACCGACGGCACGATCGGTGAGGTCAGCCGACGTGACCGGTACAGGAAGAGTGGTCCGCAGGGGCCGTACAACGGCGGCCTGTCCGTGTCTGTCATCGGTGACGACGGGGTGCGCTACTACGGCTCGCACCTGACCGAGATCGCCGAGGACATCGAGGCGGGGGTGCGGGTACGCGCTGGTCAACGGCTCGGCACCGTGGGCCGGACGGGCAACGCGAACAACGTCTGCCATCTGCACTTCGGCATCTCTCCGCCGTGCCTGGGTGAGGACGGCTGGTGGATCCGCCGGGGTGTGGTCTGGCCCGCTCCGTACCTCGACTCGTGGCGCAAGGGCGGCAACCGGGAGCCGGCGGCCAAGGTGGCCGCGTGGCATCGCGAGCACGGCTGCCCGAGGAAACCGCCCGCGCGCTGATAGGCGTCATCCGCGTTTCATCAGTCCGAAACATTGACGCAGGTCTCGCCGGTGAACTACCGTCCGGCATAGCCAGAGAGCGCTCTCTCGGGTAACTAAATTCACAATACCGACGAAGCGTGCGCCGACCGGCGCGGCCGGGCCGGCACGCGTTGGAGGAAAGATGAGACCTCCCGTCCCACGCCGCCCCCACCACCGGATCCTGGCCGCCACCGCCGCCGCGACCCTCGTCCTCGGCGGGCTGGCCGTCATCGCCGGCTCCGCAGCACAGGCCGCGCCGGTCGGCGCCGGCAGCTACACCACCACTCCCGTCGGCCCGCTCCCCGGCGGCTGCGGAAACCTGACCACCAACCCCCGGCAGTTCGCCACCAACGCCGCCCCACCGGGGCCGGTACCCACGAACGACTGGTGGTCGTCGCTGCTGTGGAAGCGCCTGAACTGCGCCTTCAGTGAGCCGTTGCACGCGCATCCGGTGTCCTACCAACCCGTCACCGACGGGCTCGGCCTCTCCGCCACCTCGACACCCGCCATCTCCGGCACCGCCACCGGGGTGGGCGAGTTCAAGTACCCCTACGTCGAGGACATCCGGGTCGGTGTGGCCGGGCTGTCCGCCCCCAACGTGCTGGTGGACGACTGGACGGACTGGACGGTCACCCCGTACTGGAGCGACGGTGCGCGGACGATGCGGGCCACCGTCGGCCACGGGCTGCCGCTGGCGTACTTCCGCACCAGCGGCGGCGACGCGGTGATCAACGCGACCGGCGGTAGCCCCACGATCTGGTCCAACAACGGAAGCAGCATCGGCTTCACCGTCCGTGGCCACGACTACGTGGCGTACGCGCCGAGCGGCGCGACCTGGACCGTCAGCGGCAGCCGGATCAGCTCCAGTCTCGCCGGACGGGGCTACTTCAGTGTGGCGCTGCTTCCGGCCACCGGTGGCGGCACCGCCCGCACCCAGCTCGCCGGCACCTACGGTCAGTACGCGCACGCCCACGTCACCGGCACCCGGGTCAGCTACACCTACAACGCGTCGACCAGCCGGGTGGAGACCCGGTACACCTTCACCACCACGCCCCGCGAGGGCACCGAGACGCGAACCGTGGTCAGCCTCTACCCGCACCAGTGGCGAGCGCTGTCCGGTGCCACCCCGATCACGCCGACCTACCCGTCCGCCCGGGGACGGATGAAGGTGGTCACCGGCGTCGGCGAGTTCCGCACCTCGATGCGGTTCAATGGCGTACTGCCGGAGCTGCCCGCCGTCGCCACCGGGGCCGGCGCCGACCTGACCACGCTGCGGCAGCACCTGGCCGCGGTGCGGAGCAACCCGATGGACCAGCGCGGTGGCGACACCTACTGGACCGGCAAGGGGCTCGGCCGGGCGGCCCGCATCGCCGAGATGGCCGACCTGGTCGGCGACACCGAGACCCGCACCTCGGCACTGAACGCCATCCGCTCCACCCTCAACGACTGGCTCACCGCCTCGTCCGGGGAGACCGAGCGCCTGTTCTACTACGACCAGCGGTGGGGCACGCTTATCGGCTACCCGGCGTCGTACGGCTCCGACCAGGAACTCAACGACCACCACTTCCACTACGGCTACTACATCGCCGCCGCCGCGACGCTTGCCAAGTTCGACCCGGCCTGGGCCCGGGACGACCAGTACGGCGGCATGATCGACCTGCTCATCCGGGACGCCAACAACTACGACCGGTCGGACACCCGCTTCCCGTACCTGCGCGACTTCGACATCTACGCCGGACACGACTGGGCCTCCGGGCATGGCGCGTTCGCCAGCGGCAACAACCAGGAGTCGTCGTCGGAGGGGATGAACTTCGCCAACGCCCTCATCCAGTGGGGGCAGGCAACCGGTGACACCGCGGTACGCGACGCCGGCATCTACCTGTACACCACCCAGGCCGCCGCGATCCACGAGTACTGGTTCGACGTCACCGGCGAGAACTTCCCCACCGAGTTCGGGCACTCCAACGTGGGCATGGTCTGGGGCGACGGCGGCGCGTACGCCACCTGGTTCAGCGCGGAGCCCGAGATGATCCAGGGCATCAACCTGCTGCCGATCACCGGTGGGCACCTCTACCTGGGCCAGCACCCGGACTACAACTCGGTGAAGTACGCCGAACTGGTCCGCAACAACGGCGGCGAGCCGACCGTGTGGCAGGACATCCACTGGCAGTTCCTCGCCCTCGGTGACGCCGACGCGGCCCTGGCCAAGCTGCGGGCCAATCCGGGCTACACCCCGGAGGAGGGCGAGAGCCGGGCGCACACCTTCCACTGGGTCCGTAACCTGGCCGCCCTCGGCCGGGTCGACACCGGGATCACCGCCGACCACCCGCTGGCCGCGGTGTTCAACCGCAACGGCGCCCGGACGTACGTGGCCAGCAACATCTCCGGCTCACCGCTGACCGTACGGTTCTCCGACGGCACGCAGCTGACCGTGGCGGCCGGACGCACCACCACCAGTGGGGCGCACACCTGGAGCGGGGGCAACGCCGGTGGGGGTACGCCCCCGAGCCCGACGCCGACGCCAACGCCGACGTCCACGCCGACGCCCACTCCCACGCCGACGCCGACCGACCCGCCGTCCAGCTCACCCGTGCGCTACCTGCTGTCCGGGGGCGGTCTGGGTGCCTCCGGCACCGCCGGCACCACCACCGTGACCAGCGCCGGTGGCGCGAACCACGACGGCACGCCGCGTAACCCGGTGGTCTTCACCGCGACCGGGCTCAACCTCAACCACAACGGCGGGCAGACCGCGTTCGACCTCTTCCTGGACGCCGGCACGGCGGTCGGCAACGGGGTGCAGGCCCGGGTCTCGTACGACCTGACCGGTGACGGCAGCTGGGAGCGGGTGGAGACGTACCGCTACTTCGCCACCGACCCGGTGCCGGGCTGGGAGCACTACACCCAGGCCGCCGGGCTGCACTCCAGCAGCGGCTCCCTCGGCAACCTGCGTGGCGGCACCGTCCGGGTGGAGGTGTGGTCCGCCATCGGCAACAACCCCTCCACGATCGGTGTCGGTGACCGCTCCCTGGTGCGGCTGCCGTACGCCTGATCCGGCAACCCTGATCCACCCCGCGCCGCCGGTCGTACCGCGACCGGCGGCGCGGACGCGTACGTTTGCCATCATGCGGGACCCCATCGCTGATCTACGTCGGATCGCCTTCCTGCTGGAGCGGGCGAACGAGGCCACCTATCGGGTACGCGCCTTCCGTTCGGCGGCCAAGGCGCTGGCCGCGCTGCCCGTCGAGGAGGTGGCCGAGCGGGCCCGCGCCGGCAAGCTCACCGAGCTGGCCGGGGTCGGCGACGTCACCGCCCGCTGCGTGGCCGAGTCGGTGGCCGGGGAGGAGCCGGTCTACCTGCGCCGGCTGGTCGCCACCGAGGGCACCGACCTGGACGCCGAGGCCACCGCCCTGCGTACCGCCCTACGCGGCGACTGCCACACCCACTCGGACTGGTCCGACGGTGGGTCACCGATCGAGGAGATGGCGCTGGCCGCCGTCGAGCTGGGCCACGAGTACCTGGTGCTAACCGACCACTCGCCCCGACTGAAGGTGGCCCGGGGACTGACCGCCGACCGGTTGTGTAGCCAGCTCGACCACGTGGCCCGGCTCAACGAGGCGCTACCGGAGGGGTTCCGCATCCTCACCGGCATCGAGGTGGACATCCTCGCCGACGGTTCGCTCGACCAGGACGAGGAGTTGCTGGCCCGGCTGGACGTGGTGGTCGGGTCGGTGCACAGCGGACTGAACGACGACCGGGCGAAGATGACCCGCCGGATGCTGGCCGCCGTCGCGAACCCGCACCTGGACATCCTCGGCCACTGCACGGGTCGGATGGTTTCGTCGCGGCCGGCCGGGGTGACCGGGCCGGGCGACCGGGGGCACCGCGCCCGGACCCGGGCCGAGAGTGACTTCGACGCCGACGCCGTCTTCGCCGCCTGCGTGGCACACGACGTCGCCGTGGAGATCAATTCACGCCCGGAGCGGCAGGACCCGCCGAAGCGGTTGATCCGGCGGGCGCTGGAGGCCGGTTGCCGGTTCGCCATCAGCACCGACGCACACGCCCCGGGCCAGTTGGACTGGCAGCGCTTCGGCTGCGAGCGGGCCGCCCTGTGCGGAGTCCCCGCCGACCGCCTGATCAACACGTGGACGGCTGACGAACTGGTCGCCTGGGCACGCAACTAGCGCGTGCCCAGCCACCCGGCCCCGCCCGCGTTCGATCAGCGGGTGGCCGGCTCGACGACGGGTGCCGCCGGAGTGCCCACGCCCGGTGCCACCCGGCGACGCCGTCGGCCGAGCAGACCCTGGGACACGGCGACACCGAGCAGCACGATCAACGCGCCGACCGGCTGGTGCCAGGTGAGTCGCTCGCCGAGCACCACGGCACCGATCAGCACCGCGAACACCGGGATCAGGTACGTCACGGTGGAGGCGGTGGTCGCGCCGACGATCCGGATGTTCCGAAGGTGGATCACGAAGGCGAGCCCGGTGCCGAGCGCGCCCAACGCCAGCACGGCCGCGAGCACCCGCGGCGACAGCGCGGTCGGCAGCGGCGGCGCACCGGCCACCACCGGCGCCACGATCGCGAGCTGGACCGTCGCGACGATCAGCTGCGCCGCCGACAGGGACAGCCCGGACAGGGTGCTGCCGGCGATGAACTTCTTCTGGTACGGGATGGCCAGGCCGTAGCAGGCGGCGGCACCGAAGCACATCAACTGGCCGACGAAGTGCGCGCCGCCGACGCCCTGCCAGACGCCGAGCACCACCATCACCCCGGTGAAACCGAGCGCCAGCCCGACCGCACCGCGTGCGGTCAGCCGCTCGGTGCGGAACACAAGCACCGCCAACGGCAGCACGACAAGCGGAGTGGTCGCGTTCCAGATGCCGGCGAGCATCGACTCGACCCGCTGCTCGCCGTAGCCGAACAGGGTGAACGGCAGCGCCACCCCGAACGCGGCGATCACCGTCAGGTGACCCCAGACCCGCGGGTCGCGGGGCAACCGGTCACGCAGCACGGCGAGCACCACGAGCAGGGTCAGCGCGCCGGAGCCGACCCGGTAGAGGGTGAGGTGCAGCGGGTGCAGCTCGGCCACCCCGACCTTTATGAAGAGAAAGCTGGAACCCCAGATCGCGGCAAGGGCGATAAAGCCGGGCAGCCAGCTCCGCAGCGCCGGCCGGTCAGGGGTGAAGTCGCCTGTCACCCCTGACACTCTGCCCCCGGGGTCCGACATTGTCCTGCGGTTTTCGGCCGTCGTGTCGCGCGCCACAGAAACCACATACATTTGTAGAGCGTTGACCGACCGAGGAGGTGTAACTCCATGGCGATGCCGATCCGCTTCGACCCGCTCGTCGATCTCGACGGCATGTGGACGACCCAGTTCGCCGACCGCTACCTCCCGTTGCCTGAGCTACCCGATGCGCGGTACGAGTGCATCGACGGAAGGTTGGTCATGACGCCCGCTGAGGTCGGCACGAACAGCTACGGCGAGCTGAAGCTCGCCCGCCTACTCTCACCCGTTGCCGAGGCCCACAACTTCTACGTCTTCGGTCAGGTGAACCTGACCTTTTCCGCGCAGCGGTGGATCCAGTCGGACATCACAGTGCTGCACGCGTTGCCGAAGACGGACGAGGAGGATCGCTGGATCCCCGCCCACCTCTGCACCATGGCCGTGGAGTTCGTCTCTCCCGGCAGCCGCCGGCAGGACTTCGTCGACAAGCCGAGACGCTGCGCCGAGGGGCGGGTGCCGTACTTCATGCGGGTGGAGATCTCGCGCCGGCTGCGGCACGTCGCGGTGGAGCTGTTCACCCTCGGCAAGCTCGGCGGGTACGACCCGCTCGCCAAGGCGGTGAGTGGTGACCGGCTCCGCGCCGACGAGCCGTTCCCGATCGACTTCGACCCGGCCGACCTGCTGCCCTGACCGGTTTGGCGACACCCTCTCGGCGTGCGCCTCGCGTAGGGTGCGCAGCGTGGGAAGAATCGACGATCTCGCGGACCGCTACGTCGCCGACTGGGCCGCGCTGAGCCCGACCGGCGCCACCTACGTCGGCATCGCCGGCTACGACGACAAGTTCGACGACCTGTCCCCGGACGGGTACGCGGCACGCGCCGAACTGACCCGACGCACCCTGGCCGAGCTCGACACCATCGAGCCGGCGACGGAAGCCGAGCGCACCGCGCGGGAGGCGATGCAGGAACGCCTGGGCCTCGAACTGGACCGTTACGACGCCGGGGAGACCGCCAGCGAGGTGAGCGTCATCACCAGCGGGCTGCACGAGATCCGGATGGTCTTCGACCTGATGCCCACCGACGGGGAGCAGGCCCGAGCCAACCTGGCCGCGCGGCTGAACCTCTTCGCGAGCACGTTGGAGGAGTACAAGACCACGTTGCGCGAGGCGGCGGCCGCCGGACGGGTCAGCTCGCGCGCACAGCTGATCGAAGTGGCCAAGCAGTGCGACACATGGGTCGATCCGGACGGTGACAACGTCTTCCACGGGCTGGTCGAGCGGCTGGGCGAGGAGAGCGCCCTCGGCTCCGAGTTGCGTCGGGGTGCGGCGGCGGCCACGGCGGCGACCGCCGAGTTCGGGCAGTTCCTGCGTACCGAGCTGGCCCCACACGGGCGGGACAAGCAGGCTGCCGGCCGCGAGCGCTACGAGCTGGCCTCCCAGTACTTCCTCGGGGCCCGGATCGACCTCGACGAGACGTACGCCTGGGGGTTCACGGAGTTGGCCCGGCTGGAGGCCGACATGCGGACGGTGGCCGCCCAGATAGCCGGTCCGAGCGCCACCATCGACGAGGCCGTGGCGGCGTTGGACGCCGACCCGGCCCGCACCATCCGGGGCCGGGACGCGTTCCGCGACTGGATGCAGGAGTTGGCCGACCAGGCGATCAGCGACCTCAACGGCACCCACTTCGACATCCCCGAGCAGGTCCGCCGCATCGAGTGCATGATCGCGCCGACAAGTGACGGCTCCATCTACTACACCGGCCCGAGCGAGGACTTCGCCCGACCGGGTCGGATGTGGTGGGCGGTACCGCAGGGCCTCACGGACTTCTCCACCTGGCGGGAGGTGACCACCGTCTACCACGAGGGGGTCCCCGGGCATCACCTCCAGATCGGCCAGACCGCCGTCCGGGCCGAGTTGCTCAACCGCTGGCAGCGGCTGCTCTGCTGGGTCTCCGGGCACGGCGAGGGCTGGGCGTTGTACGCAGAGCGGCTGATGGAGGAGTTGGGTTACCTGGACGACCCGGGAAACCGGCTCGGGATGCTGGACGGCCAGGCGCTGCGGGCGGCCCGCGTAATCGTGGACATCGGCATGCATCTGGAGCTGGAGATTCCCAAGGACAACCCGTTCGACTTCCACCCGGGTGAGCGCTGGACCCCGGAGTTGGGCTGGGAGTTCCTGCGGGCGCACTGCCGGGTGCCCGACGAGATGCTGCGCTTCGAGCTCAACCGCTACCTGGGCTGGCCGGGGCAGGCGCCGTCGTACAAGGTGGGCGAGCGGATCTGGCTTCAGGCGCGGGAGGACGCGAAGGCCCGCAAGGGCGCCGACTTCGACCTGCGGGAGTTCCACCGCCAGGCGCTCGACCTCGGCGGGCTCGGTCTCGACCCGCTCCGCCGGGCGCTGGCCCGGCTCTGACACCGGGGCATCGCCCCCGCGGAACCCTCACGGCGTCTCCTCGTAGCGGGCGGCGAAGGCGGCGGCGCGGTCGCGCAGGACGGTGCGCAACCGAGGCGGCGACAGGGCTTCCGCACCCATGCCGAGTTGCCACAGCGCCCACTCGGCGTGTCGTAGGTCCTGGAAGGTGACCTCCAGCCGCAGCCAGCCGGCTGCGTCGGGCTCCTCGGCGCGTACGGCCACCGCAGTGCTCAGCAGGTCCTCCCGTCGCGTCTGGTGCACCCGCACCAGCACGGCGATGTGGTCGCTGGACAGGAACTGCGCACAGCGTTCCCGCCAGGCCCGGTCGAGATCGACCCGGCTCGGTCGCTGTGCCGGTTCGGGGAGTTCCTCGGCGGCCAGCATCCGCGACAGCCGGTAGGTGCGGTCCTCGCCGGACTTCGTGGCCAGCAGGTAGACCCGATCGCGTACGGTGACCAGGCCGATCGGGTCCACCGTGCGCCACCGTGCTGGTTGGCCGGTGGCGGCGTAGTGGATGCGTAACTTGTGTCCGGCCAGCACCGCCCACCGGACCACGATCATGGTCATCTCCGGCACGTCCTCGGTGACCGACCGGCGGGAGAGCAGATCGGTCTCCGGCTCCACGAGAAACCGCTGGGTCACGTCGCTCACGGTGGCCCGATGGCTCTCGGGCAGCGCGTCGACCACCTTGCGCATGGCCGAGGCGAGCGCCGACCCCAGGCCGAACATCTGCTCTCCGCGCGCCGATCCAGCGGTCAGCAGGGCGACGGACTCGTCGTGGTTCAGTCCGGTGAGCTCGGTCCGGAAACCGGGCAGCAACGCGAAACCGCCGTGCCGCCCGCGTTCGGCGTAGACCGGGATGCCGGACGCGGACAGCGCCTGAATGTCGCGCAGCACGGTACGGGTGGACACCTCAAGCTCACGGGCCAACGCGTCGGCGGTCAACCGCCCGCGCTGCCGCAGCAGCAGGACCATCGATACCAGTCGTTCTGCTCGCATCGGAGAACTTTATTCGAATACACGACAAAGGGTGTCGTGATTCGTTGGCAGCATCCTCACCGCGTCGTCCGTGATGGCGTGCGGACTACCGACCAACCGAATGGAGCAGATGTGGCGACGGAACGCACGGCGGTCAACCCGTGGACGTGGTCGGCGGAGCTGGGGTTCAACCAGGGGGAGGTGGTCTCGGGGCACACCCGGACCCTGTACTGCTCCGGGCAGACCGCGATGAGCGACGAGGGCAAGCCGCAGCACGAAGGCGACATGGCCGCACAGCTGGCACTGAGCATCGACAACCTGGAGGCCGTACTCGCCGGGGCCGGCATGTCCCTGACGAACCTCGTCCGGCTCAACGTCTACACCACCGACGTCGACGCGCTGTTTCCGCACTACGGCGTGCTGGCGTCGCGTCTGGGTGCCGCCGGGGTGGCGCCGACGACCACGATGCTCGGGGTGACCCGGCTGGCGATCCCCGGCCAGTTGATCGAGTTGGAGGGCACCGCCGTCGCGTGAGGTGACTCTCGTCAGCTGATTCGCGGTTCGCGGCTGACGTTTGCGGGGGCGGGCCGACGGCCCGCCCCCGCAAACGTCACATCTGGTGCTACTGCTTCTCCGACTCGCCCTGCGCCGACCGCTGGCTCGGCACCGTGGACTCCTCGGACTTCCAGTTGGTGGAGGCCGGCGGGATCTCGTCGGTCAACGGCCCACCCTCCCGCGCGTCGTCCCGCACCGGCGGCTGGTCGACCCGGGTCGGCGCCGGGTCCGCGGCGGCGTGCCGGGCCACGGTGGCCGGGGTACGGCTGCGGGAGACCAGCAGCCCGACGAGGATCAGCACCAGGCCCAGTACGGCGAGCCCGAGCGGTGCGAACACTCCGAGGATGTTGAGCTGGTTCCGGCTCTCCTTGGCCCGGTCCACCGAGGACGCCACGGTCTCCTCGTTGTAGGCGAAGTCGGCGTCCAGCAGTGTCACCGGGGTGCCCGTGTTCGGCACCAGCACCTTCTTCTGCTGCTCCCGGACCTTCAGGTAGGAGCCGGTGACCGGGTCCACCCAGACCGTACGGGTGTTGCTGTAGACGACGTCACCCGACGTCGAGCCGGGGGCGAGCGCACCGAGCAGCAGTGCCACCCGGTCGGTGGCCAGCGGCAGCTTCTCGTCGGTGATGACCTGCTCGTACCGGTACGCCTCGATGCCGTTGATGTCCTCGGTGCCCTTGAACTCGGCCATCCGGGTCTGCCGCAGATCCCGGTCGAAGACCTCGTAGTTGCCCTTCGCCGAGTTGAACGGGAACTTGTAGACCTGGCCGGCGAAGGTGACCTTCTCCGGCGTGCCGCTCTCGTCGAGGAACTGCTCGTTCCAGTCGACGGCCGCCGCGGAGACCCGGTCCAGGGCCAGCTCGGCACCGTACGCGCTGACCAGTTCCTTGGAGTCGGTCCGCTCGACGGTCTGGCCGACCCGCCAGACCACCGCGTCACCGGCGAGGTCGCCGCTGAGCGCCGCGGTCTTGGCACGCTCCGGGGTGACCTGGACGGTCGACCTCAGGTCCGTCTGATCGACGATGTCGACCGCGCCGTTGGTGATCTGCAGGAACGTCGCCGCCCTGGCCTCGGCCACCGACGTCGACGACTCCAGGTCGTAGGGCAGTTTGGTCATCGCGGGCTTGACGACGAACACCAACCCGGCGGCCAGCGCCAGGAGCAGGACGCCGCCGCCGAACAGCACGGCACCCACGGCGCGGTGCTTCATGTTTCCTCCCTGAGGAGCTCAATATCGTCGATGTCAATCAGTGGGATGGCCGCGAGGTTACTACCAAGTCACATAGCCACGCGACCCCCGGTCAGCTCTGATTTCTCCACCGCACCGGGCTGCCGTTCGCCAACCCTGCGCAGTACGAGCACGAAGTTCCACGCGGCCACCTCCCGAACGCCGGGCACCCGGATCACCCACCGCGCCCACCAGGGGTGATAGCGCGGCAACGCGTCCAGCACCTCGACGTCACCATTGCCCCGCGCCCAACGCAGCGTGTCCGCGATCGAGACCGGGAACAGCGTCTCCCGGTAGCGGTTCTTCGGCGGTCGTCCCATCCGCCGTTCGTAGC
Organism: Micromonospora sp. NPDC000442; assembly: GCF_042898635.1. Taxonomy (NCBI): domain Bacteria; kingdom Bacillati; phylum Actinomycetota; class Actinomycetes; order Micromonosporales; family Micromonosporaceae; genus Micromonospora; species Micromonospora sp. NPDC000442. The sequence goes on along the minus strand of NZ_JBIAYZ010000004.1, from coordinate 16,452 downwards.
GACGGCGGGCCCGGTTGCCGCCGAGGTAGTGCCAGGGCGCGGTCTCGTGGCCGCCCCACGGCGACAGCCAGGGGGTGTACGACACGAAGATGAGCCCGCCGGGCCGGGTCACCCGTACCATCTCGTCGAGCATCCGGGGCGGCTCGGCGACGTGTTCGACGACGTTGGACGAGAACGCCACATCCACGCTGCCGCTGCGGATCGGCAACGCCGTGCCGCTGCCCCGCAACATCCCCGCCACCGACTCACCGGCCGCGGAGAAGTCCCCGACGTCCGGATCCAGCCCGAGGTAGCGGGCGCCGGCCGCGCGGAAGGCGGCCGCGAAGTAACCCGGGCCGCCGCCCACGTCGAGCAGCGTCCGGCCGGCCAGCTCGGTGTAGCCGGACACCTGACGCACCGAGTCGGCGGCCAGCAGGCCGTAGAAGTGGTCGGGGTCGGTCTGCTCCACGAGGAACGCCCGGAACAGGGCCACCGACCGGCGCAGCGAGGCGAAGCGGCGCCGCTCCGCCCGCCGCGTACGGTCGTCCGCTGCCGTCACCGCGCCACCGTCCCGTCCTCGTCCTCACCCCGGCCGGCAGCCGCGTCCGGCAGCCCACCGGACGTGCCCGGCGTCACATCATGCGGGATGGTCGGACCGGGGCGTACACCGGGGACCGGAACGACCGCGGCGACCACCGCGCCGATCGCGACCAGCATCGCCGCCTGCACCCACGACCGGTACGCCCAGTCCTGCCCGTGGCCCTGCAAGCGACCGGCCACGGCGGTCACGGTGGCCACGGTCAGCCCGCCGAGCACCACCACCGGCAGGGCACGTACCGCCAACTGCCGCAGCAGCATCGCGGCCAGCACGATGGCCACCGGAAGCACCCCGCCCAACACGGCGAGCAGCATCACCAGCAGCACACCGATCGCCCAGGCCGGCGCCTCGGCGGCGATGGCGTCCGCGGCGTCCCCGCCGGTCACCACCCGGCGGCGCACCGGCCAGACGGCCAGCACCAGCACGCCGACCACCGCCACCGCGCCGGCCGCCAGACCGCCCCGGTACGCCCGGTCGGGGGCGAAGACGAGCCGGACCTCGCCGCCGGAGCCGGCCGGCAGCACCCATGCCTGCTGCCACCCGTCCACCCGGGAACTCGCCAGCGTCTCTCCGTCGAGAGTGGCCGTCCAGCCGGCGTTGGCGTTCTCCGGCACCACAAGCAACGCCTGCTCACCGGCGGCAACCCGGACGGTACGGTCGGTCGCCGCCCAGTCGAGCACGGTCACCTCCCGATGCCGGGGCCCGGAGTCCGCGTCGTCCTCGGGCCGCAGGGTCGCGTCCTGGACGACGAACCCCGCCGACGGCGAGGTGGCCAGCCGGTGCCCGCCCGCCGGCAGGTCCAGCACCGCGCCGTCCTCCCCGCAGATGCGGACCGGCACCGGCCGTCCGGCCAGCACGTCCGCCAGGCTGGCGGAGACCGAGGTGTCGTATCGGAAGCCGCCCAGTTCGACGGTTGGTCCGGTCCCGCAGCGCTCCACCACCCGGATGTCGGTGTCGACGGGGCCGAGCAGGCTCGCCAGTGCCGGGATCTCCACCTCCGCGATGCCGGCCGTGGCGGGCCAGCCGTTGCCCCGCAGATCCGCCAACCGGTGCTCGGTCTCCCGCACCACGATGTCGAGCCGGTCGGTACGCACCGCCGGGAAGCTGACCGTCCCGTCGGCCTCGACCGGCACCTGCACCTCGCGGCCGGGCGTGTGGATTTCCACCTGCCGTGGAAGCGATCCGATCGGCAACTGGCTGCCCCGCAGCCGCAACCGGTCGATGCGACGCGCACCGGACCAGCTCAGCTTCAGGGTGGGACGTAGGTCCCCGGTGCCGGCGAGCCAGGCCGTTGCCGGGTCACCGTCAATTGCCGCGTACGCGGCGACCGCCGGGTCACCGCTCAGTCGGGACGACGAAGCCGCCCGCACCTTCGTACCGGAGAGCGTCAGCTCACCACCCGGACGCGGCACCGCCGACAGCTCCATCCGATACGTGCCGGCGGCCGGGTTACGGAACAACCGGTCCAGGCCCAGTGGCTCTTCACCGACCCGGGCCAGGAAGCGGTCGCACCGGATCACCGTGCCGTCCGGGCCGGTGGACGCCCCGCCGGAGCCGCCAGCGGGCACCGGCTCCGGGCCAATCTGCTGCGCCGGATAGCACGCCGGCCGGTCCGCCGGTCCACGGCTGAACGCCCAGCTGGCCGGCGTCGACAGACTGTCCGGCAGATCTGCCGGAGCCCGCAGCGCCCGGCGCGGTTCGGTGTCCGGGATGGTCAGCTCCTGGATGCCGACGGCACCGTCGAGGCGGCCACCGGCCACCGCCAGCACCGTCACCCGGATCCGGCTGGTGGGGCCGGGCAACGTGTAGTACGAGTGACCGCCCAGCGTGGGCGCCACCTCGTGATCGACCGAGCCCCGATCCGTGGTGAGCCGGAACCGTTCCACCGGCCAGCCCACCGCCAGATCGCTGACGAAGGCGAGTCGCACGCTGTCGACCTGGCGTGGGGTGTCCAGATCCACCTGAAGCCACTGTTCGACCGGTCCAGCCAGCGGCGCCGAGTGCCAGGCCGTGTCGGGCTCCCCGTCGATGGCGGCGAACGGCAGGTGCGAGGTGTCGGCCGGGCCGAGGCTGTCCACGAAGCTCGCGGCCGAGGACGCCGTCACCTCGCGGATGCCCTGGTAGGTCGCGGTCGTCTGGTGCTGCTCGCCGGGGAAGGGAAGCACGTCGAGGGCGACCCGGCGCTGCCGCCCCGCCTCGCTCGCGGTCAACGTCTGGGACAGGTTGTCCCGGACCCGGCCGATGTCGCGTTCCCGGCGACGCAGGCCGTCCGTGACGATCCACCGGTCGCCGACGGCGTCGTCCGGGGACGCGTCCCGGTCACCGGCGAGCACCACGGGTCGGTCCCGTTCCACCACCCCCTGTTCCAGCAGGGGCAGCAGCGACTCCGGACCACCGCTGACCGTCGGCACGTCGGCGGTCAGCACCGCCGAGGCGGTCGGCACCGGCCGCTGCACCTCGTAGACCTCGATCGCCGGTGGGGAACCGGCACCGTCGTCCACCGGGCTGCCGAGTGTCCGGGACAGTGCCTCGGTGGTGCCGAAGGTGGCCACCCGGGCGATGCCGGGCGAGTCGGCCAGCGCCCGACGCAGCACCGTCACCGGCGGCGCGTCCACCTGGGTCCGGTCGATGTCGTTGCGCAGCAGCAGGTGCCGGAAGCCGGAGCGGGCGAGCAGGTCGGCCAGGCCGGCCGAGCCCCGGCCGCTGGCCAGTACCTCCTCGACGGTGTCCATCATCCGGGTGTTGCCCGCCGAACCCAGCGGGATCTGGTTGCGGACCGCCCACGGCGCCTCGGCCAACGCCTGCAACGGCTCGTCGACCGTGCGTCCCCAGTCGTACTGCCCGAAGCCGGAGCCGGGTATCACAAGCGTGCGGGCCAGCGCGTCGCGGTCGGCCAGCCAGGTCGCCGCCGATCGCCAGTGCGGCGGCAGGTCGGACCAGCCCGGACCGGGGCGCAACAGGCCCAGCCACGCCGGTGCGGCGGCACCCAGCACGAGCAGCAGCACCGGTACGAAGACCAGCGGACGCAGCCGGATCCCGGGCCTACGGCGGGCCAGCGCGTGATGCATCCGGGTGGCCACGGCGTCGACGCCGTGCGCGAACCCGAGCATCAACGGCAGCCGCAGCACCGGGTCGAGCTTGTGCACGTTGCGGAACGGCGCCAACGGGCCGTCCAGCAGATCGCGGACCAGCTCGGAGACCGGGCTGTCCACCGCCCCGACGTAGCCGATGGTGAGCAGGGTCAGCCCGGTGAGGAACCCGGTCACCAGGAAACGCCGCTGGGGCAGCAGGTTGCCGGCCAGCCCGGCCAGCCCGATCAGCGCCACCACCGCGGTCAGCGCCATCAGTACCGGGTGGTCGATCAGCAGCCAGCCCGCCGGCCACCACGGCTCGCCCTGCACGATGTACGCGACCCATTGGTTGGTGCCGCGTACCGCCTGGAACAGCGAGGCCACCGCGGTGGTCGTGGTGGACGACTCGATGTAGTCGAGGAAGGGGAGGCTGTACTGACCGAGCAGCAGCAGCGGCACGATCCACCACAGGCAGACCGCGACGACGCTGGCGCACCACCAGGCGACCAGACGTACGTGCTGCGCGTCCCACCGTCGGGTGAGCAGCCAGACGCCGGGCAGCAGCAGCGCCATCAGCACCACCGCCGCGTTGATCCCGCCCATGCCGAGCACCGCCAGGGCGGAGAGCGCGGCGGCCCGGCGCGGAGAACCGATTCGGCGTACGGTCACCAGCGGCAGCAGCACCCAGGGCAGCATCGAGGCGGCCAGCGTCTCCGAGGAGAGCGCACCGACCTCGGTGAGGATCCGCGGGGCCAGCGCGTAGCCGAGCGCCGCCGCGTACCGGGTCGGTTCGGTGCCGATGTGCAGCGCCCGGGCCAGCCGCAGCAGGCCGTAGAAGGCGGCGGCCAGCAGCAGTGCCGTCCACAGCCGCTGCGTGATCCACGGCGGTACCGCCAGCCACTGCCCGGCGGCAAAGAACGGTCCCATCGGGAACAGGTAGCCGTACGCCTGGTTCTGCAACTCCCCCGAGGTGGCTTCCGGGTTCCACAGGTGCAGCGCCCGGGCCATGAAGTGGATCGGGTTCGCGGCCAGGTCGAGTTTGGTGTCGAAGGTGACCTGACCGGGCCGCTGGCCGAAGGCGATCGCGGTGAGCAGCAACAGCGACAGCAGCGTGCCGGGCGAGCGGCGCAGCCGCGCCGGCATTCCCCTCATCGGCGGCACTCCGGTGGCAGGCAGCTCAGGTCGGCCAACGCCGAGAAGAAGATGCGCCGCATCCCGCCCGGCTGCTCGGTGACGAAGACCCGCCCGCCGGTGACCTTCGTGATGGCCTTCAGCTCCTCCGGGTCGATGTCCGCGCCGAGACCGATGAAGATGATCGGCAGGGGGCGGCGTGGTTCCTGCAACCGCCTGAGTTCGGCCAGGAAGGCGGCCCGCCCGACGGTGTCGTCGTCCTCGTTGCGCCCGTCGGTCATCACGAGCACCAGGTTGATCCGGCCCGGTGTCCAGTTGCGGCGCGCGTCGCGGTACGCGGCCAGCGTGCTGTCGTACAGCCCGGTGCCACCCTGCGGCTTGACCCGGATCTCAGCCAACGCCTCGGTCAATCGTTTGCGCTGGCCACCCAGTGGGCGCACCGGCAGGACCTCGCGGTAGTCCCGGTCGCCGTCGACCTTGGTGGAGAAGGCCCAGATGCCGAGTTCACTGTTGTCCAGCAGCAGCGCCGCCCCCTCCCGAGCGGCCCGCACCGTGGCGTCGAGTCGGGTGCCACCGGCCGGTACCGGCGCGGCCATCGAACCGGAGATGTCCAGCAGGGTGAGGATCCGGGCGCTGCGCTGTACGCCGCTCCAACCGGTCAACACGTCGCTGACCGTCTCCTCGGCGGGTAGCGGCACCGGACGGCGTTCCTCGGCCCGCAGGCGGTCGTCCTCCGGTATGGCCGGCGGAAAACCGGCTGCGGTCCGGAAACCGTAACCGGCGAACACCTCCCGGGCCTCGCCGGTCAGCAGCGTGTCGAGGAACGCGCCGGCGGCGTCGCGGGCCTGGCCCTGCGCGGCGGGCAGCACCGCGTACGGCAGGTCCAGCCACGGCACGTCGACCTCCGGGTACGCTGCGACCAGCTTGCCGGTGGCCGCCAGCGCGTTGTGTTCCAGCACCGCCTGTTCGCTGGCGGCGACCACGCTCACCCGGCCGGGCAGGTCCTGATTCGGGGTCAACGAGCTGGCTTCCTCGGCCGGGCTGAAGGTCCGCTCGGCGAGACGACGCAGCGTGGCCGCCACGGTCGCGGCCGAGTCCCGGTTGTCGTCGGCCAGTGCACGGGCGCCGAGCAGGGCACCGACCCCGGCCGGGTCAGCCGCCGGATCGGGCAGCCCGACCTGGACCGTTCTCGCCCGGGTACCCAGGAGCGACGCCCAGTTCAGCGGCTTGTCGGGCCAACCGGATCGACGCGCGACCCGCTCGGTGACGGCCAGCACCACCGGGGTGGTCGCCACCGACGTGCCCTGTCCGGGTACCTCGAACGCACCGGCGGCACGGGCCCGGCGCAGCCAGAACGTCGACTCCGGCAGCCACGCGTCGGCGACGTCGCCGTCGTTGGCGAGTTCCCGGGCGACGGCCGCCGACGGACGGGCCTGCACCTCGACGGACACGCACGGTTGATTTCCGGCGTTGGCTCGGGCCACCCGGTCGACTGCCGGGGCGATCACCGGCGCGGCCACCACTCGGAGTCGAACCTGTTCGACGCAGGTCGGGGTGCCCCGATCGGCCCGGATGTACGCCACCGCCGCCCAGCCGGCAAGCAACAGCACCAGGGCGGCACTGAGCAGCACCACCGGTGAACGGTGGGACAGGACGCGCGCCGGCGCGGGACGGTCGGCAACCACCGCCGCCTCACCTCCTCGTCACGCCTGCGGACGATGTCCCACCGCAGGTCACAACACCTGCCGCAGCGAGATCGGCCACCAGACACCGGGCATCGCACGCGGTTGCGCTGCACACCCTGCCAAGGTTTCCGCCCGTCGGCAAACCCCCCGTCCACGACCCGTTACCGGATCGTCGCCCGCCGGATCTGCCCATTGCGCAGCCGGGCCGGACCGCCCTAGGGTGGCGCGATCGTGCTCACTTACTCACCAGTAGGAGCAGCGTGGACAACACCGACACCCCCTCCCGCCACGTCCTGTTCCTCAACTGGCGAGACACCACCAACCCCGAGGGCGGTGGCTCGGAGGTCTACATCGAGCGGATCGCCGCCGAGCTGGTCACCTTCGGTCACCGGGTGACTCTGCTCTGTGCCGCCCACGGCAACGCCGGACCGGCCGGAACCACCGAATCCGGCGTACGCGTGCTGCGTCGCGGCTCCCGGATGACCGTGTACCTCCGGGCGGCGCTGATCTGCCTCGCCGGCCGGTTCGGGTTGGGCGCGCTGAGCCGGCGCGGTCTCGGCCGTCCGGACCTGATCGTCGACGTCTGCAACGGGGTGCCGTTCTTCGCCCCGCTCTACGCCGGGCGGCCGGTCATCGCGCTTGTCCACCACGTGCACCGGGAGCAGTGGCCGGTGGTGTTCGGGCCGTGGATGTGCCGGCTCGGCTGGTGGATCGAATCCTGGCTCGCGGTACGCATCTACCGACGGTGCCGCTACGTCACGGTCTCCGAAGCGACTCGCGCCGAGCTGGCGGCCCTCGGCGTCGACGCCGAACGCATCGACGTGGTGCCCAACGGGACCCCTCCGGTGACCGGCCCGCTGCTGCCCCGCACCCCCAACCCGTCGCTGCTGGTACTCGGCCGCCTGGTTCCGCACAAACGGGTCGAGATCGCCCTGCGTACCGTCGCCGAGCTGGCCCCGGAGCTGCCCGAGTTGGAGCTGGTGGTGGCCGGGCAGGGGTGGTGGGATGAGCCGCTGCGCGAGCGGTGCGCCGCCCTCGGGATCACCGACCGGGTACGGTTCACCGGCTTTGTCAGCGAGGAGGAGAAGCACGCCCTGCTCTGCTCCGCCTGGCTCGCGCTCACCCCGTCGCTCAAGGAGGGCTGGGGTCTGACCATCGTGGAGGCCGCCGCACGCAGCACCCCGACCGTGGCCTTCAGGTACGCGGGCGGGGTCGCCGAGGCGATGGTCGACAGGGAGACCGGCCTGCTGGTCGACGACGAGCAGGAGTTCACGGCGGCCGTTCGGGAACTGCTCGCCGACGATGTCCGGCGCAAGGCGATGGGCGAGGCGGCCCTGTCCCACGCGGCCCGCTACACCTGGACGGCGACCGGTGCGCGATTCGCACAGCTGGTCGCGGCGGCAACCGTCCGCACCGGCTGACCGGCCGACCAAGCCGGCTGATCAGACCCGCTGATCCGGCCGGCTTGATCGGCCGCGCTCAACCCGTCGACCCCGGACACGACGGAAGGCGCCCGCATACCGCGGGCGCCTTTTCGCCGTTCGAGGTCAGCGCGTGCCGTACAGCGGGGCCTCGGTCTGCTCACTCACCTTGGTGTTGGCGGCCTCCTTGGCGGACGGGCTGAGCACGTTCGCCAGACCGACGCTGCCGAGCATGCCGAGCACGACCCCGAGTACCCCGACGGCGACGAACGCGGGCAGGTTCCTCATCCACCTTCTCCTTCCGCGGGACTCGCGTGCCGGGACGCTACCACGCGGTAGCACCATCGCGCAGTGCCCGAAAAAACGAGTGCCAGCACCACCGTTCCGGCCAACAGATGCGCCAGGCCCACCGGGCCGGGGTGGCTCGGCCGCGCTGCCGGCCGCCACGCCGGATTCTCGTACAACGTCAGCTCGTCACCGCCGTACACCTGTCGCAGTCCGGCCAACGTCGCCGGGTTCGGGGTCGGGCCGGCGGCGCGCTGCACCAGCACCCAGCGTGGACCCGCCGCCGCCACCGGCTCGCCGGCCGCGAGCAGCTCACGCAGCCGGGCGGCGCGAGGGTCCTCCCCGGCGACCGCCGTGTCGTCCACCCGCAGCGTGTCGTCGATCAGGACCGGCACGCCGAGGTAACGAGGCGCCGGGTCGATCACCACCCGGCCACCGTTCCACGCGTAGCTCTGATACTCCTGGAACGGCAGCGACACCACCTCGCCCGGCCGCTCGTCGACGAGCCGCGCCACCGTCTCCCAATCCGCCGGCCACGCCACCGGCCACAGCCGTCCCGCCGCGCCGACGGCAAGATCGGGCAGCACGGCCAGCGGCAGCAACGCCGCACCGGCCACCAGCACCCGGCCGGTGGCCAGGTCGAACCGGGCCGCGAGGCGTCCGGCCAGTCGCTCCGCTCCGAGCGCCCCGACTACCGCCAGCAGCAGCACGTACGGCACCAGCAGTTTCTGCCCGTCGCGGAGCAACCCGGCACCGGGCACGGCGGTGACCAACCAGCCCAGCAGACCGGCCCCGCCGGGCAGCGCCCCGAGCGCAGCGCCCAGCCACGCAGCGACCGCCAACAACCCGAGCCGACCGACGACCGGCCGCGACCAGCGGCGCCACAGCACCGGCACGCCGTATCCGGCGACCGCCAGCACCAGCAGCGTCGCCAGTGGTATCAGCCATCCGCTGCGGGAGGCCGGGGTGGCCTGTCCGTTCCAGATACCGCCGGTGCCGGCCAATGCCACAAGCGGCCCCGCCCAGTTCTCCGATCGGGCGGCGAAGACCGCCACTCCGGCCGGGTCGGACCGGCCGGTCCCTGTGCTGACGAAACCGGCCACCAGCCACGGCGCGTTCAACAGCACCGTCGTACCCACCCCGGTCAGCGCCGTCCGGGCCGCCCCCGGGTACCGCCCGACCAGCAGCACGGTGACCACGACCAGGGCGAGCAGCCCGCCGGTCGGGGTGATCGCGGACGCCGCCGTCGCCAGCAACAGCCGGCGCAGGGCACCCCGCTCGCCATCACGCACCCCGATCGCGGCCCGCACCAGCCAGGGCAACGCGGCGTACGCGACCAGCAGCCCCCACTGCCCGATCAGCAACCGCTCGGCCAGGTACGGCGTCCACGCGTACCCGAGTGCGGCCACCACCCGCACCCCGACCCGCTCCGTCGGCACCAGCCGCGCGGCACCCAGTGCGGCCAGGTAGAGAATCGCCACCAGCACCAGTCGTTGCAGCAACCACCCTGGGAACAGCTGCGAGGCCAGCGCCACCACGGCGTCCTGCGGGACGGCCCGGGGCAGGGCCGTGGCCGGGGCGATCACCTCCCAGCTCAACGCCGGCCGGGGCACGAAGACCATGTCGTAGCGCAGCACGTACCCGGGCAGGGCCAGCGGTGCGAGCACCACCGTCGTCACGGCGGTGGCCACCGCGTGCGGCACCAACCTTTCCCGCATCCGTCGACCTCACCAATGCCGGTGCGCGGCGATCGGCCACGCTGGTGGCGGCCACTGTACGCGGCCGTCATCGGCCCGATGACCATCGAACCATCCGTTGACCTGATGCAAGGCGCGACGGTCGGTGTGGCAGTGTTCCCGCCATGGCGTCGAACCCTTCTCCACCTCCCCTTACGGTCGACCGGGCCGCTGGGCCGGACGCGCCGCGTCCGGGCCGGGTTGGTGAGGGTTCGTCGATGGCCGCGGACGGTACGTCCGTGGCGGACCGCACCGGCGGTCGGCTGGGTGCGGACCGGATCCGGACGGTGGCCCTCGCCATCGTCGCGCTAAGCGTGTTGTGGCGTGCCCAGGTGGCCTCGCGCGGCTTCCTGGCGGCCGACGACTACGTGATGATCACCCAGGCGGCGGAGTCCGACCTGACCGTCGAGCACCTGCTCACCCTCTACAACAACCACCTCATGCCCGCTGGCCGGCTGCTCACCTGGCTGATCACCGAACACGTCGGGCTGGCCTACTGGCCGTACGTGCTGCTGATGGCGATCGGCCAGGCGATCCTCGGCATCACCTTCTTTCAGCTGCTGCGTCGACTGCTGCAACCGTCCTGGCTGTTGCTCCTGCCGCTCGGCGCGCTGATGTTCAGCCCGCTGACCCTGGAGGCCACGTCCTGGTGGGCCGTCGGGGTCAACATGCTGCCAATGCAGATCGCCATGGTGCTCGCGGTAGGCGCGCAGGTCGGCTATGTGCAGACCCGGCGCAAACGGCATCTGGTGACGCTGGCCCTCTCCGTCCTGCTCGGCCTCGTCTTCTTCGAGAAGGCGATCCTGGTCGTGGCGCTGGTCTTCCTGCTCACCGCCGCCCTCTACGCCGACGGCGGCTTCTTCCGCACCGTCTGGACCACGATCCACCGCTGGTGGCCGTCCTGGTTGCTGCTGACCGCGCTTTCCCTCGGCTTCCTCGCCGCCTACCTGAGCAACTCGGAGTCTTCCCTGCGGCGGCCGACGTCGGTCGGCGAGGTGTTCACGTTCCTCAGCCAGATGCTCGGGTCCACCGTGATGCCGGGCCTGGTCGGCGGGCCGTGGCGCTGGTTGGGAGCCGGCGATGGCGCACCGGTCGCGGCACCGCCGGAACTCGGCAGATGGGTGGCCTGGACGCTGGTCGTGGCCCTGATCGTGGCGACCGTACGCCGTCGTCGTCGCGCCGGCCGCGCCTGGCTGCTGCTCGGGTCGTACCTGGTGCTGGTGGCGGGCATGCTGGCCGCGACCCGGCTCGGCTCGACCTTCAGCGGGGTCGCCGGCGGCGTGCCCCGGTATGTCAGTGACGTCGTCGTGGTGGCCGCCATCTGTCTCGGTGTCGCCGTGGTCGGGCTGGCCCGGCCGTCCCGGGTCTCCGGCAGGACCCAACCGGCCAACCCCGACACACCGCCAGCGAGACCGGGGGCCCACCCGGAACCAGCGGAGGTGACGCCTCCGGAGCACGCCGGCCCCCGGCCCGTGGCCGCACCGGACGCCGGCTCGACCGCCCCGGACGCCGGCTCGACCGCCCCGGACGCCGGCTCGACCGCCCCGGACGCCGGCTCGGCCGCGCCGCCGGCCGGCTCGGCCACACCGGTGCTCGCCGAGTCGGTCCGGACCGGAGCGCCGAAGCAGGTGGTGGCCAGGCTCGGCGTCATCCACGCCGAAGCGCCCGTCGATCCCGAGCCGGAGCCAGCAGCAGCAGCCGAGCCTGCCGAGCATGTGCCGCCTCCACGGACCGCCGACCCGGTGCCGGATGACGAAACCGGGCGGGTCGACCCCCCGAGTCCGGTCGCCAGCCAGCACCCGGCCGGTGGGCCGGATCCGGGCGGCGCGACGGCTCCAACGCCGTCCCCGCGCCGGGCCGTCGAGCAACCGGCCGAGCCGGATCGGCGACCGCTGGCCGCCGACTCGCCTCCTCCTCCCGGGCTGCTCGGTCCGCTGCCCGAGCGTTACCGGGAGGCGGTGCACGTGGTGCTGGCCCTGGTGCTCGTCGCCGTCTGCCTGGGCACCGTGTGGACCACTTCCCGGTACAGCGACGAGTGGGCGGCCAAGTCCGGCAGGTCGTACGTCGACACCGTCCGGATCGAGATGGCCAGCGCACCGCCTGGCACGGTGTTCTTCGACGGCCCGGTTCCGAACGAGGTCGTTCCCGACCTGTCCTGGCCGTACAACCTGCAGTCCCGGTTCTTCCGCGCCTTCGGCGCCCGGCCGACGTTCGTGGACGAGGCCGACAACCTGTCGGTGCTGGACTCCCTCGGTCGGATCCAGGTGGCCACGGTCGTCGGTAGCACCGTCCAGCCGGGGCCGCAGGAAGGCTGCGGCTACCTGGTCTCCGGCGGGCAGAGCGTACGAATGCCGCTGAACGAGCCGCGCCAGGACTGGCACTGGGTGGTCCGGATCGGCTATCTCAGCTCGGCTTCCGGCACGGCGACGCTGCGGCTCGGCACCGGCACCGGCACCGCCGAGTTCCCGGTCAAGAAGGGCCTCAACCAGCGATTCTTTCGCATCGTCGGCGGCGGGGACTCGGTCGAGTTGACCGTACACGGGACCGACATCTCGTTCTGCACCAACGAGATCGCGATCGGCAACCCGGCGCCGAAGCCCGAGTAGGTCCGAGTCGGCATGGCCCAGACCACGAGCAGGGACGTCGCACGGTTGCGACTCGGCGCGGCGGGTGCCGCGGTCACCGTCGCGACCGTGGTGACCAACGCGCTGGCGTACGTCGTCCCGATGCTCGGTGCGCGCCGGCTCAGCGCCGCCGATCTGGGCGCGCTGGCTACCGTGCTCGCGCTGGCCGCGATCGCGGCGGTACCCGGTTTCGGTCTACAGATCGCGGTGGCCGCCCACCGGGCCCGTAGCGGCACCGGTGACACCTCCCGTCTCGGGTTGCGAACCGCCGCCCTCACGGCTGGGGTGACAGTCGCCGCGGCGCCGGCGTTGACCGTCGCCCTGCGGCTGCCGTTGGCACTCACGCTGCTACTCGCGACCACCACGTTCGCCACCGTGCTCAGCGGCCGGTGGCTCGGAGAACTCCAGGGCGACCAGCGTTTCCTGCGGCTCGCCGCGGCGATGGTCGCGGTGGCCGTCGGCCGCTACGGCGGGCTGGTCGCCGGGCTGTTGCTCGGCCGGGGACCGGAAATGTGCCTGTTCCTGGCGACCCTGACCGGTCTGCTGGTGCTGCCGCTCCTGGCCCGTCTCGCCAGTTCACCCGAATACCCGCGACCACCCGAACCGGCCACGTCCGGCCGGCCTGACGTCGAGGCGACCGGAACGTCCGCTGCCCCGAGCACCGCTGCGCAGCGACTGGGGGCGCGGCAGGTGATGACGGCGTGCGGAGCGACGCTGGCGATGCTCACCATCTCGTACGCGGATCTGATCCTGGCCCGCCAACTCCTACCGGTGGCCGCCTCCGGTGCGTACGCCGTCGGCGCGGTACTCACCAAGGGTGCGCTCTGGGCTCCTCAGGTGGTCACGCTGCTGGTGCTGCCCCGGTTGGCCCAGGGCGATCGGCGGGCCCGACTGGTGGCGTTGGCGCTGATCCTGGCCTGCGGCGCGGTCCTGGTGGTCAGCTCAGCGGTCGCCGGTGAGCTGGCCTTCCGGCTCGTCGGCGGTGCCGACTACCTGCACCTGGCCGGAACGGCTCCGATGTTCGCGGCCGTCGGGGCGCTCTACGCGGTGGTGTTCATGCTGGTGAACGATCGGGTGGCGACCGTCGCCCGATGGCCCGCCGCACCGCTGTGGCTGGCAACGGCCGGGTTGGCGGCCGGAGCCGCATTGATCGCGCCACGCACGGTGACGGGGGTGTTGACCTGCTCACTGACAGTCGCCGCCCTGGCTGCCCTGGTGATGGCCTGGCTGGTGTTCGGACGCAGGCGACGCTGACGCGCGGGACATCCGACCGTCACCGGGAGTGAAAATTCGGGACGCACGCCACGCCGAACGGGCGCGACTGGCGATCCATGTCGACTCGGGCTGCCGGGTGGTGGTCTGGTTGGCTACCGTAGTTCTCTTCCGGAGTAGGATCCCCGGCTCCGCATGCGGTATGTCGCTAAGAGGTAGTTGTGACGCTGTACGGCGAAGAACGTCCCCCGCCGGCCGATGACCGGCCCACGGTGCAGGTGACTGCGGTCAACTGGCCGATCGAGGAGCCGGCACGCCCGGCACCCGTCCCGCCGGGCGGTGACCGGCCCCGGTCTCGCCGGTTCCGGCTGCTGCTCGCCTCCGGCGTGGCCACCGCCGTGCTCGGCTCGGTGGGTGCGGTGGCCGTCTGGGCGTACGCGGGCGACGTGCCACGTGGCACCAGCGTGCTCGGCACCGAACTCGGTGGGCGCAGCCGGACGGACGCGGCGCGGGAGTTGCGGGCGCAACTTGACCGGCGGGCGGCCGAACTCCAGGCCCCCATCCAGGTACGCGTCGGCGAGCGGACAGCTGAGATCAACCCCGCCGAGGTGGGGCTCACTGTCGACGTGGACGCCACCGTGGCCGCCGCCGCCGCGACGAACGCTCACGCCGTGGACCGCCTGGTCGGGTCGCGGGAGGTCGAGCCGGTTGTCTCGGTCGACGTGCCGAAGCTGGAGACCGCCCTGACGAAGCTCGTGGGCGACCAGGGCCGGAAGATGACCATGCCGGCGATCACGTTCTCCGGCACCAAGCCGAAGGTGCGCTACCCGAAGCCCGCCCTCACCATCGACCCGGAGCACTCCGCCGAGGCCGTAAAGGAAGGCTGGTTGAGCGGGCAGCCGGTGACCGTCCCGCTGGTCGAGAACCATCCGGCCACCACCGCGGAGGAGGTCGACCGGCTGGTCGCCGAGCTGGCCAAGCCGGCGGTGGCGGCACCGGTCAAGCTGACCACCGATCGTGGTTCGGTCACCATCCCGCCGGAGGCCATCGCGAAGGGTCTCCGTTTCAAGGCTGACAAGACCGGAAAGCTCACGCCCAGCGTGGACGTCAGGAAACTGCGGGCCGCGCTCGGAGACAAGCTCGGCACCGTCGAGGTGGCCCCGAAGGATGCCACGATGACCATCTCCGGCGGAAAGCCGAAGGTGGTCGACGGGCGGGCGGGCAAGCAGGTCGACACCGGCAATCTCGGCCCCGACCTGCTCGCCGTGCTACCACGCGACGAGGGTCGTACGGTCTCCGTCGAGCTCAAGCCGGCCGAGCCGAAGCTCACCGCGGCGAAGCTCCGTGGCCTGGGGATCAAGGAGAAGGTTTCGTCCTTCACCACCAACTTCACCGGCGGGCTCTCTTCGCCGCGCAGCCAGAACATCGTGACGATCGCCAACGATGTGAAGGGCACGGTGGTGCTGCCCGGCGAGACGTTCTCGCTGAACGGTCACACCGGCGAACGCGGCTACGCGCAGGGCTACCGTGACGCGCCGGTGATCCTCGACGGCAAGCTGGTTCCGGGGGTCGGCGGGGGCACCTCGCAGTTCACGACGACCCTCTTCAACGCCACGTACTACGCCGGCCTGGAGGACGTCGAGCACAAGCCGCATTCGTACTACTTCAGCCGCTACCCGGCGGTCATCGAGTCGACCATCTTCTGGCCCAACCTCGATTTCAAGTTCCGCAACAACACCGACTACGGCGTTCTGATCGACACCTCCTACACCGGCAGTTCGGTGACGGTGTCGATCTGGAGCACGAAGATCTGGGACAGCGTGAAGACCCAGTACGGCCCCCGGCGGAACATCACCTCGCCGAAGACCGTCTACCTCGAACCAGGACCGAGCTGCATTCCCGCCAACGGCAGCCAGGGCTTCACGCAGGACGCGTTCCGGGTCATCAAGAAGGACGGCAAGGTCGTCAAGCGGGAGAAGTTCAGCTGGACCTACAGCGCGGAACCGCGCTTCATCTGCGCCAAGGAACCTGCCTGACGCCCGCCGGGCACCAGCTTCGTCACGGGCCCCGCCAGCTTCGCGCCGGCGGGGCCCTTCCCTGCGGTACGCCCCAAGGCTGACGCCGCGGCCGACTTCGGTGTCGTCTCCGGAGGATCCGCGCCTCCACGCTCTTACCCTGCGGTGTCGCGGAGAGGCAGGTTTCCGGCTGCCGGAGCAAGGCCCGGGCGTGCCACATACCCGGCTGGCGTGTTCGTCGAGATGCGCCTTGCCGTCATCGTAAGGGCGATTGTGCGGTGCCCGCGTATGCGGCTGGGCCGCTTTCCCGGTCCCACCGGCCCCGATGGCACTCGCCACACCGCGGCGTGTCGTAACGCGGAGATCGCGGGGCCGGGGACCCGGTGCCCTGGAACGCGTTTAGGGCCACCCTGTGGGTGGCCCTAAACGGGAAGAATGTCCGGCGGTGTCCTACTCTCCCACACCCTCCCGGGTGCAGTACCATCGGCGCTGGAGGGCTTAGCTTCCGGGTTCGGAATGAGACCGGGCGTTTCCCCTCCGCCATGACCGCCGTAACCTTATCAACATGTCAAACAACACCAACACCAACTGCTTGTCGGGGTGTTGTTTGTTTGTTGTGAGTTACACAGTGGACGCGAGCAGAATCTTTGTGAGCAAGTCCTCGGCCTATTAGTACCGGTCAACTGAACCCGTTA